>JBCDFM010000084.1:0-15062 GCA_039178015.1 Pseudomonadota bacterium
AATGTGCGCTCCTTCGCAAAAATCCAACAATGTTAAGTCGACGAGGTCGCTGCCCCTGACCCAACCTTACTCCCAAATACGTGCGCGAAAGCTATTAAACTCTCTTTCAATGCGCCGGGTCCAGACCCGCAACGACCTGTAAAAGGCACTTTTATCCTGTAAATACAATAAGTTAAAGATGTATACTAATGAAAGATACACTATTTCCCAGGGTTGAGAGCGAAGTTTAGCGAGCCTGGGACTCGCTGCGACCCATGCAATTTGCTTCAACTGGCGAACTTTCCCAAAATGGACTTATCTATAGTGTCTGTGTTTCACCCTCGCTGCGCGGACGTTACACTTACTCACACTAGCAACTTAAAGGTGGCAAGCTCTTGTATTTACTAACCAGAATAAAACGCACGGTAACAATCAGCCTTCCAGTGTGCTTGCTGCTTTGCGCCTCCTCAACCGCCTGGGCGCTTATCGAGGCAACGGACGCCCAGCGCGAGACCATGGTCGAACTGATTGAACAGCTCGAACAACGTCACTATGCCAAGCACCGCTATGATGACGAGCTGTCTTCGCAACACCTCGACAGCTATATCGACAGCCTCGACCGCGCCAAGATGTTTTTTACGGCTGCTGATATCGCCGAATTCGAGAAATACCGCACCGCCATGGACGAGCAATTGCATGAAGGCAATCTTGAGGCGGGATTCGTTATCTTTAATCGCTATCAACAGCGGCTGGAAAGTCGACTTGAGGGACTGGTTGAAACTCTACCAGAGCAAATCGAGGCTATGGACTTCACCGTCGATGAGACCATGCCACTAAAAACCGAGCAGCTGGAATGGGCTGCGAACGAAGAGGAGTTAGACGATCGCTGGCGCAAGCGCGTCAAAAATGAGGTACTAAGCCTGAAACTGGCCGACAAGGCGGCCGATGAAATTGCGCCAACGCTACAGAAACGCTACAAAAACCAACTCAAGCGCGTAGGCCAGTTTAACAACCAGGATGTTTTCCAGACCTACGCCAACTCGCTAACCGAGCTGTATGACCCGCACACTAACTATCTATCACCTCGACGATCTGAGAATTTCAACATTAACATGAGCCTCTCCCTGGAAGGCATCGGTGCTGTGCTTCAGCAGGAAGATGAGTTCACCAAAGTAGCCAGACTCGTAGCCAAGGGCCCCGCAGATAAGCAGGGTGAATTGAAACCTGCCGACCGCATCATCGGCGTTGGTCAGGGTGAAGAGGGTCCCATTGAAGACGTAATCGGCTGGCGTCTCGATGAAGTCGTTGAACTTATTCGTGGGCCGAAGGACTCCACTGTTCGACTGCAGGTTATTCCCGCCAAATCCAAGGCGGGGGACAAGCACAAGGTCGTCACCATTGTACGGAACAAAGTAAAACTCGAGGAGCAGTCCGCTCAAAAGAGCATTATCGAGGTACCCGACGGCGATAGCACAATCAAAGTAGGCGTGATTGATATTCCCGCCTTTTACATCGACTTCGACGCGATGCGCAGAGGCGACGATGACTACAAGAGCACAACTCGGGATGTAAAGGTGCTACTGCAAGAGCTTCAGGATGAAGGGGTCGAGGGCATCGTTGTAGACCTTCGCAACAATGGCGGTGGCTCCTTGCAAGAGGCCAACGAATTGACCGGTTTGTTTATTGAGTACGGCCCTACGGTGCAAATTCGTCACTCTTCGCGCCGCGTGTGGCGCGATGGCAAGCGGCTTAAGACCAATTTTTATGATGGACCACTGGTGGTGCTTATAAACCGCCTTAGCGCCTCAGCCTCGGAAATTTTTGCCGGCGCAATACAGGATTACGGTCGCGGTCTGATCGTCGGCGATCGCTCCTTTGGCAAGGGTACAGTCCAGACGCTCATTCCACTCAGCGAAGGGCAGCTCAAAATCACAGAAAGCAAGTTCTATCGAATATCAGGCGACAGCACTCAGCACAGAGGCGTAGTACCTGATCTGACCTTCCCTGCCCTGTTTGATCACGATCAAATAGGCGAGAGTTCCTTGGACAACGCGCTGAGCTGGGATCAGATCAATCCTGTGCGTCACCATCGATACAACGATTTGTCGAGCGTTGTCCCGCTGGTATCGGCGATGTATGAGGAGCGCAGCGCAGCGAACCCCGACTTCGTCTACTTGCAAGATCAGGTCGATCTTGCCAGGGCCTACAGCGACGTCTCCGAGATTCCTCTAAATGAAGTCGCTCGTCTTGAACTGCGAGAGAGCCGAGAGCAACAGGCTCTGGATATTGAAAACAAGCGACGCACAGCCAAAGGGGAGGAACCCTTGGCCAGCCTGGACGAAGAGGAGAGCGATGAATCATCTGATCTCCTTGAAGACGCTTCCGCGGAAGGGGATGCACTGGTTACAGTCGATGAAGATGCGGACAGCGATGAGCCCGACGTACTGTTGACCGAAGCAGGCAATGTACTGGTAGACGTTTTGCTCATCAATGAACGTGCATTTGCGATTAACTCGCCAGCCGAAGAAACCACTGAGTAAACTCCGAGATAGCCCTTACGAACCCGGCTTCAGCCGGGTTTTTTTATCCCGCCACCGTGGGGTTTTCTCCGAACCAAGCCAGATCGTCGTGCAGACGTACCACATTACCCACAATAATTAAGGTCGGTGCGCGCGGTTGTTCGCGTTCTACCACATCCGCCATCGTAGCCAGGGTGCCAGTCAGGACGCGCTGATTTGCAGTCGTTGCCCGCTCAATCAAGGCAATGGGGGTAGCGCTGTCGCGGCCATGCTTCTGCAACTGCTCACAAATCACTGCCAGACCTGTAAGCCCCATATAAAACACCAGGGTCTCGGATTCGGAGCGAAAATTTTCCCACTGATGGTTCACAGTACCGTCTTGCAGATGGCCTGCCACAAAGCGCACGCTTTGAGCGTAATCGCGGTGGGTAAGTGGGATGCCGCCGTAACAGGCCGCAGCACTGGCCGCCGTGACACCGGGAATCACTTGAAACGGAATCTGATATCTGGCGAGCAACTCGATCTCTTCGCCACCTCGCCCGAAGATAAAAGGGTCACCTCCCTTCAGCCGCACCACGCGTTTGCCCTGCTGAGCAAGCGAGACTAATAGCTGATTAATGTCCTGCTGCGGCACCGCATGCTCGGCTCGAGCCTTACCAACGTAAATACGATCCGCGTCTCGCCTCGCCATTTCCAAAATAGGCTGCGACACCAGGCGGTCATAGAGTACGACGTCCGCGCTCTGTAAAAGACGCTGCGCTTTGAAGGTCATTAAGTCGGGGTCTCCCGGCCCCGCTCCTAAAAGGTATACCTCCCCGCGAAAAAGTGATGCAGAATCCGCCAGCTGGTGTTCAAGCATGTCTTGTGCCTGGGACTCTTTGCCAGCCAGTACCAGCTCGGCCACCGAGCCATCGACGACCTGCTCCCAAAATAATCGTCTAGGCCCCTCCTCAGGTATTTGCTGCTTGACGGCGGGGCGCAAGCGACCGATGAATGCGGTCAGCTTACCGTACGCGGCAGGCACCATCGCCTCAATCTTCCGCCGCAGAGCGCGCACCAACACCGGACCGTTACCGCCGCTGGAAATCGCGATTGTCAGAGCTTCTCGCTCGACGATGGCGGGAAAGATAAACGTGCACAGACCTGGCGAATCGACCACATTCACTGGCAGCTGACGGCGCGTGGCGTCGCGGTACACCTGCTCATTCACCATCTGGGTTGGCGTTGCGGCAACGACCAATACCGCCTCTGCCAATACCGCGCTATCGTATTCCTGCTGTAACCAGATGCCATTAGATTCAGACAGGAGCGCCTCAAGTTCTGATGTGATTGTAGGCGTGACCACCACAAGATCAGCACCCGCCTTAAGCAGCAATCGGGCCTTGCGCGTGCCGACCGTACCACCCCCTACCAGTACAACCCTGGCCCCTCGGATTCGCAGGTTAATCGGCAAAAATTCCATCGTTAGCCACGCAGCATCGACATACCGCCAAGATAGGTTTGCAGTACCTCCGGTACGGCCACCCCCCCATCTGCGAGCTGATAATTTTCCAGTATAGCAACCAGAGTACGGCCCACCGCCAGCCCAGAGCCATTGAGTGTGTGCAGCAGTTCAGGCTTACCCGTCGCAGGATTGCGCCAACGAGCCCTCATTCGTCTGGCCTGATAGTCGCCAAAACTGCTGCAGGAAGAGATTTCTCGATATTGATCCTGGGCCGGTAACCAGACTTCCAAATCATAGGTTTTGCAGGCCGAGAATCCCAAGTCTCCTCCGCAAAGCACTACTTTGCGATAAGGTAAGTTCAACGCCTGCAGTACTGCTTCGGCATGCGCCGTCAGCTGTTCCAGAGCTGCATCGGATTGCTCAGGCCGAACCAGCTGGACCATCTCCACTTTCTCGAACTGGTGTTGGCGGATCATACCTCGCGTATCGCGGCCATAGCTTCCAGCCTCACTGCGAAAGCATGGGCTGTGGCAGACGAATTTCAGCCCCACCTCTCCCAGTTCGCTATCTTCGAAAATACGATCTCGAGCCACATTAGTCACCGGGACTTCAGCAGTTGGAATGAGATAGTAACCGTCGTCGCCCTGCAGACGGAAAAGGTCCTCTTCAAATTTGGGAAGCTGGCCTGTGCCCTGAAGCGAGTCGCGATTGACAATGTAAGGAACGTAAATCTCTTGATAACCGTGTTGCCGGGTATGAATATCCAGCATGAATTGAATAAGTGCCCGATGTAAATGCGCTAACGCTCCATACATGACGGTAAACCGCGAACCCGTCAGCTTGCCTGCAGTTTCGATGTCCATTAGCCCTAGGCCTTCCCCGACATCTACATGATCTCTGACGGGGAAATCGAACTGGCCGGGCTGACCCCATCGCGCTACTTCTATATTGTCCTCTTCGTTCGCTCCAGTCGGTACATCAGCAGCCGGGAGATTGGGTATGGCTAAAAGCAGGTCGTTCAGTTCCGCGTGTACGCGCTTTCCCTGTTCGGTCAGATCCGCTATCTCACCAGCGATCGCTTGCAGTGCCTCACTGACCTGAGCTTTCGCCTCCTCGACAGACAAGCCCTGCCCCACGAGCTCTCCAATTTTCTTCGATGCTTTTTTACTTTGAGCCTGCATATCTTGCAACTGCACGTCTGCCTGCTTGCGACGGGCATCCAAAGTCTCGAATCCCTGAATGTCGAAGTCGAACCCTCGCTTAGCAAGCGCTGCTGCAGCGGTCTCGGGATCCTGGCGCAATAACTTAATATCCAACATGGAATTTGGTCCTGTTTAGTTACACAAGAGTGCGTCAAGCGCAATGATTAGATCAGGGCTCGTGTCAGCTGTATGGCGACACCTGCCATCGCAAGACACAGTACCACGCTGGCGAGTACGTATCCCAGTGCGTGCCAAATCTGACCCGATTCCAGCAGCGTGATGGTTTCCAGAGAAAAGGTAGCGAAAGTTGTAAACGCGCCCAGAAAACCGACCATCAGCATGCCACGCCAATCGTGATGTATCAGTTCTCTCTCGACGATCAGCACATAGACGACGCCGATGGCAAACGACCCGACGACGTTAACCAGCAACGTCCCCATGGGAAAGTGCCCTTCCCACAGACGATGCACCCAGGTGCCGAGTAGGTAGCGGGCTACAGCACCGGAAGCACCACCGAGAGCGATAAATATTAGGAATTTCATTGTGCTTTTTGCTTGCGCTATCGAGGCCGCATTGTACTGGTTTTACCTGAGGGGCGCAGCGCTTTATCACACCGTCTCATCGGGATAGCCTTGAGGATTCTGCTGTTGCCAGCGCCAGGTATCTTCGCACATCGTCGCCAGGTCGCGTTTCGCCCGCCAGTCTAATTCGGCTTCCGCTCGGGCCGGATTGGCGTAGCACTCTGCGATATCTCCTGCGCGACGGGAGACGACCTCATAAGGGATAACCCGCCCGCTGGCGGCTTCGAACGCCCTTACCATTTCAAGCACCGAATAACCTGTGCCTGTCCCGAGATTGTGAATCATACAACCGCGGTCGCGGGTGAGTTTTTGCAGCGCTTTAATGTGGCCCAAAGCTAGATCAGTAACGTGAATGTAGTCTCTTACACCCGTCCCGTCTCGCGTCGGATAATCACCACCGAACACGGATAGCTGCTGCCTGAGCCCGGTCGCGGTTTGCGCAACATAGGGCATCAGATTATTGGGGACACCACTTGGATGCTCGCCGAGCATGCCGCTTTGGTGAGCTCCAACCGGATTGAAGTAGCGTAGTATCGAAACGCTCAAGCTGGTGTCGGAGGCTACGAGATCACGCAGGATCTCTTCTATCATTAACTTACTTCGCCCATAGGGGTTGGTAGCCTGCAGGGGAAACGTCTCGTCGATCGGGTTTGAAGCAGGATCGCCATATACCGTTGCTGAAGATGAAAACACCAGACGCTTTACGCCGCTTTCGCGCATGGCCTGCAGCAGAGTGAGAGTACCTACGAGATTGCAGTCATAGTACTCCAAAGGCACTGCAACCGATTCTCCAACCGCTTTTAGACCGGCAAAGTGAATCACGGCGTCGATGCTATGGCTACTCAACAGCTGACTTACTAGCTGCTTATCACGCACGTCACCGCGCTGAAAGACTAACGATCTGCCGGTAACGGCCTGCACCCGCTCCAGAGCTACAGGGCTACCGTTGGACAGGTTGTCCAAAACGATAACGGCATAGTTTTGCTGCAACAGCTCTACACAGACATGCGAACCGATATAGCCAGCTCCGCCGGTAACGAGAACTGCCTTGCTCATCTTTTACTATCCTGATAACGCCGATGGGAACTGAACTTGTCCAGTTCGCGTAAGTGCTTAAACTTCTCCAGTATTTTGCTTTCCAGCCCTCTGTCTACTGGCTCATAGTAGCTGCGATCTTTTAACTCTTCGGGGAAGTAGTTCTCGCCAGGGGCATAGGCGCCCTCCTCATCATGCACATAGCGATAATCAACGCCATGCTCCATGTCTTTAAGCAGTTGAGTGGGTGCATTGCGAAGATGTAGCGGGACTTCAAGATTGCCACAGCGTGTCGCGTCCTCGGTGGCTGCAGAAAACGCCTTATATAGCGCATTACTCTTGGCAGCGGACGCGAGGTAGACAACTGCTTGGGCAATCGCAAGCTCTCCCTCGGGACTGCCAAGACGCTCCTGTACCTGCCAAGCATCTAAGCAGATGCTCAGGGCGCGCGGATCGGCATTGCCGATATCCTCACTTGCCATGCGCAGCACCCGGCGGGCAATGTAAAGGGGGTCACAGCCTCCAGCCAGCATTCGGCAAAGCCAGTACAAGGCCGCATCGGGGGAACTGCCTCGCACAGACTTATGCAGCGCGCTGATCTGGTCGTAAAAGATATCACCACCTTTATCAAAGCGCTGCAACGAAGCCTGAAGTACTTCTTCAAGTGTAGCCTCAGTAATCACCCCATCAGTAGCAAGGTCCGCTGCGAGTTCCAACAGGTTGAGCGCTCTACGCGCATCACCATCGCACTGCTGGGCAATTACGCCCAATCTCTGGGGTTCAACGCTGATCCTATTGCCATCTGCCGAATCTGCCAGCGTCTCTAGCGCACGCTCAAGCACACCGGTCAGCGCTTCCGTTTCAAGCGGGCGCAGCTTATAGACGCGTGAGCGCGACAGCAGCGCATTATTGAGCTCAAAGGATGGATTCTCCGTAGTAGCGCCAATAAAAATAAGCGTACCGTCCTCAACAAAGGGGAGGAATGCATCTTGCTGGGATTTATTAAATCGATGTGCTTCATCGACAAACAGCACCGTGTCGCGACCTGCTTTGCGTTGCGTCTTGGCCTCGGCAATCGCGGCCCGAATCTCCTTTACTCCGGCAAGCACCGCCGACAGCTGCAGAAATTGGGCGTTCGCCTGTTCGGCGGCTATCCTTGCCAGAGTGGTTTTGCCTACGCCTGGTGGACCCCAAAAAATCATTGAGTGCAACTGACCGCTGTCTATCGCGCGACGTAAAGGTTTTCCTGGTGAAAGCAGGTGTTCCTGTCCGGCATATTGCTCTAGCGTCTCAGGGCGAAGTCGAGAGGCTAAGGGTTGATAGCCAGCCTCACTGTAGGGGTTGCCCTTCAGCTTGCTCTGCTGCGCGTGATCCTCGCTAAAAAGACCATCCTGGGCGGGCTCAGTCGTCATAGTAGAAGATATCGACATCGCTATCCGGTGGCTCGAATACGAACGTCTCAGGCGTCAGCAGCGAAGCGTCATCAAGCTCGAGAAGCGTCACGCTGATTTGCTGACCCAGGCGATCAACGATATCCAGCTGACTCAAACCCTGTTCCGTAAAGTGAACGGTAAGCTCTCGAAACCCCTGAGCGCTATCTCTGGGGAGCAATACGAAGCTGTCGTTGGCCGCCTGCTCGACCTCATAGTTATCACGCAAACCGGAGGCATCTCCTGCAAGGACCTGAAGTGGAGATGCTTCTATGCTGTCATCAACCGGTCGCCGCGTTACCGTCTCCAAATCCATATCGTAATGCCATAGAAACTCTGTATCCGCGATAATCAGCTGTCTGTCAGGTGACTCTATCTCCCAACTGAAATAAGCAGGACGCAGGAGCTTGAAAGTGCCGGCCGACTCGAGCAGCACCTCACCTTGCTCATCAAATTGTCGTTGAACAAAGCGACCCTGCAGCTGCTGGATCGGATTAAGTTTTTCCAGAAGCTCCTCTGTTGCATCGTTGACTTCTGCAATCACTGGCAACACTGAGAACCCGGCAAATATCACGAGCAGATTTAATGCACTCCGCACGACTCTTACTCCTCCTGTGGCGCAGGCGCCAGCACTTCCCGTTGACCATTGCTGCCCATGCTCGAGACCACACCTGCGGCCTCCATGGTTTCTATCAGACGCGCCGCCCGGTTGTAGCCAATACGCAATTTACGCTGCACGCTGGATATGGATGCGCGCCGGCTCTGTAGAACGTAGTGCACCGCTTCGTCGTACAAAGCATCACTTTCATCGGCCTCCTCCGACGCGCTAGCCTGCATTTCGCCCGCGGTGACCGGCGTGCTTGAACCTTCATCTAAGAGTCCATCGATATACAGGGGTTCCCCGCGTCGCTTCCAATCCGCGACGACCCGATGAACTTCATCATCAGAGCAGAACGCACCATGAACCCGCGTGGGCACACCGCTTCCCGGGGGCAGGTAGAGCATATCTCCATGGCCTAGAAGCTGCTCTGCCCCGCCCTGGTCAAGAATCGTCCGTGAATCAATTTTGGAAGATACCTGAAACGCTATACGCGTGGGTATATTGGCTTTAATCAATCCAGTGATGACGTCTACCGAAGGTCGCTGTGTCGCGAGCACCAGGTGAATCCCAGCTGCACGCGCTTTTTGCGCGATGCGTGCGATCAGTTCCTCCACCTTTTTACCGACTACCATCATCATGTCGGCAAACTCGTCGATCACCACAACAACCGAGGGTAGCTTTTCGAGAGCAGGTGTCGTTTGCTCTTCTTCCGTGAGTGTCAACATCGGATCTGGTGTCCACAATGGGTCATCAATTGGTTTGCCCGCTTTTTCCGCATCCAGGACCTTGCGATTGAAACCCGCCAGGTTGCGAACGCCCAGCGCTGCCATCAGCTTGTAGCGCCGCTCCATCTCCGCCACGCACCAGCGCAGCCCATTCGCCGCATCTTTCATATCGGTGATAACTGGTGTTAACAGGTGGGGAATGCCATCGTATACCGATAGCTCGAGCATTTTGGGG
Organism: Pseudomonadota bacterium; assembly: GCA_039178015.1. Classification (GTDB taxonomy): domain Bacteria; phylum Pseudomonadota; class Gammaproteobacteria; order Pseudomonadales; family Halieaceae; genus JARRPM01. Next base: position 9,752 of record JBCDFM010000084.1, read on the forward strand.
TCGACCAGTATCAGTCTTACATCTGCTGGGCTTGCTTTATAAAGCAGACTGAGCAACATGGCGTTGACTCCCACTGACTTGCCCGAGCCGGTTGTGCCCGCAACAAGTAGATGCGGCATTTTCGCAAGATCGGCAACGACGGGCAGTCCAGAGATGTCATGACCCAGAGCGAGGGTCAGCGGCGATTTACTTTGATCAAATGATTTTGACGCGAGCACGTCACGAAAGTTGACGATCTCTCTATGTTCATTAGGAATTTCTATCCCGACAACCGATTTACCGGGGATAACCTCAACCACTCTCACGCTGATAACAGCCAGTGAACGAGCGAGATCTTTGGCGAGATTAGAGATCCTCGAGACTTTCACTCCCGGCGCGGGCTGAATTTCGAATCGAGTCACCACCGGCCCCGGGTATACTGCCGTAACCTCTGCGGAAATCCCGAAGTCAGCTAACTTTAGCTCCAGGAGCTTGGATAAACCCTCTAGCGCCTCTTTAGAATAACCCGCATCGGGATCGTTCACATTGGGGTCGAGTAATTCCAGGGGCGGCAACGACCCCGTTACCGGCGCATCAAACAGCGGTCGCTGTTTTTCCTTTTCCTCGCGCTCGCTCGATTCTGTCTTCGCTTTTGGTGGTTTTATTTTTGGCGGAGTCCGCTTTTTTTCACGCTCAACGTGCTCTGTGATCACCATTTTTCGGGCTTCAACCGCTTTGTCTCTTGCTCGTCGATCTCGCACTGTGTCCAAGGTCTTTAGCAGCCACTGCCGACCTGTGTTAAAGGATTTAATGCTAGCCGCACCCACCTGCTCCATGAGTTTTAACCAGCTGAGATCGGTAAATATGGTCATACCAAACAAAAAGACGGCCAGCAGTATGAGCCTGCTGCCCACTGCACTGAAGGCCACCGTGAAGTTAGCGCTGATCGCCTGACCCAATATCCCGCCTGCACCCTGGGGCAGGTCGGACCCCCCATGGTCGTTCATAGCGGCCAGGGCCGTGCCTGCTATCATCACCAACACCAGACCCAGCGCTCGAATACCAAACGTCATCCAATCAAAACCCTTGCTCTCGTAGCGTTCCAGCAGAATCACTACAGCCCGATACGCCAACAGCAGAGGGAACAGGTAGGCGGCATATCCCACCAGCGAGAAAAACACATCTGCCAGCCAGGCACCGGTCGGTCCACCAAGGTTATGGATTGCACCACCGCTGCCAGTACCTGACCAACTGGGGTCACCCGAGTCATAGGTGAATAGGGCGAGCAGCATGTACAGGCACATTGCGCTGACCCCGATAAAAGCGCCTTCTCGCAGGCGGGGGCCCCACACTGAATCCTTCTTTGCGGCTTGCGCCGCCGATGCACGAGCCCTGCTCATGGCAGTACTGCGCCCGTCAGAATGGTCTGGGTTTCGGTTTCATTCATCGCACATATTGTGACTATCTTTATCATTAATTTCAAAGGTTTATAGGCGTTATTTAGAAATAGCTTCTTCTTTGCTGGTTTCCAGGCTTTAAAGTACCATAGTCCGCCCCCATGAAGTGTATGGCAGTGCCCGACAAAGTCACAAAAGCATCTGCTGTATGACCACCAACGATGAGATTGAACACCATGAGCAACGCTACGCATCACAAGTTAATCATTTTGGGAAGCGGGCCCGCCGGCTACACCGCCGCTGTTTACGCCGCACGAGCAAACCTAAAGCCGCTGGTTATCACTGGGATGCAGCAGGGAGGCCAATTAACCACCACCACGGAAGTTGAAAACTGGCCCGGCGGTGCGCATGACCTGCAGGGTCCACAGCTCATGCAAGAGATGCAGGCACACGTAGAACGCCTGGACGCGACGATTCAGTTTGATCATATCGAGCGGGTCGACCTCGCCTCACGACCTTTCACACTGACCGGTTCTGCGACCTATACCTGTGATGCACTGGTTATCGCTACAGGCGCAACAGCACAGTATTTGGGCTTGCCCAGCGAGCAAGCTTTTATGGGCAAAGGCGTGAGTGCTTGCGCGACCTGTGACGGATTCTTCTATCGCAATCAGAAAGTTGCAGTGATCGGCGGCGGCAACACCGCAGTGGAAGAAGCTCTATACCTCGCCAACATCGCTTCTGAAGTCACACTGGTGCATCGACGGGACGCCTTGAGGGCGGAAAAGGTTCTGCAGGACCGCTTGTTCGCGCGCGAGCAAGAAGGCAAGGTCAGAATTCTCTGGGACCACACATTGGACGAAGTCCTGGGTGATGACAGTGGCGTCACAGGCATTCGGGTTAAGTCGGTGAAAGACAATACGACGACGGAGGCAGATCTCAGCGGCGTGTTTATCGCAATCGGCCACAAACCCAACACCGATATATTTAGCGGTCAGCTCGATATGAAAGATGGCTACATCACGATTCACAGCGGTACCGAAGGCAACGCGACCGCCACCAGTACCGACGGCGTATTCGCCGCCGGCGATGTGGGCGATCATATCTACCGTCAGGCAGTGACCTCAGCTGGGTTTGGCTGCATGGCCGCTCTGGACGCAGAGAAATACCTCGATAGCCTGTAAGCTCAGCGCAGTAGCTTGTCTCGTCGCATCCACTTTCTGGGCCCGGAAGAATGCTTTCCGCCAACCCATACGGCATTAGAGGAACCGAACGGACTACTCGCCGCCGGCGGTGATTTGACACCTGAGCGCCTGATTGACGCGTATCGAAAGGGCATATTTCCGTGGTACGAAGCCCCGCAGCCTATTCTCTGGTGGAGCCCTAATCCTCGCTCAGTACTATTTCCCAAGGAACTGCATATCTCCCGTTCATTGCGCAAAGTGCTCAAACGCGACGCCTACTCCTTGAAGGTAGATTCAGTTTTCGAACGCGTGATACACGCCTGTGCCGCTCCCAGGCAATACAGCAGCGGCACCTGGATTGGCAGCGACATGATGAACGCGTATCTGCGCTTACACAATATGGGCCTGGCGCATTCTATCGAGGTATTTGATAAGAATCGGTCACTGACGGGTGGGCTGTACGGGGTGGCACTGGGACGCGTGTTTTTCGGGGAATCCATGTTTAGTATACGGCCAGACACCTCTAAGATAGCACTTGTCGCACTGGTCAATATTCTGCAAAAAGGCTACTTCGAACTCATCGACTGCCAGGTGGGTAATAACCACATGATGACTATGGGTGCTAGAGATATAGATAGACTGGACTTCGAAGCCCGCCTTGCTCACACTATAGACTTGGAACCAAAGCCCGACATCTGGTCGTTGCCGGGCACCTGTGGAGAGTTGCTGTGACCTCATCAATGCGGGATTTAAAGGTATATACCACCTATCCGCACAGCTGTAGCTACCTCGAAGACAAAGAAGCTACGACTCTGTTTGTCGACCCCAGGCAACCTGTAGATAAACTGCTGTATAGCAACTTATCGCTGCTCGGCTTTCGTCGCAGTGGCAGTCATATCTACAGACCACACTGCACGAATTGCGAAGCCTGCATTCCCGCACGCATTCCCGTCACGGAGTTCGAACCCAGGCGCGGTCAAAAACGCACCTGGAAACGCAATCAGGACTTGCGCGTTAGGCGCAGCGATCACCTGCGCGATGCGGAAGCGTTCGAGCTTTATTGTCGGTATATCGAGCTGCGCCATTATGACGGCGACATGTACCCGCCCGACCGCGAGCAGTACGAATCGTTTCTCAATGACGCCTGGGACTGCACGCACTACTACCGTTTTTACGACGGGCCGAAGCTGATCGCGCTGGCTGTAGTCGACGAACTGCAGGATGGTCTGTCCGCAATCTATACTTTTTTTGACCCAGAATGTGATAAACGTAGCCTCGGCGCTTTTGCCATCCTCTGGCAAATCGAACGCACGAGAGCATTGGGGCTGGATTACCTGTATCTTGGCTACTGGATTAAAGGCTGCAAGAAAATGGCCTATAAATCCGACTACAGGCCCTTAGAACTGTACATAAAAAATAAGTGGTCAGTGATCGACTAACGCTGCGCCAAATCCCCGACGTCTGCTGTCTAGCCACGTTCTGCTAAGCATTTTTTACATTGGCATTAGCGCTTTGTTTCAGGCAAAATGCGCGACTGTTTTTTTCATGAGGGTTGCCCATTGGCAAAAGAAGATCAGATTGAAATGGAAGGCGAGGTGGTCGACACCCTGCCAAATACAACATTTCGCGTTCAGCTGGAAAACGGGCACGTCGTAACGGCTCATATCTCTGGCAAGATGCGCAAAAACTACATTCGCATTTTGACCGGCGACAAGGTCCGTGTTGAGCTTACGCCTTACGACCTATCAAAGGGCAGAATTACCTACCGGGAACGTTGATCGGCTCGACTACGCCTCTTCCTCTAACTCGGCCTCTTCTTCTTTCACCGTCACCTCGAGCTTACCTTCCGTTTTATTCAGCCGTACTTCGGCGATGCCGCCATTGCGCGCCAGGGGTCCAAACAAAACCATTTCCGCCAAAGGCTTTTTGATGTGCTCTTGTATTACTCGAGACATGGGTCGCGCACCCATGTGGATGTCGTAGCCTTTTTCAACAAGCCAGAGTCGCGCGTCCTCATCTACATCAATCGTCACGCGTTTCTCATCTAGTTGACCCTGCAGCTCCGTAAGGAACTTGTCCACCACCGTGAGAATCACATCTTCCGCCAGAGGTTGGAACTGAACAATGCTATCTAAGCGGTTGCGAAATTCTGGGCTGAACATCTTGTTAATCGCTTCCAAGCCATCAGAGCTGTGGTCCTGCGTCGTAAACCCGATCGTCCGCCGGCTAATCGTTTCCGCGCCGGCATTCGTCGTCATGACCAAAATCACATTGCGAAAGTCAGCCTTGCGACCGTTGTTATCGGTTAAGGTCCCATGGTCCATAACCTGCAGTAGCAGGTTAAATACTTCCGGATGCGCTTTTTCCACCTCGTCAAGCAGGACCACTGCATGAGGATGTTTCGTTACTGCATCCGTTAGCAAGCCACCCTGATCGAATCCGACATAACCGGGAGGGGCACCAATCAGACGAGACACCGTATGGCGCTCCATGTATTCAGACATATCGAAACGAATTAGCTCCAGGCCCAGTATCCGCGCCAGTTGCCTGGTCACCTCCGTCTTGCCAACACCGGTAGGACCAGCCAGTAAGAACGAACCAATCGGCTTTTCGCCAGTCTTTAACCCCGCTCGCGCAAGCTTAATAGAAGTGGCCAAGCTGCTGATCGCCTCGTCCTGTCCAAACACCACCATCTGCAGATTTTTCTCGAGTTTTTGCAGCGTTTCCTTGTCATCTGTACTCACTGTCTTC
>JBCDFM010000085.1:0-15052 GCA_039178015.1 Pseudomonadota bacterium
ACTCAGGCGGTGCGCACGAGCAGGGTGTGTCCGCTAACCTGGCCTTGGCGCAGCAAATTGTGGCCATTGAAGCACTCACAGATTATGAGCGCGGCGTGACAGTTAACGTTGGTATGATGGGCGGCGGCGAAAAACGCAACACTATTCCGGGCTGCGCCGATGCCTACGTGGATCTACGTTACCCGGCTATTGCGGATGGACAGTACTTACTGGCCGAGGTTGAAGCCATCGCGGCCGCGTCCTATGCCTACAATCCGCAGTTCCCCGACCTACCGAAGACTGAGTTCTGGGGTGTGTTGCACCGACCTGCTAAAGAAGAGAACGCCGTTGTCGATGCATTAATTGCTGATGCGATGGGCCTGTCTGCGCTAATTGGTGAGCCGATACAGGGGGCCATGTTTTCCGGTGGGGGCACAGACGGGTCTATCGCGCAGAGTGTCGGATTGCCTACCGTGGATAGCCTGGGTCTCAACGGGTCTGGTGCGCATTCGTCCCGGGAGCACACCACTGTCGACTCCCTGATTGCCAGAACGAAACTGGCGGCGGTCATGATTGGCCGGGAAATTCAGGCGCAGAGCGCTCGCTAGAATCAAGGGCAACTCTGATCAATTCCATCATGGGATTAATCAGAGGTGACCTAGTAACTAGGCCCGCACAAATATCGAGGCCGGGCGGAGGATTTAGGAAGGGCGAGATTGATCTAATCGTGACGCGATATTGCGTGAGCGACTCTGCTGAGTATCGATGACCACGCTCTTTGGCTTGGCCTGTGGCCTGGCTGCCTGAGCTTCTGTATGCAGATTCTCGCCGCGCCATAGTAGAAACGTGAGCACAATAAAGAGCGCGAGTGTCCAGATAGCAAACACGGCACGCCAGCTTAGCGGCGCGTGATCTAACTCCATAAAAAAGTGCATCACCAGATAGACCTTTATGCAAGCCACACCCAACACGGCGATATTGAGGGCTAGCGTTGGCGTGCTTGTACTTGCGCTAACGGACGCGGCCGTGCTTAGACACAAAATAATCCAAACGACGGTGACTTTAAGGTGTAGGGAATGCACGGCCTTGTTAATGAATCAGATAAAATAAAGTGAACAGCATAATCCACAGCAGATCGACCATGTGCCAGTAGACACCGCCTCCCTCCAGCAAGCCCAGATGGCGTTTACTGAGTTGTGGTGTCCTTAAGGAATAGGCGAGTACCGCTAGTAGGATAATCCCGATGAGAACGTGTACGAAATGAATCCCGGTGAATACAAAATAAAACATGAAAAACTCGGTTTCATCCGCCCCGATGCCATTGCGTCCCTTTTGCACGTACTCGGTGATTTTTCCTACCAGGAAGAGTACACCGAAGCCAATGGCGGTAACGATTGCCGGCTTTGCCTGTAAGGCCGAACGCTCTCTGGCGGTTTTAACCGCCCTAGCCATAAGCCAGGAACTGGTCAGTAGACACAGCGTATTGGCGGTACCTAAAGCCAGATTGAGGCTGGCTTGTGCGCCTGCATATTGCGTTACGGACTCCGCTCGATAGGCGAGAAACGTGGCGAAAAATAAGGCGAACACCAACAGATCGCCCAGGACAAACATCCAGACGCCTACTTCTGCCGGTAAGCGAATCTGCGCTCTCGCCTGTGTTTGCGCTGTCAATGAATGCTCGCTGCGTTTAATTGTTATGGATACTCGGTCCCAATGGCGCGGTTGACGGCGAACGCCATCACGCAGATCCAGGCTACGAATATAGTGAGAGCCAGCCAGAAAACGAGAACGCCGTCCCAGGAAAAGGGACCAGATTTAAAAAACGTAATGAGCGCGCCGGGCAGAAACAAAATGGCCGTCCATATATTGAAGTAACCCACCCATCGGGCGAATAACGGCCTTGCATTGCGGTCAGAGAGAATAGCGACACCAATCGCAAGCGCTTGTAGCGTGAGCAAGGCAACGGGCATGACTAGCAGGAACCAGCCGAGGTCCGTCAGCAACTGTATTTCGGTAGGTTCTCGCTCCGGTCTAAAAGCGGCCAGAGACCATGCCGCGGCGACGAAGGTAAACAAGAAGTTTGCGCAAACCCCAAACACCAGCTGAATAATCGACAGTATGGGCGGGCCTTGCTCGACGCGTCTGAGTTGCACAGACACGGCTATCGTCCAGAGCAGTACCAGCACACTGGCCTGCATCATCACGGTACCGCCCACGCGAAAAAGGATACGGTTGCCATCATAGTGATCCGCCACCTGAGTCGCATCCAAAGCAGCAGGCAGTGGTGGAATAAATCCCAGCGCAAATAGGCAAGCCAGCATGATCACTGCGAAGAGCGGTCCACTCCAGATGCAGATTCTCTGTATGGCGTGGTTCATGTTGATGTGCTCCGCTTCTTTTTATTTACAACGCCCAGCTACTGGTCGGTCTTGGGATCTTGGGCGCAACAGCGTGCCGGCGAAACACAAGGGTGAGATAATGCAGCATACCGCGCGCCTTAGACGCGTCAAGCTCAGCGCGTTTAGGCCTCGCCTGGCTTGGAAAACCATTGCTTAGTGCTGAAGCGATGGAGCTCGTTTCAGAACTGACTGCCATCAAAGGTATCGGTGTCAACTACTGGTCGACCTACGGATCAAATCATTGTAGAGAAATCCCGTTAGCATTGTCGTATTGCCAATTTATTCCGCAGCGGTCTTGAATTAAGGGTCATCTAATTCGACGGAAAAGCCATTCTATTGACAGTACCGGACAAGCGTTTGACGAAAGCCGTGCACTTGCACCATTGCATTTGTCGCGCTCCGTGACTGCGCCTATTATTATGCTGAGAGTGAGGGGCATGCCATGCGGTGCCGGTGATGCGGCATAGCCGTTAGGCCTCTCAATTGGCTGTAACAAAGCATAATTTATCGCGGGAGTGATACTGGGATGGCGGATAGCGAACAAACCGATGCGGTGAAAGCGGTGATCGCGGCTTATGTCGAAGCCTGCAGAACAGGCGATGTCGAGAAGCTACAGGCACAGTTTCATCCACAGGCTGCCATGAATGGCTTTCTTGCTGGCAATCTGTTGACTGGTACTCCTGATCCCTTCTTTGAGGCAGTTGCCTCCAATCCCGCACCCGTCGACACCGGCGCCGTTTACCAGACTGAGATCAGTGATATTGTGATAGGCAATAATATTGCCACCGGCACGTTAACCGAGCGTGGCTTTATGGGCATGGATTTTGTGAATCAGTTCCAGCTGCTGCAATCCGAGGGACAGTGGAAGATTGTGGCTAAACTGTTTGAGTCCAACTGAGCCTCTGGCTGCTTTCGCCTTATCTGAACCCCTTGGTGCGAATAGGAGAACTCACGCATGCCTAGCAGCTTAAAAATGGGTGTGGCAGAGATGGTGAGAAAGGCCAGATCCAAGATCACTCAAATCGATGCCGCAGATGTGATGACGCGATTGCAGGATGATGACGTGGTGATCGTGGATTTACGAGATATTCGCGAGCGGCAGCGAGACGGTTTTATACCAGGCAGCTTTCACTGCCCCAGGGGTATGACGGAATTCTGGGTTGACCCCGACAGCCCCTACTACAAAGACGTCTTCGACCGCGACGCCACCTTTATTTTTCACTGTGCTTCGGGCTGGCGTTCCGCTCTGACGGTGGCCACCCTGGTTGATATGGGTATGGACAATGTGGCGCATATTACCGATGGCTTTGGCTCCTGGAAGAAGGTCGGAGGACCGGTCAAACGCGATGAATAAGGCTTGGCCTTCCTTCGTGGTTTAGCTGGAGCGCGCCCCGAGAGTGCCCTTGGCAGGGGCTGTTAGACATAGCCTATAGAAACAAGCCTTAGCGACAGCCCCCATAGATAGCCCGTAGAAATAGCCCGTAGAAATAGCCCTTGGAAATAGCTTTTACAAATAGCCTTTTAGAAATAACCTTTTAGCAATTGCCCGTAGAAGCAGTCCTCAGAACTTAGTCTAGTCAACAGCCTCTTGAAATAGGCCCTTTAAAGTCGTCTCTGGAGACGGCCCCAGCCAAAACTCCTGGGCATCGCGCTTTGATATGGATGCTCAAACCCGCCGGATGAGTTGCGATACGACGATGCATACGGCAGGAGCGGCCGTCTATGATTCCTGGGGTACCTCTAAGCTGGGTGAGTCACTGATCTTGTGCTTATGCGCTAGCAAGGGAATGAGTATCAGGACGTACGAGACAATAAACAGGACAATGCCCGCAGTGATCACGCGCGAGAAATCGTCTTCGGACAGCAGTGATGCGGCAAAAGCCGGGCCGACTGCCAGGCCCAGCATTTGCGCGGCCACAGCGTGTACCACAACGCGGCCCAAGCGATCGAAGCTGGCCATGGCGGCCAGCAGATAGGGCATGCTGAAATTCCAGGCGAAGTTGTAGATGCAAACAGTGACCGCGTAGACAAATGCGGTGAATGTACCGTACAGGTAGGCGAGCACGATACCGCCACCGATCACGCCGATTGCCAGGGGTATGATGCGCCCGAAGCGCCGACCCGCCAGTGCCGCAAGAAAGGCACCTGCGATGCCGAGAAACTGAGAGACCATCAGGCCGTTGGCAACTTCCTGTTCACTCACGCCGCCGTTCATACCGATCAGGAACAGGTAGGCCCAGATCACGCCCTGGGCAACGTTGTAGACAAAATAGGCAAAAATCGCCAACAGCCGGAGGCTGGCGCTCAGGTTGACGGCATCTTGTTCCACCTGCACATGTTCCTCACCTGAGTCTGGCAGATATGGCAGGCAAAACCAGGCCGAGGCGGCGAATATAGCGAAGAAGATAATAATGCCTGTCATACCGACCACTTCGAATGCGGTGGGCATGACCCAAAGTCCAATAGCGCCATAGGTGAGCACGCCCATGATGACAAACGCGAAATTACGATCGGGCAGAGCGGTAATGCCCATGATGGTGAAGCCCAACAGGATGAGTCCCCCGGCGCCGACGCCTGCCAGAAATCGCGCCAGGCTGAACACGGCGAAGCTGCTATCGAGCAAGGATAACAAGTTGCCCAAGACAAAGATCGCGATTGACCACTTCAACACCCGTATCCAGCTGAGTTTGTGCCCGCCTAGGGCCATTAACAGGGTGGTGAGTGCGATACCCCATACTTCGGCCGAAGCGGTATAACCTGCCTCTTGATCGCTGAAGCCCAAAAGCTGCACCAAACCCTGAATAAAACCGGGCTGCACGATAAAAACGCAGGCGCCGACGATACTAATGTAAATCGTGGCGGCAATGGTGCCCGTGCTGTTGATGTTCAGACCAGGGTTGATCTGCTCTGTGTTAGGGCTCATTGGCGGCTCCGCGCGTGATCATCCCAGGCATTATCTGCTAGTCTCGCGCTCTATGGTATCCGCCAAAGGTATTAGACAAACCGGCATTAGTGAGAATCACCCCACTGATTTTCAGCGTGAATGCCTTGATCTGGTGAACCGGCTCGTGCCTTTGAGCTCCTCTGCGTTTTACCTGGTGAATGTTGATATGCAGCATCGGGGTATACTCCTGCGCAACATCGAGGTGGCGGTAGAGCGCGACTATCAGCGTAAGTTTCAGGAAATCGATCCGCTGCGTCCTGCGCTGTTTGAGGGCACAGACGTTCGCGTTGCCTGTATCGACGAACAACTGGGCGAAGCGGAATTGCTGGCCTCACCCTATTATCAGCAGTTCATGCAGCCGCTGCAGCACCGGCACGTTGCCGATATGTTCTTTCGGCGCGGCCAGGACATTGTCGCCGTGGTGACCATGTTGCGCGATGCGCAGCTGGGGCCGTTTACAGGCGAAGAACTCGGCGTGCTGCGAGACGTGCAACCGTTTATGGAGTACGCGCTGAACACGGTTTACCTGCCCAAGCGCTACCGGGAACGCGATAGTGTGCAGATGGCGTATGGCCTCACCGCCAGAGAGCTGGACGTTGTGGAGCTGATTATCGTTGGCAGCAATAACAAGCTCATTGCGCGTGAACTGGGACTCAGTCTGGCCACCGTAAAAACCCACGTGCAGAATGTCTTCAAAAAGCTGGATGTGACTTCGCGCACCGCACTCAGCGCGCGGGTCTTGGGCTCTCTCAGCCGTTGACGCTCTCATCCTTTTGGCCGATACACTCGGCGCATGCTCTCTGTAACAATACTCGCTAGTTGAGCCATACAGCAATGAGTCAACGTGAGGGTGTGCAGATGTTGGGCAACGTAGACGGTAAGGTCGTCATTGTCACCGGTGCGGGCCAGGGCATTGGCGAGAGCATAGCGAAGGTATTTGCCGCCGCTGGCGCCAGCGTGGTGGTTGCCACACGCTCTCGTGATAACGGTCAGCAAACAGTCGACGACATCACCGCTGACGGCGGCAGGGCGATGTGCATTCAGTGTGATGTTGGTCGTCGCGAGCAATTGGATGCGATGGTGGCGGATACTGTGACGGCATGGGGACGCCTGGATATTGCGATCCATAATGCTGCGATCTACCCCATGCATGACCTCGACGAACTGACGGATGACATCCTGGAGCAGACGCTCGCGGTCAATCTAAAAGCCGCAGTCTGGATCGCACAGGCGAGCGTTCCGCACTTTCGAGAGCGGGGCTGGGGCCGCTTGATTTATACCTCATCAGTGACGGGGCCAACGGTTGCCATGCCCGGCTTTGCGCACTACGCGATGTCTAAGGCCGGTCTGAACGGTTTCATCCGCACCGCCGCCTTGGAGTACGCCCGCCAGAACATTACGGTGAACGGAGTTGAGCCAGGTTTTATCAAAACGGAGGCCATGGCGACATTGGGAGACGAAGAGGAATTGAAGGCGATGGCTGCAGCCATACCGCAGGGTCGTTTAGGCGACCCGACTGATATCGCGAACGCTATGCTGTTTCTCGCATCGGAAGAAGCGCGCTACATCACCGGCCAGACCCTGGTAGTAGACGGCGGCTCCACCTTGATCGAAAGCCAGCTCGGCTTGGATAGCTACTATGGATGAACACCTGCTTCAGCGGCGTTTCCAGGTGCTGGGGCGTCACACGCCCTTGTTTTACGAGGAACCGCTGCAGCTCGCACGTGGTGAGGGCGTGTGGCTGTGGGATAGCGACGGCCGGCGCTATCTGGACGTCTACAATAACGTGCCCCATGTTGGGCACTGTCATCCGCGTGTGGTAGAAGCGCTAAGCGCGCAGGCGGCTACCCTCAACACGCACACGCGCTACTTGCACGAGAACATTGTCAATTATGCCGAGCGCCTCACCGACAAGTTTGACGACTCACTGAGTAGAGTCATGCTGGCCTGCACCGGCAGTGAGGCCAACGAAATCGCACTGCGCATGGCACGGCATCATACTGGAGGCCAGGGCATTATCGTGACCGATTTTGCCTACCACGGTAATACGGAGGCGGTGGCGGAGTTGGGCACGGGCTTTATGCCTGAGGCGAAAAGCACCCGCCGTGTTCGGCACTTCCCGATTCCTGATACCTATAGAGTACCAGAGGGGGTTGCGGCTGAGGCACTGGCCGATTATTACGCCAATGCGATCGGTGAGGCGATTGCGGCGTTTCAATCCGAGGGCATTGGTTTTGCGGGGCTGCTGGTGTGCCCGGCGTTTGCGAACGAGGGTTTGCTGAACATCCCTGATGGATTTTTCGATAAAGCCTTGGCCCATGTGCGCGCAGCAGGCGGGTTGTTTATCGCCGATGAGGTGCAGGGAGGGTTCGGCCGCACCGGTCGCCACTGGTGGTCGCACCAGTGGTTCGACGTGGTACCCGACATTGTCACCTTGGGTAAGCCCATGGCGAACGGTCATCCTGTGTCTGGTGTGGTGACGCGCGCCGACCTGCTCGATGAATTTGGCGACTGGGCCATGTACTTCAACACCTTCGGCGGCAATCCCGTGTCCTGCGCGGTCGCCAAGGCGGTACTTGATGTGCTCGAGGAAGAAAAACTGCTTGAGAATGCCTTACACACGGGCGACTACGTAGCAGCTGGCTTGCGTGAATTACAGGCACGTCACGACATAATCGGTGAAGTGCGTCATATGGGACTGTTCTTTGCGGTGGAGCTGGTGCTCGACGGGGAAAAAAAGACGCCTGCGACCGAGGCCACTTCGCGGCTGGTTAATGCCATGCGGCGCAATGGTGTGCTGATCTCTAAAATCGGCCGACACGACAGCATATTGAAAATGCGACCCCCGATGCCGTTTGGTAAAGAGCATGCTGATCTTCTGCTGAACACGCTGGATGACTGCCTCGGCGCGCTTTGATTGACGCATCTTGAGGATGAGGCAGGCGTCGGCGGGCGATCGCTCCGAAGAAGCCCGGTTCGAGTGGCGCATAGCGATAGGAAACCTTAGGGGCCAGAAACGAAGGCTCTCAAAGAAGACAGTTCAAAAAGAGCCAGTTCAAAAACCCAGTTTACAGGCGAGAGAACATAAAACGTTTAAGGCGTTGAAGAGGAAAACATGAGCGACTTCTATCAATTGGATGACGCGGGCCAGGCGGCCTGTATGTCGGCGCTGGGAGCGATAGCCCTGACGCGCTGGGGTATATCAGAGGCAAAACTCGATCTCATTAAATATCGGGAGAATGCGGTGTTCCGCGCCGAGTTGCCCGACGCTAGCTGTTATGCACTGCGCATCCACCGGGCGGGATACCACAGCGATGACGAGTTGCGCTCAGAACTGCAGTGGATGGCCGCGCTGGCTGAGGCCGGTATCGAAGTGCCAACGCTGGTGCCGACTCAGGGCGGCGAACCCTTTCAGGTCGTTGAAGGAGGCGGCGTACCCGAACCCAGGCAAATCGATCTATTTGAGTGGGTTGAGGGCGAGCAGCTGGGCTCGACGGAGGAAGGTGTGGTTGATGTTGAGGCGATTCAAGCCACCTATCACATGATTGGTCAGCTGGCGGCCAAACTGCATAACCAGGCCACGAGCTGGACGCTACCCGCCGGCTTTACCCGGCACGCCTGGGACACGGATGGCTTGGTAGGACCGGAACCGTTTTGGGGCCCGTTCTGGGAATTGCAGGCCCTGAGCGATGAGCAGCGGGACCTGATTGGCGAGGCGCGCGAACGCGTGCAGCAGGACATGCGAGCCTACGCGGCCGATCCGGCGAATGCGGATCGCTACAGCATGATTCACGCCGATTTTGTGACGGAGAACCTGATGGTCGATCGAGGACAGGTGCGCCTGATCGATTTTGACGATGCCGGATTTGGCTGGCACCTGTTTGAGCTGGCCACAGCGCTCTACTTCGAAAGGGAGGCCGATTACTATCAGGACGCCTACCAGGCATTGATTGCAGGCTATCGCGAGTTTAGAGACTTGCCCGACAGTCAGCTCGCCCATCTGCCGCTTTTTATGCTGGCGCGCTCATTTACCTACCTTGGCTGGGTGCATACCCGCTTTGAAACCCAAACCGCCAAGGAGCTGACGCCCATGTTGGTGGGAAAATGCTGTGCTGTGGCGCGGGAGTATCTTGGATAAATCTGAGCTGAACTCTAGCGAGGTGGAATTGGGCTAGTGTGCAACAAGACCCGTATCCTGCGGGGCCGAACACGCCAATGACAAGCCTGGTGTGTGCCTGGTGAGCGTGCCCGACTGCAATGGGCCCTGAACCGATGATCAGCCTGGTGGCGAGTATTGGGTTACGACCTGGTTAATTTTGCCGAAGATGGAATCACCGGCGCGATTCTTCATTTCGATCTCAATGCGATCGCCGAAGGACATAAACGGTGTTTTGGGCTTACCGTGGGCGATGGTTTCCAAACAGCGTACTTCTGCCAGACAGGAAGATCCATCGGGGCTGCCCTGGTTGGCCACGGTGCCGGAGCCGATCACCGTACCGGCCATTAAATCGCGGCTCCTAGCGGCGTGCGCAATCAGCTCTGCAAAGTCAAAGGTCATGTCGATGCCCGCGTTGGGTGCGCCGACTTGCTCGCCATTGAGCGTGCTAATAAGAGGAAGGTGGAGTTTTACACCATCCCAGGCATCACCTAATTCATCGGGAGTGACCAGCACCGGGGTAAACGAGGTTTGCGGTTTGGACTGATAAAAGCCGAACTGCTTGGCCAATTCGGCTGGAATCAAATTGCGCAGCGATACGTCATTCACCAGCCCGATCAGTTTGATGTGTTGGCGGGCTTGCTTGGCCGTAGTGCCGGCAGGTACATCGTCTGTAACCACCACCACCTCTGCCTCAAAATCGATACCCCATTCCTCGTTCTCGGCGAGTATGTCGTCGCAGGCACCGATAAAAGCATCGGATGCACCCATGTACATCAGTGGGTCCGTCCAAAATGATTCGGGAAGCTCAGCGCCACGCGCCTTGCGCACAAGCTGAACGTGGGTCACGTAAGCGCTGCCGTCGGCCCAGTGATAACAGCGGGGTAAAGGTGCATCAACTGCTGCAGGATCGAAGTCGAAAGCACCCTTGGCTTCTCCCAGTTGTAGATGCTTATACAAGGCCTCTAGCTTCGGCTCACACCGCGCCCAGTCATCCAGTGCTGCCTGTAGGGTAGGCGCAATGGTTTTGGCAGAGACGGCGCGGCTGAGATCGCGACTGACGACAATCAGTTCGCCGTCGCGGCCTGATTTCAAGCTGGCTAGTTTCATGTTGGTGTCCTGAGTATCTGTCTTGAGTGTCTGCTTTGACTGCTTAGGCTAGTGGGTGAAATGTTTCTGGATACCGTTCCAGCATTGAACGTAATCCAGCTGGCGTAGCGGTGACTCCAGTGCCCAGCGGGTCGGCTGAATGATATAGCGTGATTCCAGCATGAACGCCATGGTATCGCGGTAGCGGTGCGGTTTCAGCTCGGCGTTGCTGGCCTTCTCGAACACGGCAGCCTCAGGCCCATGGGGGCTCATGCAGTTGTGCAGGCTGCAGCCGCCGGGTACGAAGCCAGTCTCCTTCGCGTCATAGGTGCCTTCAATCAAACCCATAAACTCGCTCATGACGTTGCGGTGATACCAGGGCGGCCGAAAGGTATCCTCTGCAACTATCCAGCGCGGCGGGAAAATCACAAAATCAATGTTGGCAATGCCCGATGTATTCGAGGGCGATGTCAGCACGGTGTAAATGCTGGGGTCCGGATGGTCGTAGCTTACGGTGCCCATGGCGTTGAATCGTGCCAGATCGTACTTGTAAGGTGCTGAGTTGCCCGTCCAGGCGACCACATCTAGCGGGGAGTGATCGATCTCAGCGCGATAAAAGTGTCCCGCGAACTTGCACAGTAGTTCGAACGATCCCTCAAGATCTTCATAGTCCGCTTGCGGATATTGGAAATCTCTATCGTTGGCGTAACCGTTTGCACCCACTGGCCCGCGCTCAGGTAGTGTCAACGGTGCGCCGTAATTTTCTGCCAAATACCCGCGGGCATTGTCTGTTAATAGGTCGACCGCAAACTTCATGCCTCTTGGCACCACGGCAATTTCGCCCGGATGCAACCTGAGCTTGCCGCACTCTGTGCGCAATACAAGTTCGCCTGACTGGGGAATAAACAGCAACTCGCCGTCTGCACAGTAAAAGTAGCGGTCCACCATGGAACGGTTGGCCACATACAGGTGAATCCCCAGGCCGCACTGGCTATTGGCGTCGCCGTTAGCCGCGATAGTCTGTAAGCCTTCAATAAAATCGGTGGGTTGCTCGGGAAGGGGGCGGGGATCCCAGCGCAGCATATTGGGTGGGGTGGGTACTTCTGTGATGGGCCCTGTGCTGACATGGCCTGCGCTCTGCTGCCAGGCTTGATAATCGCCCTGTGCGACGGAGGGTCGAATGCGATAGAACCAGGTGCGTCGGTTCACCGCCCGCGGTGCTGTAAATGCCGTAGAGCTAAACTGTTCTGCATACAGACCGTAGCTTACCCGCTGCGGGCTGAACCGACCTACGGGCAGTGCGCCGGGCAAGGCTTCGCTTTCGTGTTCGTTGCCAAAGCCATTTAGATACTGCAGATCGTTAACAAGCTGTGTGGAATCACTCGTCATCTTGTGCCTCGCTATCAACTTCGCTGGCAATTGCCAGGGCCTGTTCCAAGATAGCCTGATCACCCACCTGGTTGGCGAGCAATAAAATCAAGCGAGCGTTGATTTTTTCGCTAGCGGCCGGAGTTTTATCCCGGTGAATGTCGGCGAGTGCGGCATAGAAGGCGTCGGGATCGGTAAAATTAGGCTCAAGTTGAAGGCTGCTCATGCTGCACTCTCCCTCATCAAATCAGCACCAAGGGCGCGTTGAACGGCTTTGGTAACAGCAATAGGGTCTAGATTACGCCAGCGCGCCGTGACGTGTTGGTCCGGTCGAATAAGATACACAGCGCACTCATCGAGAGCGTAGCGCTCGCTGAGAACACCTTTTTCGTCCCGTATTACCACGGCCTCTTCAGGCGGTTTGCCCTCTGGGTTCACACATAGCAGTGCTACTGTATCGGCGTCGCGGTTCAATGCACGCATTAGCGTGGTCACCGCGTCGGGGTCGAATTCGCCTTTGAGCATCAGGCAGAAGCGCGTGCCGATGTGATTGAGTAGCCAGCCGCTGCCGTTCCCGCCTGCCACCGGTGCGTCGGTGCAGGGTGAGCCCGGTGCGACGCCGCCGTTGAAGCATTCGCTATCTTCGGTATTGAGCATGCTAAACGGGTAGCTGCAAGGTTTTGACAGACGACCACTGTTTACCAGGGTACGAGCGAAGGGGTAGTGGCGTGACAGCTCCAGTACCGAATCCCGAAAAACCTTGGTGATATGATTTTTCGGCGTCATGAAGTCCGTGGAGCGAGTGGAGTTTAGGATGTTCTCCCTCGCACCATGCTGACGTTCCACATCATAGGTGGCCAGTAGTTCGGAGGGCGCTTCGCCACGCAACACCGCGGCCAACTTCCAGCCGAGATTCTCTACTCCCTGCAACGCGCCATTGGCTCCGCGAGCGCCAAAAGGCGATACCTGATGTGCTGAGTCACCCATAAAGAAAACACGGTGATAAATAAAGGAGTCCAGCTTGCGGCAACGGAATGTATAGACGCTGGCCCAGTCTAGTTCCCATTCCCTGTCTTTGCCCAACATGGCTTCAATTCGCGGTCGAATGCGCTCCAGCTTTTTCTCCTCATCGGGGTCGGCATCCCAGCCTAATTGAAAATCGATGCGCCAGACATTGTCCGCCTGCTTGTGTAGCAAGGTGGATTGATCGGGGTGGAAGGGCGCGTCGAACCAAAAACGCCGCTCGGCGGGAAAGTCCGCTTTCATGATGATGTCAGCGATGAGGAATCGATCTTCAAATACCTGGCCCTTACTCTCCAGCCCAAGTGCGCTGCGAATGTGGCTATTCGCCCCATCGGCAACCAGCAGATAGTCGCAGGTGAGCACATAGTCTCCCTCCGAGGTGTGCACCGTGACCTCTGCACCGCTGTCGTCGGTCTTGACGTTAATCACTTTGTGCAGCCAGCGCATATCAATCTGCGGCAGCTGCAGGCAGCGCTTCACCATGTACTCTTCCATGTAGTACTGCTGAAGATTGATAAAGGCGGGTACTTTGTGGTCTTCCTCTGGCAACAGGTTGAACTCATACACCTGCTCTTCGCCAAAGAAAACCTTACCCAGGTGCCAGGTAACGCCCTTCTCCAGCATCGGCTGTGCGCAGCCGTAGCGGTCGCAGATCTCCAGCGTGCGCTTGGCGATGCAGATCGCCCGCGAACCGATGCTGACGGTGTTGTTGTCATCGAGCAGCACGGTTTCAATACCCTGTAGCGCGAGATCCATTGCCGCGGCCATGCCGGCCGGACCGCCTCCGACAATGATCACGCGGTGGTGCACAGGTTCCCCCGCGTCCTGATCGGGGCTGTGACGATAGGGGTATTCAGGGTTGACGTAACTAATGGGCATGCAGAAGTGACCGAGGGCGATATAGTTGCAGTTGAGATTAATAGTAATTTGAAGAAAGTGCTAAATCAACTCAAATTGCAGCCAAAACCCCTATGATATCGGCATTACGCTTTGAATATACTCTTATATGCAACTATAATAGCCCCTTCTCCAGCGAATAACTGCATTGAGGCGGACCTACATTATGGCAAAGAAACCCTTCGCATCATCGGCTGATCTGGGCGAAAAAGTCGAAACACTGGAAGTGCTGGCGGATGGCGTGTATGCGCTGACGGCCGAGGGCGATCCCAATGTGGGCGCGATTGAGGGAGAAGACTTTCTTATTGCCTTTGAAGCCCGCGCGACACCCAAGGCCGCCAGTGATTGGTTAGAAAAGCTGCGCGAGCACACGAACAAGCCCGTGAAGTATCTCGTGCTATCGCACTATCATGCCGTGCGTGTGCTCGGTGCCTCTGCCTTTAATGCAGAGTCGATCATTGCCCATGAAAACACCCGTCTGTTGATCAACGAGCGCGGTGAAGAGGACTGGGCCAGCGAATATGGACGCATGCCGAGACTGTTTCGAGAGCCTGAGGGCATTCCCGGTTTGACGCACCCGGATATCGTTTTCAACGATCAGCTGGTGATTCCTTTAGGCGGTGACCGAGGCGAACTTGTGCTGAAGTATTGTGGCCGTGGCCACACTGCCGGCGACATCTGCGCCTGGCTTCCTCAGCACAAGATTCTGTTTGCCGGTGATCTGGTGGAAGCGGCAGCTGCGCTGTATACGGGTGATGCTTTTCACTTCGACTGGTCAACGGAAACCTTGAATGCTGTGAAAGCATTTGAAGCTGAAGTGTTAATAGGGGGTCGTGGAGCGACGGCGCATGGCCGCGAGGCGGTAGATGCGGCAATTGAGCAGACCCGAGGCTTTTTGGAGGGCATGATCGAGAAAGTGGGGGAGGTGCACCGGGCAGGTGGCAGCCTGAAAGAGGCGTTTGAAGCGACCCACGCCCACCTGAATCCCCAGTTCGGTATGTGGCCAATATTTGAGCACTGCCTGCCCTTTGATGTGCAGCGTCTATGGGACGAAATGGACGGCATCGATTGGCCGCGCATTTGGACCGCAGAGCGGGATCAGGAGGTATGGGACAAACTGCAGGACTGATGCGCGGGCAACGACTATTGGCGCTACGTGATCAGCAACGGCTATGAAAGCGAGCAGTCGAACCGAAT
>JBCDFM010000086.1:0-15011 GCA_039178015.1 Pseudomonadota bacterium
CCCAGCTCGTAGCCATCCGAGCGCTCCGCATCGACCGGATTGTTGTCGCGTCTAAGGCCAAACTGTGGCACAAATGCCTGGGCGAAGCTCGCATAGACATTAATATCATCGGCTACGCCAACCGTAACTCCAAGACGCATAGTGGTTTCGTCATCATCGTAGGGATCGATGAACTCGTTTCCGCGACGAAAATTGATAGTTGTCTGATCTAGCTCGTCATAGCGAATCCCACCGAGGATGGTCAGCCAGTCTGTAGGGCGAATAGCCGCCTCCGCGAGTACGGAATTTAGCTTCGTGTCAAATAGCGTAAACGGAGACAACGGCCCTAGTTCGCTAGGGGACAGACCAAAGCGTGGCTGATCGATATCAGCTAGTTGAAATGGGCCTGTGCCGAGGTACTCACTAAAGAGTCGATCAAACGAGGCTTTTTCGTAGGCGTAGCCGACGACGAAATCTTGTTGCTGATCGAGCCAATCTGTTTGATAGGCAAGCTGAGCATCAAAAAAGGTCGATTTTGATTCAGTTTCTGCCCACTGCGTATAGCCGAATAATGTGGTGTCTCCCGGTCCTAACCCGGGGGGTGGCGTATAGTTGTAGAGTCCATAAGTGTTCTGATAATCGAAGTCCGTTTTTTGTTCGCTGCCGCGCACGGTGAGCTTAAGGTTATCGAGAAATTCGTGCCGCACTTCTGCCTCATAAAGCAGATCCTCCACCTTACCCTCGCCGTTAGCGGAGCCGGTGAATGTATCGGTATCTATCTCATTGGGAATGCCGCCCGTCGACAGCAGAGGAAACCCAGAATTGGGATTCACCTTATCTTCCGTATACGCAACGCTTGCCCTGACCGTGGTCGACGACCCCAAATTAGCAATGGCAACTGGTCTGATGGCTTTGGTCTCTCTTTTGGTTTCGTCTGCGTCGAACTCAAAATCGCGGTAGGCCGCATTGAGTCTAAAAAGCAGCACGTCGGAAGTCGCGTTGCTGCCGAAATTGGCGTCCAGTTCTGCCGCGATACTGCCAAACTGGTCGCCTCTCAATTCCACATCGACGAATTGCTCTTGCTCTGGGATTTTAGTGACGGTGTTGATGATGCCGCCCGCGCCAACGGGCCCGTTGGCAATAGACGCAGGGCCTTTTAGTATCTCGTATCGCTCGACAAATGAATCATCGCGCGCCCCGGAGCCGCGAAAGCTGGTCTGCGCCCTGTTGTCAACCAGGATAGGCGCATCAAAGCCGCGCGAAAGAAACTCTGCAGTACCTGTACCCTGTCGATCCTCGGTCCGCATGATGTTCGGTAGGGTTGTGAGCGCTTCGATCGGTCTTGTGAAATTTCGCTCGTCCAAAAACTGTCGGTCGAGAATATTGAGCGTGAAGGGCAATTCCAGAGGGCCAATGGGAATGCGATCGACTAGCGACTGCTGAAACTGAGCCGAGACGATCACCTCTTCTAGATCTGAATCGGAGTTTTCCGAAGGGGCAGATTGGGCGTAAACACCTTGCGCTGTTACCTGCATCGCAGCGGTCACGGCAATCGCCATTGTTGATCGTCGTAGTCTCGGAGAGTGTCGATTTTTCATAGTGAGTCCTGCTCAATCAATTGAGAATGATAATCATTCATATATTTCAGATCAATAGTCCAGCCCAGTCCTGTTTGCGTCATGGTTAGTGTTTTATTTGCTGGTTGTGATGCTTCGCCTGCACCGGGGCATGAACGGAGCCTGGTCTGCGAAACAAGACACTATCTGTGGTGGAAATTCCCCTCGATTTCTGTGTGCTGATCTTGGTGCGCGGCATCGGCGACCGAAACGGGATTTGGTTTAAATGCTGAGGTGCCAACATGTTCCTTAGGATCAGATCCTTAACATGAATTCTAATTCATGTTTATTAAAAAACCACGTTTGACTCCGAATGTCAATAACTTGAATAAAAATTCATATTTAACGGCGATCATCTTGCATCCAGACGATCGCTATCGATATCTTCGATTGACCCCCAGGTGCTTTGATCACCGATTGTAAAAACGGACACAGCTAGTAAACAGGGCTTAGTGGATTAACCTTGTTGGTTATGCGGTTATGCGGTTATGCGGTTATGCGGTTATGCGGTTATGCGGTTATGCGGTTATGCGGTTATGCGGTTATGCGGCGAAACGAACGCTTTGAGTGACAGCAACGCAGTTCGACATGTGCAATCCATGATCAGTGCAGCACCTATTGCTCGCGGCAAGCGCTGCGGCCTCGCCGTCCTGGTCAAGTCATTTAGTTATACTACAAAGCGTGACGAGGCAATACGACACTAATTGGCGCCGCTCGTCTTTTCACGATGTTTATTGATCTCTTCGAGAAAGAAGGCCTGCATGGCGGGAAACATGTCGGTTTCGTCATGGCCGGCGTCTGGAACGACCTCCATCTCAACGGCTATGCCTTGCGCTTCAAAGTTATTTTTGAGATTTGTCATGCGTTCCATGCGGTTTTTACCGGCGGCGTTATAGGTGGCGCCGGCAACGTCTTCGCCCATATAGAAAGGATCGTCTTTTTCAATTACGCCTGGCCCATCCTCATACCAGACTTCAACATCTTCGGCGCCGATAACCATGTGTACAGGTACGTCTTGCATCGCCTCGGGATTGAGCCGTGCATTGAAGCGCCAGTACACGTTTTTTGTCCCCACCCACCAATCGCTATCATCGTCGATGAAGGTCACCACGCCAGGTGCACCCACCGAGAGTGCCTGCAGCCTGTGCGGGTGCAGATAGAAAAATCGATGGGAGAAATGACCACCTCCGGAAAAACCAAACAGGTAAAAGCGATCACCATCAATACGGTATTTGGAGCGGACCTCGTCGACCATCGATAGCAGGATCAGGTCATAACGTGTGCCTTTATACTCCAGAAATTTATAGTTTTCGAGATCTTTGCCGCCGTGGGTGCCAATTGGGAACAGCGGTGCGAGCAGAATGACGTCATTCTCCTCGGCGAATTCTGCGTTTTGTTTCAGATAATGATGTGGGCCGCGTTCGGTGCCGTGCACGAGTACGACGAGTGGATAATCTTTGTCTCCATTTTCATCATAGTCAGTCGGCACGTACATCATGTATGAGAATCTTGGATCTATCTGCGAGGCCTGAAAGGGAACGTACCACTTGTCGTGCCAGGTAAACCGCGGTGGATCGGCCAATGCAGTTGTTGCTGCGCTCGCGCTCAGCACTGCGATGAATAACGCGCGGATTGCTGCTTTCATGACAGTCTCCCTAGAAGCTTTGCTAAAACCATAAATAATATGAATTTATATTCATATTATGGAAACACAGGCAGCACAGTACCGCAAGTGGGAAAGCGTCAGATATAGCGTGAGAACAAATCGTGAACAGAGTCGAACAGGAAGCGGGATTTCAATTTGGCACGTTTCGGTGTCTCGGTCGCAATCGATATCCCAGCGGCGTCAACGATAATGGTGTAATAACCCGCCAGGGCCATTTTGGTAGCGGCATCTGCCTTCAGACTGTGGCGATCCATGATCAGGGTTAGCCGCTTTGCATAGGCCTTATCGTGCGCCTCGGTCATTTCAAATAGCTCAGGAATATTGGGAATCAGCGGTACCAGTGCCAGCAAATTACGATTGGCTTTATAGTCGTCAACCCAGACTTTGGCCAGATCAATGAATTCATCGACAACGCTATTATATTGATCGCGCCTCGCTTCGATCGTCGCCAACGCAACGTTATCCAACTCAAGCCAACGCTCGACCAGTACCGTCAATATCGAGTGCTTGTTTGGAAAGAACTGGTAAACCGTGCCCACCGGGACTCCGGCACGCTCGGCAATCGTCACGGTCTTGAGCTGATCATAGCCCTGCTCGTTCAATAACTCAGCTGCTGCCGAGAGCATGCGTTCATAACGTTCGCGCGAGCGAGCCTGAGATGGCAACTTTCTTAGGCTGGTTTCTCGTCTAGGTGGGCTGGTTGTCTTCTTTGTTTTTGTTGGCATGGCCTAAAGATTACCCTGAGTTGCAAAACAAGGCTATCATCATATAACATGAAATAAAATTCATGATTTTACTAAATCGAAAAAGAGCGAACAACGTGGCCACTAGCAGAACGAAAGAGCTCCCACTAGTCGACGTTAGCGGCTCGCCCGCGCAACGCGGCTTTATGTACGGCCAGCGGGCGGCGCAGCGGATCGTTCTCGGTATCGAGAACTATAAGGCGATATTTGCCTGTTCAGGCGTGCACTGGTCGAGCGCGCGACAAATCGCCGCCGGCTTTGAAGCCGAGCTGCGAGAACGGGAACCTGATTTACTGACTGAGCTGGAAGCCATCGCGGAAGGCGCGAAAGTGCACCTGGATGAAGTGCTTGCGCTGAACTGCCGTACCGAGATTATGTACCGACAAAGCGCTGAGGTCGACCTGCCCACCGATGGTTGCACGGGTATTATCGCGCTCCCGAGCGCCACCCAAGGGAGGCGCTTGCTGCATGCTCAAAATTGGGATTGGCAGGACGAATGTTCAGAAACAGCCATCGTACTGCGTATTCGTTATGACAATGGCCTGGTGCTTCTCACTCAGACCGAGGCGGGTATCTTGGCGCGCTGTGGTCTAAATAATCGCGGCGTCGCGCTTACGGGCAACTTTCTCAAAAGCGACAGAGACAACAGCCCGGGAGGTATTCCAATACCGTTTATTCGCAGGCGCATCCTTGAGCAAAGTAGTCTAAGCGATGCCATCGAAGTGGTGTATAACGCGCCAAAGTCGTTTTCGACCAACTTGATGATCAGTCACGCTGATGGCGATGGGATTAATCTGGAAACCGTGCCGGGCGACATTTTCCCCCTACAGCCCGACAAGGGTCTGCTGGTACATGCGAACCATTTTGAGTCCTCAGCGGCGCAGGCGAAAGTTGTGGATCATGGTGTGGCGATCGCACCAAGCACCTTATATCGCGGTCGGCGGGTTAGTGAGGCATTGGAGCCCCACCGGGGGCGGCTGAGCATCGACCACATCAAGACAGCCCTGGGCGATCGTCTGGGCGCTCCGCATGGCGTCTGTGCTGATCCTGTTGAAGAGTTGGACGGTTCGGTGTATTCGACGGTGGCAAGCATTGTCATGGATGTTAGTGCAGGCACCATGCAAGTTGCTGTTCGACCCTACGCTGAGCATACTTATGCGCACTATGATCTGGAAACGCCGCGATCCTATTGATGTGCTGATACGAATAGCGGCAATGGGCCTGTTGTCGCTAGTTGCGGCCAGCGCTTGGTCAATGAGCAGTGATAGCAACGAGATTCGCGTCGCTATCACTAGCGATATACGCAGCAGCTATCCAGGTGTCAATCGCGTTTCATTCACCGACGATGTGATGATCCACGTCGTCGAACCACTGGTCGCGCACCGCGATGATCTTTCAGTCGCGCCTTTGGCGGCCGAGCGCATTGACGTTTCTGATGATCTGACGCAGTTCCGCTTCACCCTGCGCGATGGGCTGCGCTTCCACAATGGTGAGCTGGCTACTGCGGACGACGTGGTGTACAGCTGGCAGCGTATTCTGGATCCGGCGACGGGCTTTCAGTGTCTGCCGTTTTTTGATGGCAGTACGGGCGCGAAAGTGGAATCAGTGGTAGCAGAAGATGCGCGTACGGTGTTGATCTCGCTAGACCAACCCAGCGCCGTATTTCTAGAGCAACTGGCGTATGTGCAGTGCCCAGTGGCCGTTTTACACCGCGACTCGTGGGACAGCGACGGCAAGTGGCTGGCACCAGTTGGAACGGGACCGTTCCAGTTTCTGGAGTGGCGGAAGGGGCGCTATGTACTGCTAAAACGTTTCTCTGACTATGCGCCAGCGACAGGACCTGCTTCTGGACTAGCGGGCGCGAAGACAGCGCACGTTGAGTACCTCCGGTTCCTGGTCATTCCCGATGTGATGGCGACAACAGCGGCGCTAGTATCCGGGCAGATTGATGTGGTTCCGCTGCTTGCACCTGTCAACGCGCTGGAACTGCGGCATAACCGGCGCGTGGTCGCGATGGATCACGATGGCCTCAGCCGACGCACTCTGCTATTGCAAACCGACGATGCGTTGCTGAGCGACCGCTCTCTCAGGCTCGCCCTCGCACATGCACTCGATCTTGAGCAGTTCGCGGATGTCGCTTCTTTCGGGCTTTCGCCTCACAACCCCTCGGCTATACCGACTAGCGATGTGATGCATACAGCTGCGCAAAGCAAAACCTGGTCCTATGATCCAGACCTCGCCAGGCAGCTGCTGGAAGCTGCAGGCTATAACGGCGAAGAGCTTGTCATCATCACATCCAGATCGGAGCAGGCGATATTTGATCTCGCCATGATTGCCCAGGCCATGTGGTCCCGGGTTGGCATTAACGTGCGGATCGAGGTGCTAGACTTCGGTAGCCTGCTAACGCGCTACTTTGACGGCGATTTTCAAATCGCGGCATTTGAATTTAGTCCGCGACTGACGGCGATCATGAATATGCATACACTCATCGGCGATAAAACGGCCTCACCGGCGCGCTGGGATGATCCGCGTGCCCATGATTTGTTGCAACGAGCCTCAGAGACAGTTGAACCGATAAAGAGGCAGCGGCTGCTGGATGAAATACACCACCTGCTGTTGGCGGAAGCGCCCACTATTAACGTCTACAACGCGCCAATCATAGACGTCGTTTCCACACGACTTGAAGGCTATCAACCCTGGGCCGGTGCTAATCCTCGGCTCTGGAATGTACGCAAAACCGAATGAGCAGCTACTTTCTCAAGCGTTTGCTAATGCTCGTGCCGACTCTACTGCTGGTCACGATAGCGGTATTCATTATCATGCGCCTGGTGCCGGGCGACCCGGTAAGCATGATGCTTGGCGATATTGAAAACCCTGAGTTGGTTAGGCAGATGCGCGCGGAGCTGCGTCTCGATGATCCAGTGATCATTCAATATCTCGATTGGTTAGCTGACGTCGTGACGCTCAACTTTGGTGTGTCTTTCGTCACGGGAGAGCCGGTGATTGGCACCATGCTCTCCAGGCTCGCCGTTACGGCTCAAATTGTTACCATCAGCGTGTTGCTGGCGAGCTGCCTGGCACTGGTTTTCGGCACCCTTGCCGCTTGGCGAGCGAATCGCAGGGCTGATCTTGTGATATCCGTGCTTGCGATTGGCAGTATGTCGGTACCCGCGTTCTGGGTCGGCATCGCGCTGATCATAGTCTTTGGTATCAAGCTGCAGTGGTTACCAACAGTGGGATATGTGTCTCCGCTGGATAATTTTTCAGAAAGCTTACAATTTTTGGTGCTGCCGATCATGGCGCTTGTGGTCGCCGAGACCGGCGGATTGCTGCGTATGGTTCGCGCGACCACCCTGGACGTACTGAGCAAAGACTATATCACCGCAGCACGTGCGCGCGGCCTCAGCGAACGCTCTGTTCTGTTTCGGCATGCACTGCCCAACACGCTGATCCCCACAGCGACGCTGGTGGGTTTTACGCTTGGTTCACTTCTGGGTGGCGCCGCGGTAATCGAATCCGTGTTCACCCTGCCGGGTATGGGTCGGCTACTTGTGGAAAGCGTCTACGCGCGCGACTACGTCATGGTGCAGGGCGTGATGATTTTCGTAGCGATCATTTATGTGCTTGTCAATTTACTGGTAGACATGCTCTATCCAGTTCTCGACCCGCGCGTTAGGCTACGCGCGTGAAGTTGCGGCCCAATGCCATCATTGGTATTGCGGGCCTGGGTCTCGTCGCGATCGTGGCCATTGGCGGCGTGCTAGTCAGCCCTTATCAGGCCATGGAAACCAACTTTCTAAACCGCTTTGCCACGCCTTCGGCGAGTCACTGGTTCGGAACGGATGAATACGGGCGCGATGTGTTCACACGGGTTGCGGTCGGCTCATTTATCACGCTGCGAGTGAGTCTTGCCGCTGTCGCGCTGGCGATTGTCGCCGGCACAGTAACAGGCGCGATGGCGGCCTATTTTGGAGGCTGGCTGGATAGGGCAGCCATGTTGGTTAGCGACAGTATTATGGCGTTTCCCAGTTTACTGCTATTGCTAGGCATTATGGCTGCACTGGGTCCCAACGAATGGGGCGTTATACTTGCACTGGCGATTGCTTATACGCCGCCTATTACGCGCGTTGTGCGCAGCGCAGTCATCGCGGCGCTTGCCAGAGAGTATGTAACGTCGAGCCAACTCATTGGGAATGGCGATCTAACCACGCTGTTCCGGCACGTATTGCCCAACTGTATAACCCCCTTCATTGTAATCGCCACTTCGGTATTCACGGCGGCTGTGCTGTCTGAAGCCGCGCTGAGCTTTCTTGGGCTGGGAGTGCCACCGCCGGCGCCGTCCTGGGGCAGCATGCTGGCCGACAGCCGCAATTACCTGGGTATCAATCCCTGGATGGCGATCTTTCCAGGTATAGCCATTACGGTGACCTTACTATCTATCAATCTGGTTGGCGATGCGCTGCGGGATCGTTTCGATCTGCGCATGGCGGGCGGGGATTAACCGCCATGACTGCAGGCTCTAGACTACTTGATATCCGCGAGCTGACGATTGCTTTCGAGACCAGCGACTCGCCCGTAGTAGATAACGTTTCCGTCAGTTTGGAAACCGGCAAAGTGCTTGCGATAGTGGGTGAGAGCGGTTCAGGTAAAACACTGCTCGCACGCAGCATTATGGGCTTGCTGCCTCCCGGCGCCATTGCGCGAAGTGGTGAGATCCACTTTGTAGGTCAAGATCTGGCAACGCTGTCGCCGCAAGGTGTGCGCATGATGCGTGGTGATCAGATCAGCATGGTATTCCAGGAACCGCTTGTATCGCTGAACCCCGTGGTGCGTATTGATCGCCAGCTGACGGAGGCAGGTCTAGAGAGAGGTGTGATGTCGCGACCGGCTGCTTATGCACGAGCCATAGAATTGCTTGAACGCGTGGCGATCAGCAGTCCTGAGGCGATTATGCGGCGTTTTCCGCATGAGCTGTCTGGTGGCATGTGCCAGCGCATCATGATCGCCGCGGCAATGATGTTGAAGCCCCGCTTACTCATCGCCGATGAACCGACAACAGCGCTGGACTGCACGGTGCAACAGGAGGTGCTGCGCGTCATGCTTGAGGCCGCTCGCGTCGACAACACCGCCGTCCTGTTGATTTCCCACGATCTCGGATTGGTCGCAGGCTATGCGGATGACGTCCTGGTGATGAAGGCTGGCCGCCAGGTGGAATATCAACCCGCCGCTGATTTGCTCGCAAACCCCGCCGCGGCGTATACACGCGAGCTGCTGGCAGCGGCTACGGTGGCGCAAAGTGCGCAAGCGAAGCCAGGTGCAGAACACACCGTTTGCACTGTTGAACATGTCTCGATTGACTACCCGGTGCGCCGTGACTGGCCCTGGCAGCCACGCACATCGAAGCGAGCAGTTGCTGATGTGTCACTGGATGTCAGGCGCGGTGAGACCGTCGCGCTGGTTGGCGAAAGCGGCTCTGGCAAGAGCTCTGTCGGCAAAGCCATTCTGGGGCTGACCGCGTTTTCGCAAGGCCGTATCCGTATTGATGGAGAACTGATTGCGGGCGATAAGCCACACATCAACACCCGTGCCCAGTGCATTTTCCAAAATCCCTATGCCGCGCTGTCGCCGCGAAAAACCGTATGGCAGGCCGTGGCTGAGCCACTGCAAGTCGGAAGGCGACTAGATGCTGAGACCGTCACAGCGAGAACGAGAGAAATGCTGGAGGACGTGGGGCTGGTGGCGCAATTGTATCAACGCCTCCCGCACGAGCTATCCGGTGGGCAGCGCCAACGCGTGTGTATCGCCCGCGCGCTGATCAATCGTCCAAGGCTGGTGGTGGCCGACGAGCCGGTGTCGGCGCTGGACGTCACGATACAGGCGCAAGTTCTTGAATTGCTCGGCCGGTTACAGTCTAAGTATGGCTTTGGCTGTCTGTTTATCTCCCATGATCTTGGCGTGGTGGAGACGGTCTCGACCCGCGTAATCGTTATGCACAATGGACAGGTTGTGGAAAGGGGCGATACGGCAGACGTTTTCGCGAACCCGCAGCACGCCTATACGCGGCGCCTACTCACAGCAATGCCGGTATTGCAGTTTCAAGCGGATCTTGGGTATCGCATCAGTCATCGCCAGTTCAGCGAGGCGACGCGATGAAACACAGAGCATTAGATGTCGTTGCTTTCAACACCAGAGCGGAGCTGGCACACGTTCGCGACATCGGCAGGATTGTGCGGACACTACCGCACCTGGAAGGGGAGGCGCGCACCCGCAACGGGTGAGCGCTTTCATGAGATCCCGCGTTCGCAAAGTCTTTTTCTGGTCGCACCTTATTATGGGTGTCGCCGCTGGTCTCGTCATTCTGATGTTATCGGTGACCGGGGTGCTGCTGGCTTATGAACGACAGATTCAGGAGTTGGTTGAACGTAGCTATGATGTGACACCACAGCCTGACGGGAAGGTCATTACTATCGATGAACTGCACGCGCTGGGCAAAGCAATGACGCCAGAGGTTGACCATTTTGAGTTCAGGATTGTTAACAAGCCAGGGGCCGTCTTCACTGTTGTGTCAAATGATTGGGATGTTTGGCTGATAGACCCCTATAGCGGCGAAATCTTGCGCGAAGGCGATGGCAGTGTTGCCAACTTTTTTTATTTTGTCACATCTGTGCACCGGTGGTTTGGTGCCGAGGGTAGCCATCAGGTTCTGTGGAGAGCGGTCACCGGCTATGCCAACCTGATTTTTCTCGTCTTGATCCTAAGCGGTATCTATCTTTGGCTCCCTCGCGTCTGGAGGTGGTCGATCCTGAAGGCGCAACTGTTTTTCAACCCTCGCGCCCGAACTGCTAAAGCCCGAGACTACAATTGGCACTACGTGTTCAGCGTCTGGGCACTGATTCCGCTGCTGCTGATTGTCATCAGCGGCGTGGTGATTTCCTTTCCCTGGGCGAACGACATGGTGTATGCCGCATACGGTGAAAGCGAGCATGAACATGATCACGATCACTCGGATCATGATCAGGTAGAACACGAATCGAGCAAGTTTCTCTCGCACCAGGCCATGCTACAGGCGGCAGTGCAGCACGCAGTGAACCACGGTGCCGACGATTGGTATTCGATATGGATGGATGCAAGTGAGCGCCCGGGCGCACCCGCAACGTTTTATGTAGACCGCAGCATCGGGCATCGCCTAGAGTATGGCTACGACCTGACATTGGACGGCCGTAACGGTGAAGTACTCGAGTTTATGCGCATCACCGACTACTCAGAAGGCGATCAGGCCCGATGGTTTTTGCGATTTCTACATACGGGAGATGCTTACGGGTTCTTCGGTCAGACTATTGCGCTGTTGGCGTCTTTGGCCGCCTGCGTCCTGGTGTACAGCGGGCTGGCGCTGGCGTGGCGCAGACTGACCTCGCCGCTGTTAGGAAAGATCGGCTAGAGTCATTCAGTGGGTTGGATCGTAAGATGCGATCCATGCTCAGCGACAATGGTGTCCCAATCTAGCTGCACGGTCTTGAATTGAAGCGCTTCGTGCAACGCATACTGATCGTTAATATGCGGACTGGCTTTCCATCCTGTGTTGATGAACCAGCTCTGCCCGCCGCTGGGGATAGCGCTAAGGTAATAGGGTTTGTCTGGCGTGATTTCCATGATGGCCAGCCATTCTGGCGCGCCGTTGTCGGTAAACACCTTCGGCAGATAGCGCAGCATCACGCCCCCGCCGCTATAGCCGGTTGCCCGTCTTGGTAGAAAGGTATGTTTGTCACCTGCGCTTGCATCATCGTAGGACATGTAGCGCCAGTAGATCGGCTCAAGCCAGTGCGCGGGGTTATCATCTCCAAATCGCGCACTGAGCTCGGCAGTGGTGGCGGCCAGGCTTCGGGCGATTATTTCTGGGCGGCTCTCTGCACCAAAGTAGTCAAATTGCATGGGTAGCCCGGCGTCCTCGCCCTCTAGCACGCGTATCAGCAGCGACGTTTGGTAAGGGATATACAGCTCATCGTCCAGTTGCTGCCACCAGTCACCGATATCGTCATTGAACACCGCTTCCATCGCGTGAGGGAGCCAGGTTCGAAAGAGGATTGCACCGGGATGATCGTAGTAGCCATCCTTATCGCTGTCGGTGAATAAGCCGTCCCAAGCGATCATAAGCTCTGCGGCTTGGATAAGTTTAGGGTCTCCATTGAGCGCGGCGGCTTCGCGAAGATAAGGTGCAAAATGTCGCGGAGTCGTGAGCGACAGGTCTATCGAGTAGAACGACGCGCTGAGCGTGCGATTGAACTCTTTTAGGTCGTCGACCGAGATTGTGTCTTTGCTCTGGATGAGTTCCAGGGGCAAGTGCGTTCTAAAATGCTTGCCCCAGCGCGCGCCATCGCCGTAGATCGTTCCCTGTGCGGGGTTATTGTTCCAGGCATGCAGGAAATCCTGGGCAGGCGCATGCATCGCAGGATTTTCGTGGTGTGGATGCATGCCCGCCCAGTCTTCACTGCCATCGCCCTTTGCTGGCAACCGCGGATCGGTGCCTGCGGCGCGAATCGGCAGGCTGCCGGTATGCCTGAAACCAATCACGCCATCGTCACCGGCATAGGAGAGGTTGGCGTTTGAGGCGATGCCGTCTCGTAGCTTAGCGGCGTAGCTGTCCGCCGAATCCGACTTTAGCAAGCGCAAGATATCTGCCCACACGTTGGCCTCTTGCATCCATATTGCCCAGCGCTGGCTATAGGCGAGGTTGTTGTCTTCGTCTCGGAGAATGACCGGGCCGTGGATGGTTTTGGCAAGCTCTATGGTTACATCCGCGCCGTCCTTTACCGTGATCGTCTCTACGCGCACATCCATTTCCAGCCATTGGCCTCCGTATAGGTAGCGGTTTGGGTTGTCCGGGTCCGTTTCAACGACAAAAGTATCTATGGTGTCGCGCTCCCCCGTTGTGATCACCATGCCGACATTGAGATTTCGACCCTGCAGCGGCAGACCCACCGGAGGTACCGTTAAGCCCGCAAACTCGAACTCCGGTGTTTTCAGGTGGATTTCAGGGCCATCGGCCGTTCCCTGTAACATCAGCGGATTACCGGTTGCCGAGCGCTCTTGACCCACAACGATCGTGCGACTCGCGCTACGAGGCAGACCAAATTGGGCCAGCATGTCCGTTGCGCGCATGGATTGTCGGCGCAGCTCGGCTGAGGCATTGAGCGCGCCATCTGACAGGATTGACGGCATTTGCGCGCTGGCGAGTGTTTCCAAACCCAGCGCCTGCTGGTCGCTGGCGATGGCATAGGAATCGGGGTCGGTCAGCGGCAGTATGTCGTCGAAGATACGCCGCGCGTTGTCTTCGCCGTGCCGATCAATCATCGCCTGCAAGAAAGACTGGTTGGTCAGTTCCGTGCCACCACCGGTGCCGAACTTGCGGATAATCATCGCAATGGCGGACAGTATTTCTTCTGGCTCGTAGGCTCGCGGCTCGATCCCATAGAAATCAAATTCGATGGGCAGCTTTTGGTCCGGGTTTTCAATGGCCTCGGCGACATAGCGGTTAATGCCGTCAACCATCGCTTGAAAGGCCGCGCGCTCCTGTGAACCCATGGTGCTCAACATTTGTAGGAGCTCATCGCGGGTATAGGCTTGTCCTCTATACCACTCGTCATATTCAACTAGGTCCGGTCCCATGATCGCGGCGAGCTCACCGCGCGATGTACGCCGGATCATCTCCAGCTGGGTCAGGCGGTCTTCCGCCATGCTATAGCCGACAGCGAATAGCGCATCGTTTGTCGATAGGGCATCAATATGCGGAATACCAAAGGTATCACGATACACCTCTACTGGCTGATCAATGCCGGCCGCCAACAGTGTACGGCGCGGCTCCTGCTCGATATAGCCGAGTCGAAATCCGAATACATACACAGCGAGTCCCGCGGCGAGCACGCCGAGGCCAACGACGCCGTAGCCCAGTGTTTTCCACAAGCCGGCTTTTTTCATCTTTCTGTTCCTTCCTAATAGGGGCGCTGGCGGCCGGAAAAACTAGCTCTAACACCTGGCCAGGGCAGACCTTAGCCAGTGCTTCAGGTTCTCGTCAATGGCCAGTGATGTCCAGGCAACCTGCATCATTCGTAACGACATCGAAAGCGGCTTCGGCTTCCTCTCCGGCAGCAATCAAACCCGCAGTGGTGCAATTCGCTAATCGCTCGGTGTCTATTGCGGGTTTTAAGGTAACGCATCAGGGTGGCCCGCTTTGGCTCGATAGAAAGCTGCTGTCTATGCGCTTTGAAGTCATTGCACTGTGCCATATTTGCGTATAATATGAATTTATATTCATATTTATCAACGGTCAAGTTAATCGGCTTTAAGACGCCGAAAAGAACAGAATATCCAACACGTTGTTGGCAGTTAGCGCTAAGTAATCCTTCAAAAGGATGCCAGCCCCAAGCGGATATAGCGTTCAAATTCGTCCAGTTAAGAGAGGCTCGTCATGAAGTGCCATTCCGGAAAAACGCGCATATTAACTGCGTTATTGTTGATAATGGCGTATTTGCAGGAGCCCGTTCTCGCCGAAGAAGCAGAGCCGTTGACCATTAACTGGTATCACGGCGCGGAATATTTTCAACCTGTTATTGATGCGTTCATCGAGGAGACCGGGATCGAAGTGGTCGTCACCGACGACTATGACACCTTCTCGACAGACGTCATTATGGTGTCCGACTACAAGGGATTGCTGGAAGCCAATCACTTCCATCATTTCAAGAAATATGAGCCCGACTTCTGGGAAGAAATGAGTGAAATTGTGCCAGAGGAGCTACGGGATGAGCAGGGCTATTGGCTGGGGTATGCGATCCGTGTGCGCACTGCGCTTACCAATCGCAATACGATCAGTGCAGAGGAGCGCCCTCGCAGCTATCTTGATCTTGCGGATCCAAAATGGAAAGGACGCATGACTCAGCGTGATGCCGGCAACGTCTACAATCGTTCTATGGTTGCCTATCTTATCGCCCGTTATGGCGAAGAAACGGCTTCCAA
>JBCDFM010000087.1:0-14727 GCA_039178015.1 Pseudomonadota bacterium
TGAGACCCTTCTCTTCGTAGAACCGGATGGTCCGGGTGGTCACGTCGAACTCCTTGGCCAATTCTGAAATAGAGTAGGTTTGCGTGCTCGCCAAAAGAAGGTTCCCTGCAGTGCTCAGATATAACAGCGCTAACTATAGCCCAAGTTTACGTTAACGTAAACGTAAATAATGGAATTGCGATGTGGACGCTATCGGATCTCGGTACGTGAATCGCTCTACGTGGGCGCGCACCCAACCAGGTTCGGTGCTGCACAGCGCTCCTGGAAAGCGAAAGTGATGAAAGCAAACTGTGGGTAGATACTGAGAAAACCAGAGAACCAGCGACGTCGCGCATCCAAAGCAGAAGCGTCGCTTTTCGAATCGTTAGACTCTAAAAAATGTTGCCTACAAGTCGTTTTCCATAGTGTTAGCGGTAATGGCTGTGGCTGAATAACTGCGCACCCAACGTTACGCTAGTCGGCCAGCAGACCACGCAATCGGCACTCCACCAGTGGCAAACGGTCATTGCCAAAATACATATCGTCCTGATTGACATAAATCGTGGGAGATCCGAATCCGCCGCGGGCAATGATCTCATCGGTGTTCTTGCGCAAAAGATCTTTGTATGCCGCTTGATTAATCGCGCTAAAGAAGCCCTCAATATCCAGGCCAACTCTTCCGCAAATCGCCTGCAGGACCTCATCGCTGGCGATGTCCGGGTTGATGCCGCCCCAGTAGGCCTCGAAGACAGCGCGAGAGTAGGGCACGATCAGACCCTGCTCCTCTGCAAAAAAAGCACCGCGCATGGCCTTGACCGCGCTGATAGGGTGCGCTGATGGCCATTCGAGAGTGACGCCACATAGCGTGGCCCAGTTGTTCAGGTCTTTAATGAAATAGTTGAGCTTGCGGCTGTTGTCAGGGTCGGTGAACAGCGCCTCGCGCGTTTTGTAGACTTGCTGGTTGACGGAGTTGAAAACGCCTCCAACCAGAAACGGACGCCAGCGCACGGGCAGGCCCAATTCATCACACAGCGGCACCATCCGGGTGAAGGCAAAGTAGGTCCAGGGGCTGGAGCAATCGTAGAAAAACTCAATTTCTATGTGATTGGTCACACTGTCGCTCCTTAGAATTATTACCCAAAACGAGTTCCAAAAGCCGTTCCCAATAGCTGTGTCTTTACGCTTTGACTTGAGCTTAACATACGGTAGACAACACACCGCCAGAGGGCTTCGGGTATACTGTCGGTTTGACAAGGGCAGAGTTACTGCTTCATGGATGTTGATCAGTACATGGTTAACCTGGGCGCCGCGGCGCGCGTGGCGTCTCGACAGCTTGCGGCGTCGTCACCAGCAGTGCGCAATAGCGCACTGCTGGCGATGCGCGATGCCCTTGATGGTGCGAGAGCTGAGCTTCAGCTTGCCAATGAGGAAGATCTGGAGCGTGGGGCTGGCAATAATCTGACGCCGGCGCTGATGGACCGATTGCAACTAACACCATCGCGAATAGACGATATGTTGGCCGGCTTACAGCAGGTTGCTGATCTGCCGGATCCTGTAGCCGAGATATCGGATATGAAAACCATGCCAAGTGGGATTCGGGTCGGCAAAATGCGCGTTCCACTGGGTGTGATCGGCATCATTTACGAGTCTCGGCCCAATGTTACCGTTGATGCTGCAAGCCTGTGTCTTAAATCTGGTAATGCCACCATATTGCGCGGTGGATCCGAGGCCTTAGCCTCCAATGCGGCGATAGCGTCCTGCATCACCCAGGGTTTGGTGCGCTCTGGGCTATCTGAAGCGGCGGTGCAGGTCGTCAACACACCCGACCGGGCGGCGGTGGGCCGTCTCATAACGATGGCCGAGTATGTCGATGTCATTGTGCCTCGGGGCGGTAAGGGCTTGATCGAGCGCATTAGTTCCGATGCGTTAGTTCCTGTGATCAAACACCTTGACGGGGTTTGTCACGTCTACATCGACGACGATGCGGATCTCGATATGGCTGCCGAGATTGCAGTCAACGCCAAAACCCAGCGCTTTGGTACCTGTAACACAATGGAGACTCTCCTGGTGGCGGCCTCTACGGCAGTGGATATCCTGCCGCGTCTGGGAGAGACCTTTGTCAAGGCGGATGTGCAGCTGCGTGGCTGCGAGAAAACACGTGCCGTGCTGCCTGAGATTGATGTCGCTACCGAGTCGGATTGGCGAGAAGAATACCTCGCGCCTATCCTCGCAGTAAGAGTGGTAGAGGGCATCGATGAGGCCATCGAACACATCAACACCTATGGCTCGAAGCATACCGACAGTATTGTCACCAGGGATCATGCACGCGCGATGCGTTTTCTTCGCGAAGTTGATTCTGCTTCTGTGATGATTAACGCTTCAACCCGGTTTGCAGATGGCTTTGAATACGGGTTGGGAGCAGAAATAGGCATTTCGACTGACAAGCTCCATGCCCGTGGCCCCGTCGGTCTGGAGGGGCTCACTTCGCAGAAGTTCGTCGTGCTAGGAGAGGGGCAGGTCCGCAGTTGATTGACGCCAACGCACCCGTTGGGCCGACAGCGGTATTTGGCGGAACCTTCGACCCTATTCACTACGGCCACCTCCGTTCTGCCCTCGAGCTTGTGGAACGACTCGCTTTGCAGCAGTTGCGTCTTATGCCCTGTGCCACACCTGTGCATCGCGACTCACCGGCCTGTGGCGCACTACACCGCGCTGCCATGGTGGAGCTGGCCGTCGGCGATGAGCATAAGCTGGTCTGCGACAAGCGTGAACTCAACCGGCCTGGAAGCTCCTATACTATTGATAGTCTCATTGAACTGCGTCAAGAACTGGGCAGTGCCCGGAGCTTGAGCTTAGTGATGGGATGCGACGCGGTGCAGGGTCTGACTGGCTGGCATCGCTGGGACGAACTGCTGGATTGGGCACATGTCATCGTGATAGCAAGGCCAGGCTGGCATTTGCCAACGAAGGGTCCTGTAGCTGACTGGCTGCAAGCCTTTAGGATTCAAGACACCCAGTTGCTGACAGAAAACCCCAGAGGGGGCATCTTAATAGAAGAGCTGCGACCGCTGGCTATCTCTTCTACTGAAATCAGAGCGCTGTTGCGTGAGGGGCGATCGGTGCGTTTCCTGTTACCGCAAGCGGTGCTCGACTACATAGAGGAACATCAGCTCTATACGACGGGAGGGCATTATTAACAAGCCAAATTGTGCTAAGAGAAATGTGGATGAAAGCTGAGCAACAGAAGCAAATCGTTGTTGACGCCCTGGAAGATTTGAAAGCCGTTAATGTGGTGACACTCAATGTCACTGAGTTGACAGATGTCATGGACTTTTTGGTGATTGCCAGCGGGACGTCTAATCGGCACGTAAAATCATTGGCTGACAACGTCTGCATGGAGGCGAAGCGGCAGAATCTGAGGCCATTGGGAGTTGAGGGTGAGGACGCTGGCGAATGGGTGCTGGTGGACTTTGGTGACGTTGTCGTACACGTAATGCTCCCTGCCACGCGTGATTTCTATGACTTGGAGCGGCTCTGGGTCGCTGCTGAATCCTCCGATTAATGCGCATAAGCATAATTGCCGCTGGTAACAAGATGCCAGGCTGGGTTAGTGAGGCCGTAGCAGACTACCAGCGTCGACTACCAAAAGAATTCAATCTCAAATGGCATGAGGTCCCCCTGGCGCACCGCGCGCGCGAAAGCGTGGCGAAGCAGTTGCGAGAACGTGAAGGTGAGCAACTACTGAAAGCTATACCCTCTGGAGATCGGGTTGTTGCACTGGATGTCAAAGGAAAGCGTATCTGCACGGAGCATTTCGCCAAACGCCTGAATGACTGGCGCATGTCGGGCGACAATTACAGCTTTCTGATTGGTGGTCCAGATGGCCTCGGCGAGCGGTGTCTGTCCCGAGCGGAGACACGCTGGTCACTGAGTGATCTCACACTGCCGCACCCGCTGGTTCGTGTTTTATTGATTGAACAGTTGTATCGGGCTTGGACAATCACCATCAACCACCCGTATCATCGCAGCTAGCCTCTGACGCGCTGGCGCAGATGCACCTATCTAGAATATGAAAAGACGTGTTGATTGGTAAAACGGCAGATGGCTGGCCCGGTTCAGCTTAAAGACTCGCATCGCGAAGCCCGAATCAATAACGCCCGAATCATCACGGCGGTGCTGCTGGTGGTCGGGCTGCTGGCCTTGATTTTGGCTCGCTACTATTCCCTACAAATCACCGAGTACGAGATCTATCGCACTGAATCCGAGCGCAACCGGGTGCAGCTGCAGGCTCTTCCGCCCAAACGCGGTTTGATCTACGACCGCAACGGTGAACTCCTGGCAGACAACCGTCCGAGCTATATCTTGTCGATTGTCAGAGAACAGGTCCCAGATTTGAATGCCACACTGGAAGAACTCGGCCAGTTAGTTCCTATTACAGAGAACGACCTGGCAAATTTTGAGAAGAAATTGCAACGGCGACGCCCCTACGACGCCGTACCGCTACGCTTTCGCTTAAGTGAGGAAGAGCGCGCGAGGCTGGCGGTAAACCGCTATCGATTGCCAGGCGTAGTGGTCGATGCGCAGCTGCTGCGCTACTACCCCCATGGTGACCTTTTCTCCCATGCAATTGGATATGTCGGGCGCATAAACGAGGAAGAAGCATCTTATTTAGACGAATCTGACTACCGCGGCACATTCCACGTGGGCAAGGTTGGGGTGGAGAAATTCTATGAAGATGATCTTCATGGTGAGGTGGGATATCAAAACGTCGAAACAAACGCACATGGTCGGGTGCTGCGCGTGCTGGAACGGTTTGATCCCAAGCCCGGATCAGATTTAGTGCTACACCTGGATATCCGTTTGCAAAAAGCAGCCAGCGAAGCATTGGGAGATCGTCGAGGTGCGGTGGTCGCCATGGACCCGTTTACCGGTGGGGTCCTGGCACTGGTGTCGACACCTGGGTTTGACACCAATTTGTTTGTCAATGGAATCAGCACAGCGGACTACAGCGCTCTGCGGGATTCTCTGGATGTTCCCCTGTTCAACCGCGCTATTCAGGGTCAGTACCCACCTGGCTCGACGATCAAACCTTTCATGTCCATGGCGGGCCTGGAGTCGGGCCTGGTCACTCCAGAGACGACCGTTGCCGATCCGGGGTGGTACAGCCTGCCTGGTGATTCGCGCAAGTACAGAGATTGGATTTTGCGCATCCGTGGTACTGGTCATGCACCTTTTGTGGATATGAAGATGGCGATAGCCGAATCCTGTGATGTGTATTACTACGACCTGGCCAGACGCCTAACGATTGATCGCATGTATGATTATCTGCGCCCATACGGATTGGGCGAGCGCACCGGGGTTGATACGACCAATGAACGAAGAGGGGTATTGCCGTCGACACGATGGAAGCGCGATGCCATGGGTGTGACCTGGTACCCAGGAGAGACGTTAAGTGCAGGCATAGGCCAGGGTTATATGCTGACTTCACCTATGCAGCTCGCAGTTGCAACCAGTGTGATGGCTAGCAAGGGCGTGCGCAGAACACCGCGCCTGCTGCAGTCCATCGATGGGCAAGCCATTCCAGCGCCTGAGCTCGATCCGATTGTCGCCAAAGATGATCATTGGGATGCTGTCTTTGATGGCATGATTGAAGTGGTTCACGGCGAGCGCGGAACTGCCAAAGTCCTGGCGAAGGATATCCAATACACCATGGCGGGTAAGACCGGTACAGCCCAGGTAATCGGTATTGCGCAAGGCGAGGTTTACAATGAAGAAGAAGTAGCAGAGCGCCACCGGCATCATGGTCTGTTCATTGCCTTTGCTCCCGCAGAAGCTCCCACTATCGCCGTTGCTATTATCGTCGAAAATGGCGGGGGCAGTTCTGCCGCTTCGCCTATCGCGCGGGCGGTGATTGATACCTGGCTGTTCGGTGATGCGGGTTGATGAGTGACTATGTTCGCCAGATGCCGCATCAAGGCTCCGCTGACCTGGCGAGACGCCCCAGTGCATTTCTACGATTTCATGTCGATGTGCCTTTATTAGTTCTGTTATTGATAATGACGGTGTACGGGTTAGTGGTGCTTTACAGCGGTTCTGGAAAGGATATGAACGCGGTAGTTCGCCAGGGACGTTATTTTCTGGTGGCCTATGTTGTTATGTTTGCGGTCGCCCAAGTTAGTATGACGCGCCTCATGCGCTGGGCTCCCTGGTTTTATGTACTTGGACTGGCAACACTTATCGCAGTTATGCTGGTCGGTGTCGGTGCGAAGGGCGCGCAACGCTGGTTATCCATAGGCGGCTTTCGATTTCAGCCGTCTGAGATTATGAAACTGGTTTTACCACTAACGGTGGCCTGGTACTTGGCTGATCGCACCCTACCGCCCAGGTTCGTGCATGTCATTGTTGCACTTGCGATCATCGCACTGCCCGCGGCGCTGATACTCCAGCAGCCTGATCTCGGAACTGCTCTGCTTATCGCCGCTAGCGGTGTGTTCGTCCTGTTTATGGCGGGTATGGACTGGCGTTACATCCTGGGTGCTGCCATCTTGGCATGTTTGTCACTCTGGCCGGCGTGGATGTTTGTTCTGAAGGATTATCAGAAGCAGCGGATCATCACACTGTTAGATCCCCAGAGCGACAAGCTCGGCGCCGGTTGGAATATCATTCAGTCCAAAACAGCGATTGGCTCCGGGGGCTGGGATGGCAAGGGTTGGATGAATGGTACTCAGTCTCAGCTGGACTTCCTGCCCGAAAGTCATACGGACTTCATTATCGCAGTCATGTCTGAAGAGTTCGGCCTGCGCGGTGTTTTGGTTTTAATGGGTATTTATCTGCTTATTTTGCTGCGCGGGTTCTGGATTGGCGTGCGAGCCCAATCAAGTTTCAACCGAATGATGGCAGGCAGTTTAACGCTGACGTTTTTTGTTTATATCTTTGTTAACATGGGCATGGTCGCTGGCCTATTGCCAGTGGTGGGTGTGCCTTTACCTCTCGTGAGTGCCGGTGGGACGTCGGTAGTCACCTTGATGGCGGGTTTTGGCATATTAATGGCAATCAGCACCGAAAAAACCGCTGTGGCCAGATGACACCGGCCAATCCGGTTTCCGGATTGGGGTAATCAACAACGAGAAAGACAGTATGTGCTTACGCCTGAAGCTGGTTGCTTTAACCATCTGCTTGTGGAGCGGTTTGTCCTGGGCAGGGGACGACTACGCTGATCATCCGGCGGCGATGCAACTGGTCGATGAACTGGTCGCGGAGCAGGACTTCGATCGAGAAACACTGGTAGAGGTATTTGCCAGCGCCGAGCGCCAGGAAAGTATCCTGAAGGCGATAGCCCGCCCTGCGGAAAAAGCCAAGCCCTGGTATGAGTACCGCGAAATATTTTTGGATGACAAACGGCTTGCGCAGGGTCTGGCATTTTATCGTGAGCACTACCCAACCTTGGATAGAGCGCAGAACGAAACCGGCGTGCCTGCGGATATTATCGTCGCCATAATTGGTGTCGAAACCTATTACGGTCGAATAGCGGGGTCATACCGCGTCATCGATGCACTCTCAACGCTGGCCTTTGATTACCCTCGCCGCTCGGCATTTTTTACCTCTGAACTTAAGAGCTATTTAATACTGACGCGCCAGCAGGGCTTCGATCCTCTGTCTCTGAAGGGTTCCTATGCGGGTGCGATGGGGTATGGGCAGTTTATGCCCAGTAGCTTTCTTGCTTATGCGGTCGATTTCGACGGCGATGACATTGCAGATATCTGGAATAACCCGGTCGATGCGATTGGCTCGGTGGCAAATTACTTCAAGGAGCATGGCTGGCGTCAAGGCGAAACGGTAGTTGTGCCGGCGGAGGTAGAAGGCGACGTTCCCTTGGATTGGTTCGTGCAGGGTCGCAAGAATTTGCGTCCGGAACAGACCGTAGGGGAGTTTATCGAAATCGGCGTAAAACCGATGCAAGCGGTGGATGCTGAGGCCCTGGCGTCTGCGATGAAGTTTGAGCTTGCCAATGGCGAAGAATACTGGCTGGGCTTACACAATTTTTACGTGATCACACGTTACAATCACAGCGCTAAATACGCCATGTCGGTTTACCAGCTTAGCCAGCAAATTGCGCTTGGCATGGCAGACTGATGTCGCGCACTCTTTTCATCATGGTCGCGTGCTCAACACTGCTGATTGCGGCTTGTATAGACAAACAGCACAGAGACCAGGAAGCTCACGGTCGCGTCGACGACTGGCAGCAAACTCGTTACGCGCAGTCCGAGGATAGCGCGCCCCTTAAGCCCATTGCTCCCGCACAGGTGCGTGACGCGCGGCCTCAACCCGACCCTATTCTTGCGGCGGGAAATGCAAGCCCATATACGGTAAACGGGGTCGAGTATGAGATCTTGGAAGACCATCGTGGCTACAAGCGCAGAGGAGTAGCTTCTTGGTATGGTTCCAAGTTTCACGGCCACAAAACCTCCAATGGCGAGATCTATGATCTCTACGCCGCAACAGCTGCACACAAGACGCTACCGATCCCTTGCTTTGCGCGAGTAACCAACCTGGAAAATGGGCGTAGCGTTATTGTCCGCGTCAACGATCGCGGGCCGTTTCACAGTGATC
The DNA here is from genome assembly GCA_039178015.1 of Pseudomonadota bacterium. Classification (GTDB taxonomy): domain Bacteria; phylum Pseudomonadota; class Gammaproteobacteria; order Pseudomonadales; family Halieaceae; genus JARRPM01. The sequence goes on from JBCDFM010000087.1 coordinate 8,590, forward strand.
GTCTGATCGATTTATCCTATGGCGCTGCGGTCAAGCTTGGCTTTATGGAGGAGGGAACTGCTCCGGTAGAGGTTGAAGTAATCGACGTTGTTGGCGTGGACGATCGACGCCATGCGGTTGTCGGGGATTATCGATACCTGCAGTTGGGCGCATATAGCTCCGAGGGCTCAGCGCGTAATCTGCAGACGACGCTGCAGGCGATGCTTCAACCTCCAGTTTTCGTTAGCGAGGTGCAATCAGGTAGTAGCCTACTATATCGCGTAAGGATCGGCCCCATGAATGACTCCGAGGAGTTGCAATCAGTACAAAACCAGCTTCGCCTGGCAGGCTACGATGGCGGCCAGCCCTTACCCTAGCGATATGAGCGAGGCGTCAGCGCCCAATTCATTTCACGCAACGCATGCGTTAACATGCGCCAACTTTGATCACTCCTCGCGACCTGCTTTTACTATGCGAAAAATACTCTGTGCCTTCTACTTTATCTTAATCTCCTCGCCCACTATGGCTCAGGATCTTGTGCCATCGCCCCCGCAGATTAATGCCGCTGCCTATATTCTTGTGGATGCGCACAGTGGCGCTGTCCTGGCTGAGCACAATGCCGATATGCCATTACCGCCGGCGAGCTTGACCAAAATGATGACCGCTTACGTGCTCGCCGCGGAAGTGGAAGCGGGGCGTATCAATGCGGACGATATGGTTACAGTGAGCGAAAACGCATGGTCACAAAATCCGATCTTTGAAGGATCATCTTTGATGTGGATTGAGCCAGGCATGGATGTCCGCGTCGAGGATCTCGAACGTGGCATCGTGATTTCTTCGGGTAATGATGCCACTGTCGCGATAGCCGAACACATCGCCGGCAGCGAGGGTGTCTTCACCGAAATGATGAATGCGCAGGCGCAAGCGCTAGGTATGGAAGGCTCTTACTTTACCAACTCTCACGGGCTGCCCGATCCCGATCAGGTGGTGACCGCTCGTGATCTAACAGTGCTCGCCGGCGCGATGATCAGGGACTTTCCCGAACACTACGCCATGTATAAAGAACCTGAATTCACCTATAACGATATCAAGCAGTACAACCGCAACAGCTTGCTCGGCGAAGATCCCTCAGTAGATGGTTTAAAAACGGGCTACACCCGGGAAGCGGGATACTGTTTGGTCGCTTCGGCAGAGCGTCGCGGCATGCGCCTCATTTCGGCGGTCATGGGAACGAGTAGTGCGAAGGCGCGCAAGAACGAAACGCGCAGTCTGCTCAATTATGGTTTCCGCTTTTTCGAGACCAAAGAGGTGTTCGGGCCTATGCACGAACTTGAAGCTCCCAGGATCTGGAAAGGCCAGCAGGACATCTTGCCAGTGGGATTAATTGATGAAACTGTGCTTACCCTGCCCCGAGGCAAGTCGAAGAATTTGGTGACCACCGTAGCCTTGGAACCCAATTTGGTCGCACCGATAGTCGAGGGTGACTCAGTGGGTACCGTTACGTTGAGCATATCGGGCGAAACCGTGTTTGAAGCGCCCGCCGTGGCATTGCAAACCGTAGAACCCGGCGGATTTTTCTCACGCCTTTGGGATACGATTCTCATGTGGGTGGCAAGTTTATTTGCTACCTGATGCTGAGGGCTTGAATGGATGCAAGCCATATAGCGCGGTGTTTGCGATACCAGTGAGGTGAGAGTTGGAGCAAGATCCGCCAAAAATAGAATTTCCCTGTGACTATCCTATTAAGGTGTTGGCTAGAACGGCCGATGACCTGCAGGAGGCTATTTTCGAGATCTTTGAGCAGCACGCTCCGGGTTTTGATCGAACGCGGGTTACCGCTCGCGCTTCTAAAAAAGGCACTTTTACGTCAATTACGATTACCATTGAGGCAACAGGCCCCGACCAACTTGATACGCTCCACCGTGACTTAATCGCCAGTGGTCGAGTTCAAATGGTCATTTAATGAATCTCGGTCTAAAGCTGAGGCAACTTGGATTGGTTGAGTATCAACCCACCCTTGATGCTATGCGCGCGTTCACCGACTCTCGCGATACGGACACGGATGATGAGCTCTGGTTATTGCAACACCCGCGAGTCTTCACCCAGGGGCAGGCAGGGAAGGCGGAGCATATTCTCGCGCCCGGAGATATCCCAGTAGTACAGGTCGATCGTGGTGGCCAGGTCACATACCACGGTCCGGGCCAGTGGGTAATATACCTGTTGATTGATCTGCGGCGTCGAGGATGGGGTGTACGCGATTTGGTAACAGTTATTGAACGCAGCATCATCAAGTTTTTGGGGCATTTCGGAATCGACGCCATGGCCAAACCAAAGGCACCTGGCGTGTATGTGGACGGGGCAAAGGTGGCCTCTTTGGGACTGCGGGTGCGCGGCGGATGTAGCTATCACGGACTGTCTGTCAATGTCGATATGGATCTCGAGCCGTTCGCGCGCATAAATCCTTGTGGCTATGAAGGTTTGCGCGTTACTTCCATGGCACAGTTGTTGCCGGGGCGATTGATTGATATTGACTCCATGGGTGCAGAACTGCTGGCCACACTCGTTGAGGAGGTGGAAATCTCGACCCGGGCGTAAACTCCCGTTGGTTTGCTGTGGATTAGCGTTTCACCGGGCGTTTCTGCAGTTTTCGCTGTAGTGTCCTGCGATGCATTCCCAAAGCTCTGGCGGTCGCTGAAACATTGCCATCATGCGATTGTAATACCCGCTGTATGTGTTCCCACTCCAGGCGATCAACAGAGATCGGATCGCTGGGAATAGCAGAGTCCCCACTGACCGCGGTTTTACCCTCGAATGCCTGTATGATGTCGTCAATCGTGGCAGGCTTGCAGAGATAATTGGTCGCTCCGGCTCGCGTCGCTTCTACTGCAGTGACAATACTGGAGTAACCGGTCAACACCACCAGGCGGGCCGCGGGTGCTAGCGCGAGTAGCTGCGGTAAAATCACTAATCCAGACGTTCCGGGCATGTTTAGATCAAGCAGAATATGAGTTGGCTTGAACGTTTCGCAGGTATTAAGAGCTGCCTCCGCACTGTCGCAACATGCCGTAGAAAATTCGTGTCTTGCAAATCCTCTGGCCATAACAGATGTAAATATGGGATCGTCGTCTACCAGTAGGATGCGCCGCTTGGCATCAGTCATGATGGGCTCCATAGCTCAGGGGCAAATAGAGGCGTGCCTCGGTGCCGCCACCGGCAGCGTTTGATAGCTCGATTCGCCCGCCGTAGCGCTCTACGGTTGCGTGACTCAGCAACAGTCCGATTCCCAGGCCCTCCATACTCGCCCTGATAATGGGCTTACCCAGACTCTGCAGCATCTCATTCGACAGGCCGGGGCCCCAATCGCGGATGGCAATACACACCTCATGGTTATCCCAGCGAAGGTTAATGGCGACTTTGTTCGTTCCGCTATCGGCTGCGTTGTTCAACAAATTTTCCACGGCCTGCGCCAATGTGGGGTCAAACACAATGGTTGGTCCGAATCCATCCGGCTCAGGTTGCAGCTCATAGACGATACCGGGGCGGCGAACTGACCAGCGATCCACGCAGTCACTGACGAATTCATCGACAGACTGCTCCTGTTGCTGTGCTGTTGAAGTCAATTCCGCTGTTTGCGTCAGGCCTTTAAGCGTTGACTTGCACTGGGTGAGCTGCGCCTTGAGTAGTTCACAGTCCTTGCGCGCCTGTGAACCGAGGGTAGTATCCGACAACAGCTCATCTACGAGTACCGTCATCGTGGATAGCGGGGTGCCCAATTCATGGGCAGTACCCGCCGCCAGGCTGGCGACCGCAACGATCTGTTCATCGCGCAATCGATCTTCCCGCGCCTCGACGGCGCGGGCATCTTGTTGGCGCAACATCGACGCCATTCGCACGACGAAATAGGTGATTAGGCCTGCGCTGAAAATGAAATTGAACCACATTCCGATAACGTGCACGTTCGCTCCATTGTCATGGCCCATGTGAGCGTGCGGTGTAAATAGCGGGAAAGGAAAATGAAACAGCAGCAGTGCGCTGTAGGCCAGCAGGCATACGCCAGCCACCAACCACGTGTAGCGCCACGGTAATACTGCAGCTGATACCACAAGCGGCACGATATAATACGAAATGAACGGATTGTTCGCGCCACCAGTGAAAAACATCAAAACCGTCCAGCCTAAGACATCGATAAGAAGCTGACCTAAAAACTCATTGTCCGTTACTGGCCAGTTCTGGGTGCAACGCCACAGACTCAGGGCGGTGACAGCTACCATCGCTAACAGGCTCAGTATCACACCGATCAAGCTCTCTTCGGTCTTGCTGATGAACATCACATAGAGAAGCACACCGGCCTGCCCGGTCAGCGCGATGCCGCGAATCAGGAGCAGGCTTCGCAGGTTGTCCAGCGATGGGTTGTAGGCGGAAGACGTTCGTGTCAGAGCAGTATTCACTGTCGCATTATACGGTCACTGGCCTTGAGTACGCAGGTGCCTGAAGTTATCACTGTCTGGAGATTTCGACTTAGCAATTTTAGACGAGCCTGAAACGTGTTAATCAGGTAAGATAGCGCGCTTTTTTCGCTGGCGCGTTGATTAGAGGCGCATTGGCGCAGGGATTTAACGGGAAGCTAGCCGTGAGTAATGGTAATTTATCCAACGAAATCGATGATCGCCGTACATTTGCAATTATTTCACACCCCGATGCCGGCAAGACGACCATCACTGAAAAACTACTGTTACTGGGTAACGCGATTCAGGTCGCAGGTAGCGTTAAGGGGAAAAAAGGCCCTCATGCCACCTCCGATTGGATGAGTATGGAACAGGAGCGTGGCATTTCGGTCACTTCTTCGGTAATGCAGTTTCCTTATAAGAAGCGCATCGTCAACCTGCTCGACACACCCGGTCACGAGGACTTTTCCGAGGACACCTATCGCACGTTGACGGCTGTGGATTCTGCGCTGATGGTGATCGATGGAGCGAAAGGAGTAGAAGATCGCACGATTAAGCTGATGAACGTCTGCCGCCTTCGAGATACCCCCATCTTCAGTTTCATCAACAAAATGGATAGGGATATTCGCGACCCCATCGAGCTCCTGGATGAGATCGAGGAGATCCTGGCCATCCAGTGTGCTCCGATCAACTGGCCGATTGGCATGGGTCGAGAGTTCAAGGGCGTATACAACCTGTATACCGATGTTATCGAGCAATACACGCCTGGTCAGGGCTCAGTGATGCCAGAGATCAATCGTATTGAGGGTCTGGATAGTGACGAAGCTCGTACCCTGCTAGGTGAAGAGTACGAGGACTATCTCGGTGAGATTGAGCTCGTGCGCGGGGCCAGCCATGAGTTCGAAAACGACGCTTTTTTGGCCGGCAAGCTGAGTCCAGTTTTTTTTGGGACCGCGCTAGGCAATTTTGGCGTGCGCGAAATGCTGAACGATTTTGTGCAATGGGCACCTGCACCGCAATCCCGGGACACCATGAGTCGAACGGTGAATGCTGGGGAAGCTAAACTCAGTGGCTTTGTTTTCAAAATCCAGGCCAATATGGATCCGAGACATCGCGATCGAATCGCCTTTATGCGCGTTTGTTCTGGGCGCTACAGGAAGGGTATGAAAATGCGGCATGTACGCCTTGGCAAGGAAGTCAAAATCGCTGATGCGGTGACCTTCAAGGCGGGTGAACGAGAGCTCGTAGAAGAAGCTGTTTCCGGTGACATTATCGGTCTGCACAATCACGGTACTATTCAAATCGGCGATACTTTTACCGAGGGCGAGGAGCTACAGTTCACCGGCATACCCCACTTTGCGCCCGAACTGTTTCGCCGAATACGCCTGACGGACCCGATGAAGTCCAAACAGTTGCAAAAAGGGCTCCAGCAGCTATCGGAGGAGGGCTCTACCCAGGTATTTGCCCCCATTACTAGCAGCGAGCTGGTGGTCGGCGCTGTCGGCCAGCTGCAGTTCGATGTGGTGGCCTATCGCTTGAAAGACGAGTACAAGGTGGATGCGATTTATGAACCGATTAACGTTTATACCGCACGCTGGGTGCACTGCGACGATGTCCGCAAGCTCGAGGAATTCAAGCGCAAGGCCGAGGAACATCTCTCCATTGATGGCGGCGGCCATCTCACCTATCTGGCACCCACGCGGGTGAACCTGAA
>JBCDFM010000088.1:0-14604 GCA_039178015.1 Pseudomonadota bacterium
ATGAATCTCATTTGCATTAAGTATCTGGCTATAGTCGAATTTGAGTCAGGGGCGAATGCAGTGCACCCCTTGCGTCGAACGCAGTGTCATTATTTTCATGTGGGATGCGGATTCAGCGGAGTCCTGGTTAATCCAACACTAATTCAGGACATGACTGAGTTACATCGCAATACCTTCCCGACAATCATTAGCTGCGCAACGTTTTGGGTCTGATCCATGTGGTACCATTGGAGGTTCCGGCAAACCGAGATAGTCTTGATATCGGCTAGTGTCTGGTTCAGGCGCACATCGGCTGAGGTGGGATAAAAGCCCTGCCTGGCTGTTATCGACGACATACGCTTAATCAACACTCTCGCGCCACTTGCGACGGCAGGGTCATCAGCATTACACCTTGGGGGAATCAGGCTTTTCAATCGAATGCATCCAAAACCGCCGTACCAGCAATATGCGATAGGCCAGTGCACCCAGGGCAACTAACAAAGCGACAATCGAAACAACGGGATTGTTATCCGTCAGCCAGATCAGCAGCCCCAGCAGACACAATACAACCACGACGACGATAGTCGAGAGATAGTCTCGCCAGCTCGCGGGCTGGATTCGATCAAAAAAGTACGCGTTGTCAGGGTCGCGCCGCGCCTGGCGCATGGTGAGGTAGCTGGAAAACGTGGACACACCAAACACCGCCGCCAGCAACAATAACCAGGGCCCCAGGGTGGCAGGAGCGGTAAAGTGAACCAGCGCAAACTCGAGCAGCCCGATGGCGAAGGGCATCAGCGTGTCTTCGACGGATGGCAGCCAGCTGAAACGGAGAACAAAGCTGACAAAAAGCACCCAGATCAGCAGGAAACCCTGCAGCATCACCGCAAACTGCAGCCAGCCGATCACAGCCTCCACATCGCCCTGCCGCAGGTAGGGGCTATCCAGGATTTTCGACCAGTACAGTTCAAGGGCGAGTGCCTGAATCATACTCAGAATAGTGAGGATGATGGTCGGCAGCAGCTCTTTGCCTCGTTCACGATTACTTTTCATTGTTATTGCTCCTGAACCAACAGGGCCGACTATAGGGGTTTTGGCCTGTCCTGCCAAAAAGCCTTATGGCATTGCGACTGCCAGAAAGTGAGTTAGAATTGGCCTCCCTACAGTGTCCTGTCTGAAATCAGTCACGACAATAATGCAAAGGTAGCAGCCCATGTCCGCAAGACTCGAAGGAAAAGTCGCCCTGATCACCGGTGGTGCCAGCGGTATCGGAAAAGCGACGGTAAACAAGTTTGTTCAGGAAGGCGCAAAAGTCGTTATCGCCGATATGCAGCAAGATACTGGTATGGAACTCGCGTCATCGCTGGGTGACAGGGCTATCTTTATTTACACGGATGTCTGTATCGAGGAGCAGGTAAAAGCGGCGATTGATCTAGCAACTGAGACCTGGGGCAGACTGGATTGTCTGTTCAACAACGCCGGCTTTGGCGGTGTGCACGGCGATGTCGAGACGCTGGACATGGGCGAACCCTACGAGCGCACGGTAGGTGCGATGCTAACGGGGCCTATCATGGGTATGAAACATGCGGCACCCGTGATGAAAGCGCAGGGGTCGGGTTCCATCATTTCCACTGCGAGCATCGCAGGCACAGGCGGCGGCTACGGCCCACACGTCTACTCCGCGGTAAAAGCCGGCGTGATTAACCTGAGTCGCTCCGTGGCGCAGGAGCTCGGGCACTATAAGGTCCGCGTTAACACCATCTGTCCGGGCTTTATTAACACACCCATCTTTGCGGGTCAGCTGGCCCTGCAAAACAAAGACAAAGACTTCGTGACCCCCTTAAAAGATGTTTCCGCCATGGCGCAGCCCATCACGCGAGCAGGCATGCCAGAGGATATTGCCAACGCAGCGTGCTTTCTGGCCAGCGATGAATCTGATTTCATTACGGGTCAGGCCCTGGTGGTAGACGGTGGCCTGACTCTGGGTGCCTGGCAGCACCCGGACCTGGGCTCAGGGATGCTGGATGTGATTTCGGATATTCTCGGGGTAGACGACATTAGAGAACTGGACGCCGTGTACCATGCTGACTCTGGCAGGTAGGCACGGCCCCCATCGAAAAGCTGCTAAGATAAACGACCCAACAGCCAGGTAACACAGCATATGGAAACCGAACAGGTAGATGTCATCGTAGTGGGTGCCGGATTGGCCGGTATCGGTGCGGGTGTCCATCTCAAGAAGCACTGTCCCGAAAAACGCTACGTCATATTGGAAAGCAGGGAGGCCATGGGTGGCACCTGGGATTTATTCCGCTACCCCGGCATTCGGTCTGATAGCGATATGCATACACTGGGCTACAACTTTAAGCCCTGGATCGCCGAAAAGGCGATTGCCGAAGGCCCCGCCATTCTGGATTACATTCACGAAACGGCTGATGAATACGGCATCCACGAGCATATTCGCTACAAACATAAGGTACAGAGCGCAAGCTGGGACAGCAACGCTGCCCTGTGGACACTGCAGGTTGAAGATGGTGATGGACAAACCAAAACCCTGAGCAGTCAGTTTCTGCTGACCTGTGCAGGCTACTATCGCTATGAAAAGGGCTATACGCCTGCGTTCGCCGGTCGCGAAGATTTCCAAGGCGACATCCTCCATCCACAGCAGTGGCCGGAGGATTTCGATTACAGCGGCAAACGCGTTGTGGTTATCGGCTCCGGCGCGACCGCGGTGACACTGGTCCCGGCGATGGCCGACAAAGCCTCTCACGTCGTGATGCTGCAGCGCTCACCGACCTACCTCGTTAGCCGACCCTTTAAAGACAGTTTCGCCAACTTCCTGCGTAAGGTGCTCCCTGACAGCTGGGCCTACGGTCTCACGCGCTGGCGCAACACTCTGTTTCAGCATTATATTTATCGCCGAAGCCGCAGCCATCCGAGGCATCTACGTAAAAAGCTCCTTGATCGCGTGCGCAAGGAAATGGGGCCGAATTACGATGTCGATACCCACTTTAAACCCAACTACAACCCCTGGGATCAGCGGCTCTGCCTGGTGCCGGACAGCGACTTCTTTGCCTCACTGAGATCAGGAAAGTCCTCTGTAGTCACCGACCAAATCGAACGATTCACTGCAAACGGCATCCTGCTGAAAAGCGGTCAGGAGCTGGAAGCAGACGTGATCGTGACGGCAACCGGTCTCGATATGTCGCTGATGGGTGACATCACCTTTGCCGTGGATGACAAGCCGATCAACTTTGCCGAGACCTGGACCTACAAAGGTCTCATGTACAGCGGCGTGCCCAACCTGGTGAACACCTTTGGTTATATCAATGCGTCCTACACGCTCCGCTCAGACATCACAGCAGAGTATTTCTGTCGGATGATAAAAGAGGCCGATGCGCAGGGTAAACGCCAGGTGACGCCGAACCTGCGCGATATCGATAAAACCATGGAACCCTATCCGTGGATCAAGGAATTTTCGTCAGGTTATATGCAACGCGTGATGCACCTCTTCCCCAAGCAGGCGGAGCAATCGCCCTGGCGCAATACGCAAAACTACTTGAAAGACAGGAAGGACTTTAAACGGGATCGCTTCAACGACGGAGCGCTAACGTTCAGTAACCCCTGACCCAGTATTCACTAAAGCCACGAAAACTGGGTATCGCGTGACGCTTCTGACCGCGCGTGCTTTTCTCGAGTGTTGGGAAGCGGTTCAATAAGCCTAAAATCGCTTCCTGCGCTTCTACACGGGCCAGATGTGCGCCCAAACACAAATGTCGACCCCCGCCAAAAGCCTGGTGATGAGTATCTTCCCGGTGGATATCAAACACATTGGGATCGGGATATACATCGGGGTCGCGATTGGCTGCAGCGAGTGAAGTGCTAAGCGATTCACCTTTCGCAATAGGGCATCCCGCCACTGTGATAGCACGATTGGCAATACGCCCCGAGTTGGTCACCGGCGAGTCAAAGCGCAGCACTTCTTCAATCGCATTGTTAATCAGTGTTGGATCTTGCCGCAGTGCATGCATTTGTTCGGGGTTTTCCAACAGTGCATGCAAAGCGTTACCAATCAGATCACAGGTCGTGACGTTGCCTGCAATCAACAACAGCTCACACTGCAGGACAATATCGTCTTCCGATAACGTTTCACCACCCGCCTCCGCTTGTAGCATCTCACTCAGGAGATCATCACCTGGCTGCGCACGACGCCGATCCATTTCGCGCAGAAAGAAGTTATCCAACGCTTCCGCCGCCCCTTCGCCACTGGCAATTTGCTCCTCTGTAGGAAACGGATTAAAGCTCAAAGCGATGAGCTGATCGGACCAAACCTTGAACCTATCATGCTGACTGGGCTCAATGCCCAACATTTCTGCAATCACCACGGTCGGCACGGGCCCGGCAAAGCGCTCGATCAATTCAAATTCGGCTTCATGGATTTGCGCCAGCATGCCCTGGATGATTTCACGAATATGATTGCGCCAGCGCTCTATCGCGGCCGGTCTAAACGGTGCGCTCACCAGAGTACGCAAGCGGCGATGATCGGGCTCATCCATCAGCAACATGGAGGGTTCTTCATCGTCGCTGAGCGCTGCGGCTAGAATGTCTCGGGCAAACGTACCCGGGTTGCCCTTGCGGGGGTCTGTGTAAAGTGCCTTATCGCGCAATAGTGCTTTGACGTCATCATGGCGCGTCACGATAAAGCGACCCAGTTCGCGATCCTCATGCACCGGCGCTTGCTCACGCAAGCGTTGCAAAATGGGATAGGGGTCGTCGCGAAAGGCGGCATCGAGGGCGGTGAGAGCGACCCCCTGGGGTAGCGGCCAAGTTTTCGATTTCTCTGCCAACGCTTATGGGTCGCTCTTGGTTTTTTACTGTAACGGCATTGCGATTTGCAATGAGCGCTAAGCGGGTTTCACGGCGTGGCGCAGGAGCTGGAAGTAGCTGTTGAACTCCGGCACCTCCTGCAGCGCGCCGCGTGCCTTCAGCAGATCGCGCAGAGCCGATAGGTGATAGCAAGGCACGCTGGGCATAAAGTGATGCTCCAGATGATAGTTTACGCCAAAGGGTGCAAATATCATGCGCTGCCAGAACGGCGCATCGATAGTGCGTGTGTTATTGCGTGGATCGGGGTCATACAGATCGGGTACCGCGGCATGCTCCGCCACCTGGCGAATGCGAATAACCAACATGAACACGGTCATGAAACTACCAATCCACAACAAATAGCCCCAGGCCATTCCGGCGGACAGCAGGATGAGAAATAACACGAGCTGCATAACTAACATGCGCACGAGTGGCTTAGCGCTCTGGCGCGTTTCTCGACTGATAATCCCAGACGCGCCGCGCAAAATAGACTTCATCAGTTTGTAACCCGTCTGGCCACTGAGGTCACGCCAGACTTTACGGCGGAAGCTCTCGGGCGCGACAGGGTAAGCCTCATAGTTAACCAAATCTGGGTCGTCGTGGCTGCCGGCCGTGCGATGGTGCACCAAATGGCCTTTGGCATAGGACGGCTGATCGTTAAACACCGGTGCCGCACACAGCCACTGACCAACCACATCATTCAATATGGGCGTAGCGAACAAGGTACGATGACCGGCGTCATGCATCAAAATAGAAAACCCCAGCTGACGACCTGCTAGCAGCACCAGGGCCAGTACAATGGTCAGCGGGTTCGGCATGACCGCTACCACAGCAAAAATTATGGCAACAAAAAGCCAGTTGCCCAGCACCAGGCTCCAGGCGATCAGGTCGCTTTTTTGGGTGAGCCTGGCAATATCGTCTTTCGTTAAATAGTCGGCAATCTTCATGTTCAGTTCCGTTTATCTAGTCTACAAAATTACCACGTTCTGCTCTGCACAACCAATCCGCCGACCCGCGTAGGCAGCGCATCCCACCGCTGCTATGATCAGATCACGATCACAGGAGGACCTCATGCAAATTGCAATGATAGGACTAGGGCGCATGGGCGCAAACATGGTCAGACGCCTGCTCAAGGACGGGCACGATTGTGTCGTCTACGACCGCTCGGAGGAGGCTGTGAAGCAGCTCGCTAGCGAAGGTGCCGTACCGACGGCGTCCCCGGCAGAGCTCTGCCAGCACCTGGTTCAGCCGCGCGTGCTCTGGTTGATGGTCCCGGCTGGGGTGGTAGACAGCACGATTGAAGAATTGGTTCCACTGCTGGCTGCCGGCGATACGCTTATCGATGGCGGCAACTCCTACTACATCGATGATATTCGGCGCTCTCAGGACCTGGCCAAGCATGGTCTACATTATCTGGATGTGGGGACCAGCGGCGGCGTATTTGGTTTGGAGCGCGGCTACTGTCAAATGATTGGCGGAGAGGCCGACATCGTCGCAAACCTTGAACCCATTTTTCAGTCACTGGCGCCGCCCTTCGAGACCGCCGAGCCCACTCCCGATCGCGACAAACCCGACAGCACAGCAGACAAGGGCTATTTGCACTGTGGCGGCGCCGGCGCGGGACATTTTGTGAAAATGGTGCACAACGGCATCGAGTACGGCCTGATGGCGGCCTATTCCGAAGGCTTTAACATACTGCGGCAGGCAAACGCGGGCGCAGACAACATAGAACACGACGCCGAAACCACCCCCATGCGCCACCCCGAACACTATCAATACGATTTTGATGTAGGCGAGATCGCCGAACTTTGGCGCCGCGGCAGCGTCGTGACCTCCTGGCTACTGGATCTGACTGCACATGCCCTGCTAAAAGAGCCAGACCTAAGCTCTTACTCTGGTCATGTCTCTGACTCCGGTGAAGGCCGCTGGACGCTGAACGCTGCGATAGATGAGTCTGTCCCCGCACCTGTCCTAAGCGCAGCGCTGTATCAACGCTTTTCCTCTCGCGGCGAATCCGACTTTGCCGACAAGATCTTGTCCGCCATGCGCAGCGAGTTTGGGGGGCACAACGAAAAAACACAAAAATAATCGGTTATTCCTGTCATATAAAACCTCCTCTGAGCACACTCACTCTCAAACAGGCGGGGAGCCGCGGGCATCAAAAGATACCAATCTGCTGTTGAAAATGGATAGCGGCATCACTTAGCAACCCGAAAGCTCACTGCCTACGACCCATTCAGTCAGAGGTGTTAGGTATGAGCACAGCGCATTGGCCCAACTGCAGACCCTTTCTCCTGGTGCTGCTAATGACCTTTGTTGCCGCCTGTGGCGGCGGAGGTGGCGGTGGCGGCTCGGGCCTAGTAGACGGTGGCGACCCAGCAGCACCTCCGCCCGCACCGGCACCACCACCGGAACCGACACCCGAGCCTATTGAGCTCACTGCCAACGAAGCGGCACGCTTTTTGAGCCAGGCGACCTTTGGCCCTTCCGATGGCGATATTGATCAGCTAGTCGACATAGGCTTGGAGAACTGGCTGCTAGCCGAGCTAGACAAGCCTGCCACGCTGCACCTGCAGGATGTGCTGTCACGCTTTCCCAGCGATGGTACGTTCCTTGATGAGCAGGGAAACCCAGTGCCCGAAATCATTTTCTCCGCCTCCGACTCCTTTTGGGAAAAAGCGATTACCGCCGACGATCAGCTGCGCCAGCGTATGGCGTTTGCGCTATCGCAGATTCTGGTGATCTCCAGTCAAAGCGATCTATCACAACTCCCACAGTCCATGGCTGCCTACATGGATGTGCTAACAGCCGGTGCGCTGGGTAACTTTCGCGACCTGATCGAAGAGGTGACCTATTCACCCGCCATGGCAATCTATCTGACCTATTTACGCAATCAGAAGGCAGACCCTGCTACAGGACGCGTACCCGACGAAAACTATGCGCGCGAAATTCTGCAGCTATTTACGCTGGGTTTGGTAGCGCTCAATCCGGACGGCACGCCTGTAATTGGATCCAATGGCGATCCGATTGAACTCTACGATAACAGCGATATCACGGGCCTTGCCAAGGTGTTCACGGGTCTGAGTTTCAGCGGTGCGCCATTTAATTCGCCGGTCCGAGCACTGCCGGCCATGGCGTTCACCGAACGACTGCAAATGTTTAATGTCTTTCATTCCGGTGAGGAAAAGGCGTTTCTAGACACGGTTATCCCCGAAGGCAGCGGTGGCAGCGGCTCGATTCGTCTCGCTCTGGACGCCATCTTTGCCCACCCTAATGTTGGTCCGTTTCTTTCTCGCCAGCTAATACAGCGCTTTGTCACCAGTGCGCCACAGCCTGCCTATGTCGAGCGCGTGGCAGCGGCTTTTGACAGTGGCAGTTATCGTCTGCCGTCCGGCACGGTAGTTGGCAGCGGCGAGCGGGGAGATCTGGGGGCGACTATCAGTGCGGTTCTATTCGATGAACAGGCCAGGTCTACTGACGCGCGCGCCCAAACTGAATTTGGCAAATTGCGCGAGCCGGTGTTGCGATTCACACACTGGGCGCGCGCATTTCAGGTGAACAGCGCTGATGCCAGCAACGAGCGGCTGCTCCGTGACACCAGCAGTGTCGAGCAATTGGGCCAGCACCCCTACCGCTCTCCGTCTGTCTTCAATTTCTATCGGCCGGGCTATGTCGCCCCAGGGACGGCAACCGGAGCAGCCGGACTCACAGCGCCAGAGCTTCAGATCGCCAATGCCTCTACGGTGATGGGTTATCCCAACTTTCTGACAATTTATGCTGTGGGTGCATCGCCACTTGTTAACCCCACCCAAGCGCGCGCCTTTGTGGCCGACTACTCCACGGAAGCTGTACTCGCAGATGATATCGAGAGCCTACTGGATCGACTCGACTTGCTGCTGACTCACGGCACGCTACAAGACGACACGCGAGCAAAAATCACGCAAGCACTGGAAGTCATTTCACCTGCCAATACAGATGCACGACTGGGTAGAGCACAGTTGGCCAGCATCATGATTATGACCTCACCCGAATACATCGTACTGCGCTAAGGCGTTGCACCAGGATATGAATATGAAAACGCGTCGACAATTTTTAAGACTCTCCGCAGCCGCCCCAATGGCGATGGCGGGAAGCTCTATGCTGGGTTCAATGGCCAGCATGCAATCTCACGCAATGAACACCGATGGCTACAAAGCCCTGGTCTGCGTGTTCCTGTTCGGAGGCATGGACTGCCACGATACCGTGCTGCCTTATGATCAAAGTTCCTACAATGATTACGCCGGCGTTCGCTCCACTTTGCTGCAATCCTATGCCGCGCTCGGGGGCAGCTCCAGCCGAGAGCGTTCTGCTCTGTTGCCGCTATCGCCGCTCACCTCGCCTGGCGGTGGCAGACAGTTTGCTTTGCCACCGCAAATGTCTGCTCTGCACCAATTGTTTGCACAGGGCCAGGCAGCCATCGTAGGCAACGTCGGTCCGCTGATTGAGCCAACGAATCGTATGAATGCCCAAAATGGTAGCGCCAGCCTGCCCAGGCGTCTGTTTTCGCACAACGATCAGCAGTCGACCTGGATGTCTTTTGCACCGGAAGGGTCACAGCTTGGCTGGGGTGGTCGCTTCGGTGATGTGGCGGCAGCGGCCAGCGCCAACATCAACCCCAGCTTCTCGCAGATTTCGTTGGCAGGGAATACAGTATTTTTGTCTGGCAATGAGGTCGGACCCTTTCAGATCAGTACCGACGGCGTGCAGTCCATACTGCTGCTCGAACGCGCCGGCAATGGCGTACCCGCCGCGCTGGAATCCATTCTTCGCGATCATTTCAGCTCGGATGGAATCAATCGGAGCAACTTGTTCGAGCGCGATCTGATCAAATTGAACCAATCGTCTTTCGCCGCCAATGATCTGCTGGATGCCGCCCTTCGCAGCGCACCGGGTCTGGATACATCTTTTCCTGCCAGCCCGCTCGGCGCGCAGCTGGCCGCCGTCGCCCGGACAATATCAGTACGCGATGTACTGGGAGCATCTCGT
This sequence comes from Pseudomonadota bacterium, assembly GCA_039178015.1. Classification (GTDB taxonomy): domain Bacteria; phylum Pseudomonadota; class Gammaproteobacteria; order Pseudomonadales; family Halieaceae; genus JARRPM01. The sequence continues at coordinate 9,865 of JBCDFM010000088.1, forward strand.
CAGATCTTCTTTATCGGCCTGGGAGGGTTCGATACTCACTCCTCTCAAGCCACCACGCTGCCTGCCCTGCAGCAGGATATTAGTGATTCCATTGCTGCCTTTTATCAGTCCACCCGCGAACTCGGTATCGAATCGGACGTTACTACGTTTACCGCTGCCGACTTTGGCCGCACCCTTACCGTCAATGGTGACGGTACTGATCACGGCTGGGGTGGGCATCACTTTGTAGTAGGTGGTGCCGTGCGCGGTGGGGATATTTACGGCGATATCCCAGTGTCACAGCTCGGACACGACCAGGATTGGGGTAATGGGCGCCTGATTCCGACAACATCTGTAGAACAGTTCGCCGCGCCACTGGGACGCTGGTATGGACTGACGGCTGCGGAGCGACTGGCAGCACTACCGGGGCTTGCCAACTTTCCGGATGGTGAGCTTGAGCTTTTCTAACACACTGTATCTGGGTCGCGACCACCAGGAGTACAATCGGACAACGGAACCTGCCAGGATGGCTATGGCACCAGGCCTCATTCACTTACTGGAGTCTCATCACAGCGACAGCTGGGGCTGGGCTCTGGCCTGTTGCCAGTGGCAACATCATCAGGCGGAGGAAGCACTGCAAGAGGCCTATCTGCGAGTACTGGACGGGCGAGCACGTTTTCGCGGCGCGGCATCAGAGCGCACCTGGTTTTTTGGTGTCATCAAGCTGGTGGCGCTGGAACAGGCACGCAAGGCCTCACGGCAACGCTGGCGGCTATTCGAATTCACCGCAGCCAATGAAGCGATATCAGAGCCCGACGCTGATCTCGAGACCGTTGCGTCGGACCAGGCTCATCAACAACTGCGGCAAGCGCTTTGTCAGCTGCCGGAACGGCAGCGCGATGTTCTGCACCTTGTATTTTACACAGAGCTATCGATCGAAGAAGCTGCTGGCGTATTGCACATCAGTCTCGGTTCCGCCAGAACCCACTATCAGCGAGGCAAGGCTCGCCTAGCGAGCCTTTTGGAGATCGAAAATGAGTGAGGATCACGACCACAGCACCCAGTCTCAACTGGATACCCGGCTTCGTCAGCGCTTTGGGGCACTGCGCGAGAGCGAGGCATTATCAGCCCCCGCATTCCGACACCCAGTGCTCGACAAAACAGCCCTCGCTTCTGGCAGCAAGCGCGACCAACGCTCCGCATTTGGACTTCCGCGACTCGCCGCTGCAGCGGCCATCGTGGGCTTAGGTGTTTTCCTGGTGATCGATACACCGCAGGAGGACCCAGCCGCGGTCTATGCCGGCATCATGCAACATCAACAAATGCAAACCGATTGGCTGCTCTCGGTGTCCGATACGGTACTGCCTGCTCAACAACCTGTGCCGACGCTCTACGACATAGACGCGGCAATAGATGCAAATCAAGATTTTGAATAAAGCGACACGCTGGAGATAACATCATGAACTGCGCTAAATCCCTATTACTGTGCCTAACCCTGTGTTGGGTGTCCGCAGTCGGTGCTCAGGGCAACAATCTGACGGAAAATGACAACCGCCAGGTGTTGCGCATGGGCCTCTATCCACCAGACCTGTTGATGCGACAGCAGGAAGCGCTAGGTATCGACGCCGAACAGCGTAGCGAAATTGCCGCGCTAGTACAGAACTTCCAGGGTGAGGTCACCGAGCTACAGTGGTCTATGCCCAGTGAGCAACAGAAATTGAGAAAAATGCTCAGCGAGAACGATATTGATACCGAGCTAGCACTGGCGCAGGCGGCTCAGGTGCTGGACATGGAATCGCAATTTAAGCTTGCACACTTCGAGTTGCTGATTGCCATCAAGAACCAGCTGACTGACGAACAAATCACCATACTGGATAGAGCAATTAAGCGACGCATGCCGCAGCGCGACCAAGATAGGTAGGCGTGTAGGTGAAGCGCACGCCTTGCATGGCTGGAGTCTCTAGCGCAGGCTTATGGCTTCGCCTGCGCGAGCGAATCTTGCAGGAGACACTCGGCTGGCTTCGCACCAGTGTTGTCGACCTCTCTCACTTTATCAGAATGGGCATTCTGATAGCGCTTCACGGCACGCGGCATATTGCCCAAGGTGCGTGCGACCGAGGTTTGCGCCGCATAGTTGGCCATCCAGACCGGCACCCAGCCCCCGGGATCACCATAGACTTGGTAGGTGACTTGCACACAACCCCCACCCACAGGCTTCAGTTTCCAAAACCCGCCAAAATCGGGCACCCGTACATAGGGCTCAGTTGCTGGTAAGAAGTCCGGAAAGTTGACAATACTTATGGTGATATCACCATTGTCAGCTTGCTCGTAATCAAACCGCACCACAGTATCCCGATCCTGCATGGGCCAGGGCGCATCCACAACACCGTGAACATAGGCTCGCTCATAGCCCTCCTCTTTAACAATCCTGGCGCCAGCGCTGCGAAATACCCACTGCTCGTTATAGTTGGCGTCTTTGAGCAATGCCATTACGGCGTTCAATGATGTTTCGAGGTAGATCACCCCGCGAACTTCTTGCAGCGATGAACCAGGATAGGGCCGACTGTCGACCTGCAGCTCGTGAGTATTAATCAGGCTGATCCACTCTTCGCCGACAGCTGGAGTAACCCAAATCAACAGCAATAGCATGCTCGCTGATTTAGGGAGTTCTTGGACGCTCAAGCGGGAACGCAATGTTCAATCTCCAACATTGGAGTCTTACTGCCATCTGGCACCGAGATAGCCGCGCGTCATTCTCATGTGCGCATGCAGCGAACAGAGTCGCGAGTTTTGGGAAAATAAGCAAGTCAGACCTTGCAATAGCGACGACATGACGACCCAAGTACCATCTGACGCTGATCGATCCATCGCTCCTGTGCAGGCAATACTCACACAGGATTTTCTCATGCAAGAAAAGTACCTCACGAAACCGGGGTGGTAAGTTATTCCAGGCTCAAGCTTCGACGGTAGGCTGGCGACACGTCAGCGCATGCGATCAACATACGATCAGCCAAAGGATAAGCCATTTACCTGATGACAGTCTCTCTAGCGCTTACCATCAGGTGCATCGCACTCTGCGTTCGCCATCGCCTAGGGCGTGCCCTATACTGCCTGCCACTTTTTTCGCCACGACGGGCAAGACAATGACTAAAGAAAGCACTGGGCTACTACACGGTAAGCGGGCGGTCATTACCGATTGCAATGACTTTATGGGCCCGGCGATAGCCAAGCGCTTCGCAATGGAAGGGGCCGAAGTGTTGGCCGATGATCGAGACTTAACGCAGCCAGGCAGTTGCGAGGCGCTGATCACCGAGGCCGGTCGCGTCGATATTTTGGTCGTAAACTTGGCGGATCCCGCCGAGGCGCTGCCGGTGCAGGATATACCCGACGCGCGCTGGCACCAGGCCTTCAATCGGTTGGTTCACCCTCTGCACGCACTGGTGAGAGCCGTAACGCCCCAGATGCTGGAGCGCGGTGCCGGCAAGATCATCGTTATGGGCAGCACCACTGCTCTGAGCGCTCTGCCCGACTACGCCGCCTATTCCGCCGCCAGGGGGGCACAGGTCTCCTACGTACGCACGGTTGGCATTGAGCTTGCTCCCAAGGGTATTGCACTCAATCTGGTAGCACAAAACTGGGTGGAAAACCCAACCTATTTTACAGAAGAGATGCAGGCGCATCCGCGATGGGAAGCCCTAGTCAAATCGCAAGTACCGGTCGGACGGCTTGGCACAGGTGAGGAGGATGCCGCCTTCGTCACTTTTCTCGCCGGCGACGACAGCGGGTTTTTCGTTGGTCAGATATTTCCCTTCGCCGGTGGTTGGAAAACCTGATGTGAGTCGGCGCAGTGCGAAGCCAACGGCGTGGGGCTAGCCTAGTCGGACAGGACCTGCTGCAGCCACAGTCCAATATCGCGAATCTCAGCCGGCGACACTGAATGCTCTACCTGATAGGTGTTGTATTCCACTGCATAGCCCATCTCAGTTAAGCGATCACGGGCATCCGTGCCCAAGCGCTCCGGCACCATCGGGTCCAAGGTACCGTGACAAATCAGAATCGGTAGCGACTTGTTCGCGCTGTTCGGCGTAATGCTGTCCTTGGTCGCAAAGTAAGTAGACATACAGAGCAGTCCAGCCAAGGGTTGCATGTAGGTCAACGCGCACTGGTAACTGACGGCACCGCCCTGTGAGAAGCCTGCCAGCACAATGCGGTTGCTGGGTATGCCCCGCTCGATCTCACGATCAATCAATAGTCTGATCTGCTCGGCTGACGCTATCAGCTGAGTGTTGTCAATTTTACGATCAATCGCCAGCTCGGTGATGTCATACCAGGCCGGCATGACGTAGCCGCCGTTGATTGTAACCGGAATCGACGGCGCATTTGGAAAGATAAATCGCACGGCCATACTTGAAGGCAAGTTTAATACAGGCACCATGGGCACAAAGTCGTTACCGTTTGCCCCCAGTCCGTGCAACAAAATAACCGTGGCGCTAGCCGGCGTTTCTGGTTCGATATCTATGCACGATAATAATGACATAATGTGGCCCTTATTGGTTCAATGGTGAGCTTTGCAATTGACCCGACGCTAAACGAGCGTCTAGTGTAACCCCAGGTTTCAAAGGAATCCCATGATCGATTATTGCCCATGCGGAAGTCGCAAACCCTATCTGGCCTGTTGCGGCCGATTTCTTGACGGCGGCGAGCACGCTGCCACACCTGAGCAGCTGATGCGCTCTCGCTATACGGCCTATGCCCTGGGTG
>JBCDFM010000089.1:0-14549 GCA_039178015.1 Pseudomonadota bacterium
ACCAAACGATATAGTGAATTCGTAACCGCAATGTAAAGTGCATCCTTCCGCGCCACCCTGGAAACTGCCATGCTCGTGTTTTCCCAATCGGAGCACGTCATGGCCACCAAGCCTATCACCGACCGTCAGCAATACTGGCTCGATCACCTTAAGCGCGCCGCGGCCAGTCGTGAATCGCTGGTCGACTACGCCCAAGCGCACGAGCTCAAGGCCAAAGATCTGTATGCCTGGAAAACACGCCTGATCGAACTCGGCCATCTTCGGGGCAAGCGCAAGAAGAGCAAATTCGTCTCGGTTGTTCCCAATGGCAGCACGAGTGCCGCCACCTTGGTGATGCCCAATGGCTATCGTCTCGAGCTTCAGGGGAGAGTCGATCAGCACTGGTTAGCCGAGCTGGTAGAGGTGATTCGCTCAGCCTCATGATACGCCCTGGTGCCGATGCCCGCATTCATCTCTACCGCGATGCCGTCGACATGCGCAAATCGATCAATGGCCTGGTGGCCATCGTCGAGGCTGAGATGGCACTTGATCCCTTCAGTGCTCAGGTGTTCATCTTCTGCAATCGTCAACGAACCCTCATCAAGATGGTCGCCTGGGAAGGCAACGGCTTTGTGCTGCTGATGAAGCGACTGGATAAATCACGCTTCCAATGGCCGAGGTCAATGCCGCTGTCTGTCGTTGAATTGAACACCCAACAAATCGACTGGCTGCTGTCCGGCTACGATCTGACCGTGATGCAGGGGCACCATCAATTAGCGCATCACCGTGTTTTGTAGCATTGTTGCCAGCATTTTCATGTGGCTGCATTGCTGTCGTCGGTATAATCAACTCATGGACCAACCTGTCATACCGGATGACTACGACGGACTTCGCGCGCTGTGCACAGCACAACAAGCGCAGTTAGGTCAGCTGCAGGCATTTGTGCAGAGTTTACTGGAACAGATTCGTCTGTCTCGGCACCAGCACTTTGGTGCCCGCAGCGAAGCCTTCAATATCGACCAGCTGTCACTGCTCACATCAAGTGATGTCGCAGTCGAGACAGAGATTCCCAGCTCAAGCAGTGATGATGCTGATCAACACAACGACGGTATCACAGTACCGGCCTATCACCGCCAGCGCGGTAGTCGTAAACCGCTACCACCTGAACTGCCTCGCATTGAGGTCAAGCACACCCTGGAGGGCGCTGCCTGCCAGTGTAACCAGTGCCAGAGCACCATGACGCCAATCAGCGAACGGGTGAGCGAGCAGTTGGACCTGATTCCCGCGACCGTTCAGGTCTTGCGCCATGTTCGAACGGTCTATGGATGCCCGAGTTGTGAAGGTCAAATCAAGACCGCACCGATGCCACCGCAGATCCTACCTAAATCGATGGCCTCAGCTGGCACATTGGCGCACATCGTGACCGCCAAGTATGTCGATAGCTTGCCGCTTTATCGCCAGGAGAAACAATTAAAGCGCAGTGGTATCGATTTACCCCGCTCGACAATGGCACAGTGGATCATCAAGGTCGGTCAGGGCATACAGCCCATTATCACGCTATTGAATGAGCGACTGCTATCGGGGCACATCATTGGTATGGATGAAACCACGATACAGGTGCTCAAAGAGCGGGAGAGGCACGCGCAGAGCAAGTCGTATTTGTGGGTGCGCCGAGGCGGCCCACCAAGTCATCCGATTATTCTGTATGACTATGATCCCAGCCGCAGCCAGGCGGTGCCGATGAGGCTCCTGGATGGTTTTGAAGGGTATCTACAAACGGATGGCTATGAAGGCTACGGCAAGGTGTGCTCAAGCAACGCAGTCACGCGGGTGGGCTGTATGGCGCATGCCCGTCGCAAATTTGATGAGGCGCTGAAGTCACAGCTCAAGCCCGATCCGCAGTCGCTCGCGGGTGTGGCCCTGACCAAGATCAAGGCTCTGTATCGGATAGAACGGGCGGCCCAACACCTCAGCGCCAGTGAATGCCGGGCCAAACGGCAACAGGAGGCTATTCCCCTACTCGACGATCTGCGCCAGTGGCTCGATGAACACCTACCGCGGGTGCCGCGTCAATCCGCGCTGGGCAAGGCACTCAACTACCTGAACCGACAGTGGCCGACCCTGACGGTGTATACCGAGCATGGCGACCTGAGGATTGATAACAACTTAGTTGAGAACGCGATTCGGCCCTTTGTGGTGGGCCGCAAGAATTATCTCTTCCGCGATAGTGTTGCTGGCGCAAACGCCACGGCGAATCTATACAGTTTGATTGAAACGGCCAAAGCGAACGGTCTTGAGCCGTATCGATACCTGCGGCATGTGTTTACTGAGCTGCCAAAGGCCGTCAACATTGAGGATGTTGAAGCGTTGCTGCCCCATCGAATGGGGTAGACATTGGGTGGGCTTACGGGCAAGAAGCCCAAGCTCAGGAAGTGAACCCCAGCTTGCAGTGTGGCCTGTGTTTCGGGAGCCCTGTCAGTCCATATACAGAGTTGGCCGACGTGGAGCCCCGATTCCCAGCGCCTTATCGGCGGCGAAGTCGCAGTAACGCAAGACCAAGCGCAAACAGGTAAAACGTCGTGGGTACCGGTACCTGGCCGATAGGTGGCGCAGCGACGGTGGCGACATCACTGATCCCGTAGATGGGTAGCCTGAAGATAAGGTTAGCAACAGTATCCTCTGGGGGAAGAGCGCTGATGTCAGTCCAGTTGCCGTTCGTCACCTCCGGTACTCCAACTCTAACGAGCTCTGTGCCGAATGCTTGAGTAGAGGCCGTTCCATTGGGCTGTGTGCCTGTCCATTCGGCGTCGGATATGAAGCCATCGAGAACAGCGAAGATATCGCCATCTGGCGTGTATTTCACTGCGGCATTCAGCCTTCCGTCCCACAGGTCTGCATAGGAGGTGGCAACGATCTCGCCAATGGTATTGAAGATGGTCACCAACTCGTTGGAAGGCACCGTCGCGGTGTTATCCCGGGCATCCACGGTCTCCGTGCTGCCTACGACTTTCCAGCTCAGGCCCAAAGGCGCAGTAACGCTGCCATTGGCACCGTCTGCCTGGGCGACAGCATTGTAATCCTCTACATCCGTTGAAAAGACCGATGTTGGGGTCGTGCCGACAAACATCACACGATACAGGTCGCCGGGGTTCAGTGCGTCAATGGCGTCCATCAGTGTCGCCTGGGCGTTGCTGCCCCAACCCAGTAAAAGTGCGGTCCATAGTAGAGTGGTTGCGCGTCGGTACATCGGATATCCCTTATCAATCACTAAAGACGCAACAGCACAGCGACTAACCCGCGCAAACTTCGCAATCTGGTTCGCTAAGCCTGCGTAGCCATCAATTGGGGCATTAATGGTTTGTGTCCTTCTGGGCCCATGGCGCTATAACCGCCATCCACCGGCACCTCCGCGCCAGTCATATATGAAGCGTCTTTAGATGCTACAAAGGCCGCCACTTTCGCCACTTCGCTGCCATTTGCGACCCTGGCCATCAAATTCAACGGTTCCGATACAGCATCAGCATGTGCCCTACGATTTTGTGTGAGACCTTCAAAAGGGTCCGACCAGATATGACCCAATACAAGCAGGTTGACACGAATATCATCTTGCCCGTACTCCACCGCCTGCGATTTACTGATATGCCTCAAAGCCGCCTTCGCTACAGGGTAAGCCCAGCGCCCGATATGCGGATAGGCGCCTGAAACCGAGCCTATATTCACGATACTGCCTCGCGTGCGAGCTAAGTGCGGGCGCGCTATTTCCCCGAGAATCGCGGCTGAAACAGCACTGGTGTTGATGGTAGACAACCACATATCGCGAGAGGTTGCTGCCCCGTCGTCGTCATAGGAGCAGGCGTTGTTTACCAAAATATCGAGTGACCCCAAGTTGCCTACAGTCTTACTAACCAACTGCTCTAGTTGCGCATCGTCCGTGATATCAGTCTGGATGTAGTGTGCCCTGTCGCCCAGCTCGGCCGCGAGGTTGTCACCTTTTTCTTTTGTGCGCGCCGCAATCATCACCACCGCACCTTGTGCGTGCAACTCGCGTGTGATGTCCGCCCCAATTGAGGCCGCACCGCCAGTAATAATTGCAACCTTGCCTTTTAGCTTCATACTCCTCTCCTTAGGAAGACCAGTCGTTCACTGACCTGTCCCAAACTGTTCATAGTCATAATCGGTGTCCATTGACAGGTTCAATTTGTTGTAGGACCCAAAGTCACTGACAAGATGGACTATTTGCAGAATACCCCTGTCGGTATAACCTGCCTCGCGTAGCGCGTTTACCTCTTCATCCGTCACACTTTTCGGTTCGTCATTCACTTTCAATGCAAAATCCAGAATCAGCCGAAGCTCCGCCTCTTCCACCGCGCCTACCCCTTTATCCACCAATTCATTGACATACTGTTTCGATGCATTGAGGCCATGACTCAATATCGTGCAAAACGCACCAGTACAGTAGGGGCAGCCGTTAGCTCGAGATACCATAACGCCAATGTGCTGAATCTGCTCTTTGCTAAGTTCACCCATTTCCCACAAAACTTTGGTCGCGCCGAGCTTGGCTTTCATGAATTCGGGAAAGTTGAGTTCCAGCAAGAAATGATTGGGTACCTTGCCCTCCATCTCGGTCACCCATTCGAAAATACCGAGTATCTCTTGATCGTTTACGCTGTCCTGTGAATGCAATTTTATTCTTGCCATAAGGTTCTCATCCTAATAATTGCGCCACCATGTAACCCGAGTTGCCGCCCAAACCGGGCCCAGGATGGGTAGAAGCGCCAATGTGATAAAGATTCTTCACGGTTGTGTGATGATTTTTGGTCTGCTTTAGCGGCCGCCAAAAGAAAAACTGCTGAATACCGCAATGACCAGAGTAAGGGTCACCGCCCACCAAATTGCGGTTTGCTGCTTCCAAGTCCGCTGGTGACAGCACCGTCCGCGCTAGCATGACCTCGCTCAAGTTGCCGATATAGTGCCCGAGGCGGTCTACGATGCGATCGGCGTAAGCCTCGCGCACCTCCTCGCTCCAGCTACCATCTTCGGGTACATCGATGCTTTTTGCCGCATCACCTTGTATTACCCGTGGCAGCTCCTGCAACTGCAACCACAATACTGCCTTGCCTTCGGGTGCACGGCTGTTATCGAGAGCGGAAGGCTGGCCTACGACGATCGTGGCCTCTTCTGGCAGCAAACCATTCTCCGCCTGATTGACTGCGCGTGAAACCGCAGCAAGGCCATCGCAGACATGCACCATGGCGACATCCGCAAGTTCGGGGAGAATCCATTGGGGGGGCGCATCCAGCGCGAGGTGAATCTGCATACAAGCACGACCAAACTGAAAATTCTGAGCCGCCTCCCTGACACCTTGTGGCACCCATTTGGGGGAGAGTAAGGACAAATACAGTTGATCCGGTGTGACGTTACAGATAACGGCCTTGTTCGCATGCAGCTCGCTGTAGGGACAGGCTACACTGGCACCCGATACATTCTGCTGAAGGTGTTGAATGACGACGCCTGTGGCAGCTCCCCTCTCCACCAACACCTCGGTAACATCGGCGTCAGTCCATAGCGTCCCGCCATACTGGCGTATTGTCGCGACGAGGGCTTCCACCAGCTTGTCGCTCCCACCCTTAACAACCGGCATGCCGGCCGACTCCAGGCTGAACGCGATCAGGCGGTTCATGGGCCCTGAGAAGTTCGCATCCGGGCCCAATCCTGTGTGCAACACCCAGGGGGCGAGCAGTGCATGGAGAACATCTGATCGAAAGTAAGTTGTGAGCCAATCGCGACTCGAACCCATAGCCTCCCCGAAAAAACGCAGCAAGCCCTGCCACCCCATACTCTTAAGGGCTTTGATGATCGCCCAAACAGTGCCCCAGCGCCTCGGTTCGTTGCCCAGAAGTGAAAAGGTGAGTTCGGCATCCACTTCCATCTCTAGCATAGCCTGCTGGTAACGGTCTCCATCACCTGCGTGAATTCGATTAAAGCTCTGAACGTTTTCTTCGCGGGATTGCGACAAAATCGCTGCGTTGCCGGACGAGCCGATGGTTGCCGTGGCTTTATGTGAGTTCTCATAGATGAGGCCGTGATGCGCTAAATCCTCCGCTAGAATTGCGTAACTCGGCGACGTCACGAATAAAGGATGAAAGCCCGACAGCATATCGTGGCGAAACCCGGGCAAGGTGAGCTCTGCACTGCGGATACAACCCCCGAATTCAGATTCACGTTCCAGCAGACAGACGGTGTTCCCTTTTTTTGCCAGAAGCGCTGCACAACAAAGAGAGTTAATACCGCTGCCTACGATAATGTAATCAAAGGTATCGCTCACAAACTGCTACGCTCCAATTGACCAGAAAGCCTGTGTGCAGCAGGCCTGCGCTTGTGTTTCGCCTGTAGCAGCGGTAATACGTCGCGGTAGACACTGGGCTGTAGCGCACCGAACCACTGAACGAATCGTCGTCTCAGGCCAACGTTCATGCGCATATCAGACAGCAGCTCATCAATATGATGTATCGAAAAAGGAATGATATTGGTTCCTTTGGAGTGCTTGCCGCCGGTACGCTGCTCCATCCACGCCAGACGTCGATCAATGTCCGCATTTTGTTCACACGCGCTCGGAAGGCTGAACCCACCGTGAAGAAAATCGACTAGCCAAATCGCACCCATCTCGCAGTTGAGCTGACTGAAAAAAGACGAGTTGTACCCATTGAAGGCCAGGCCAGGAACATCAACTGGAATCATCGAGCGAAAGAGTCTGAAATTGCCATTTTCGTCTGTAACTTTTGACAAGATGCTTTCGTCCAAGAAATCGCAGCGCTGCTGCCAGCCGGTGCCGCAAACAACGATATCTGCAGGTACAGAATCGCCATTACCAAGGATGGCACGACCGGGCTCTAGCGCGACGATTTCCGTGTGTTTATGCATCGCAATCCGACCGGCTGCAATAGCTTCATAGAAGCCATCAGTCACCAAGCTCACGGTGCTGCGTGCGATGGTTTCCAGTGGTACACCGGGGTGCAAGCCCAGGCGACGAAGACCGAGTTGTCGCTCGATAATCCATTCGACAGAGTTCAGCATGCCTTGTCGCAGAGGATTCCCCCAGGTATGGAGGAATCGGTCCATCCCGCGCAGATCAACGTAGCGAAACAGCGCTTCACTCAAGCGAGAAAGGAACAGATGCTTATAGTTGAGCTTTCCCCCAATCCACTTAGGCAGTTTCCATATGAGGTGACGGGCAACCACAGCGGTGCTGGCTGCAGTGTCTGCGACACCCATAGCCATATCACAGGACGACTTACCGTATCCCACCACCAGCACGTGTTTGTCACGCGCATCCTCCACCCGGGTAAATTCACTGGTATGACAGACGGTTCCACCGGCCGCCACGAAGGACTCGGTGCCGGGGAAGTCGGGTACGAACGGAATCGAGAATATGCCATTGGCGACAATAAGGTAATCAAATTCGGCGATATCATCTTCAGCGGTATTACCCTCGCTAAGCGTTCGCGATTCTACGTGCCAACGGCGGCGTTGCTCGTCATAGCTGGCCCGCTTTACCTCACTATCGAGCTTGATAGCCGAATCCAAACCAAAGTGTTCGACATAAGCCTGCATGTAGGCCTGGACCTGCTCGCCACTGGGCCACTCGGGATAATCGTCCGGCATGGGAAAGTCGGACAGCTCATAGGTGCGTTTTGGATTTTGCGTCGTCAATCCAGGATAGCGTCGGGAAGCCGACCAGACGCCTCCAACGTCATTCTCTTTTTCGTAAAGCACGACGTCGTGCCCCATCGATCTGAAAACGCGCGCGCAGGTCAATCCCCCAAAACCTGCCCCGATAATACCTATTCTTAGCGCCATCGATCTGTCAACTAAAACCGGTAGTCGTAAGTGGCGTACCACTCACGCCCACGAGCATAGATGCCTTCATAGGCCTGAAACGCATCTCCTGATATTCCTGTTATCAGGTAATCTTCATCCGTGAGATTTGTGACCCCAAATGTCAGCCGATGCGACTCGCTGGCGGACTGCCAGGCTAGGCTGGTATTAACTAGTGAATAAGCGTCCTGCGCGATCTCCTGGCTATTGAAAGAATCATTGTAGGTTTTGGAGCGGTAAGACCAATCAAGTCGGGGTAATAACAGCGAGCCGCCGGGTAGGTTGAACTCCTTGGATGCTGACGCACTCAGTGTCCATTTAGGGACGCGTTCGAATTCACTATGGGTGGTCAGGAAGGTGGTTCCCTCGTCGATATCATCGAATCCGGCATCCACATAGCCGACGCCAAAATCCATCAGCCAACCTTCACCCGGAATGAACTGTCCCTCGAGCTCAAAGCCTTTGATGGTTGCGGTGCCCGCATTGCGGGTCACCGGGGCGACGCTGGTGAAGACCTGCACCTGGATGTCATCATAGTCGGTGTAGAAAATCGCGGCATTGAGAGTCATTCGATTATCGAGCGACGCAAATTTCGCTCCTAACTCGTATACCTCAACAAACTCGGGATCGTAGGTCGGTATTAAGTCGATATCCGGTGTGCCCGGCGGTGCTGTGAATGGTGCCACGATGGGCGGGAAGACGCGCTGGGTGAAACCACCTGATTTAAACCCCTCGGAATAGGTTGCATACACCATGATTTCATCAGTAAATCGATACGACAGATTGATCATCGGGGTGGTCTCATCAAAGGAAATCTTCTTTTCAATGTTGGGTAAAACGCGCGTACCGGCGGCGAGAAAGGGTGCATCCAATAATGGATCGCCGGATCCCTGAAAAGGATTATTAAAGATGATCTGATCTGGCGTGAACGATTTGTCTTCTTCCGTATAGCGTATACCCAAAGTGGCACTGAGCTGTTCCGTAAGGGAATAGGTGAACTGGCCAAAGGCAGCCTTGGCGGTGTTATCGAACTTGCCACCACTGCGAAAGCTCGATACCACAAAGTCCAATAGATTGACGTTGTCTCCGTCCTCCTCAAAGTAATAGAGGCCTGCTATCCAGCTCGCATTTTCGGTTTCACCCAACAGCTGCAGTTCTTGCGTAAATTGTTGCTGGTCAAGGGAATCAAAGAACTGGGATATCGTCAGCGGCGAGTGATCACCATCTCGCGAGAATTCACTGTCTAAGTCTCGATAGGCGGTAATGGACTTCAATTCAATGCTGTCGCTGAAGTTCCAGGAGATATTCAGATTGCCGGTGTAAAGATCTGCTTTGGAAAACGCCTCGGCAGTGCCGGCGTTGAAGTCGCGATCACCGACATAGCGATCGTCATAGCAACCCGGTACTGCCAGATTTAACTGCATACCTGGTGAAGCGCAGGGTGCAGGCGGTCCACCTGCGGCGAGATTGGCACCCACATTGTTAATCAGGGCCATTGGTGGCGTGTCGGGATCGATGGGGAAGCCGTAGTTAATCCCCAACAGCGATAGCGCAGGGCCATTTTCCCGATCACGGGTGGTGCCCACGGCTAGATCAACCGTCAGTGCATCCGAAGGCAACCAACGAAAGGCCGCCCGGCCAGTGAGCGTATCGTCGTCTCCGAGATCAACACCGTCCTGACGCTCCACATAGCCGTCGCGGTTAAAGCTCGCGAAACTCAGCCTTGAGAGCAGCGTGCTGGTAAACGGGATGTCCACGGTACCCTTTGCGTCGAATCGATCATCCGTGCCGCCCGTGATAGAGACTTTGCCGCCAAACTCTTCCGCTGGCTTCAGGGTGGTAATGCTGACCGCGCCGCCTATCGTGTTACGGCCAAACAAGGTGCCCTGCGGCCCGCGCAACACTTCGACGCGTTCCACATCGATCAAATCCAACACCGCGCCGACCGATCGGGCAATGTATACGCCATCTACATACAGGCCCACGCCGGGCTCCGTGGTGGGTAGAAATTCCTTTTGTCCAACGCCGCGTATATATACTGCGGCCGCATTGCTAGAGCCACCGAAGCTCGGATTGTTTTGAAAGACTAGGTTGGGCGTGACCGCAGCAATTTCTGCAATGTTTGTGATCCCACGGTAATCCAGCGCTTCGCCCGTGAAGGCAGAGATTGAAATGGGTGCGTCCTGCAAGCTTTCTTCTCGTTTACGAGCAGTAACGACAACCTCTTCCAGTAATGCACTTACACGAGACTGAGCCTTTACCTGTGGGACTGCAGTGAAGACCGCCACTATGGGTACTGCTAAACACAAACCCAGCTTTTTCATAGCATGCTCCTGAACCGAGATTAGCCTCAAGTAAGCCCCACACAGTCACCGTCCGCTATGCAGATAACGCAGGTCATATGCAGATGCTGCAGGTATCGACTCAGCACTAAATCACCCGTAGGGGCAAGCAGGGCTTGAAATCGACCTAGATTAGGAATATTTTAGGTCTATAATATTGTGTGTCAGCGAAAGGCTATGCATTCGAACCCAAGCGCACTGGCAAAGAACGAGTATCAGCGTTTCCGCACGGGAGATGTGGAATATGCTCGTTCACGTGTCAGTGAGGTTTACTGCGATCATCGGCTGGATCTGAAACGTGGCACGCTAGATGCCTTTCACTATCACATGCCATTCGATGGCATCAGTTTCAATTATATGGGGTATGGACCGGAGAGCCAGATTGAGCCGGGCTATCTAGGGGACTTCTATTTGCTACAGTTGCCAGTAAAAGGTAGCGCAATGATTTTAGCAGACGGGAAGCAGATTGATTCCCACCACGGCAGGGCCAGTGTATTAAACCCCAGCGCATACACCAAAATGACCTGGAGTGATGGCTGCGAACAACTCATGCTGCAAATCTCCAAGGAAAAGATCCACACAGCGCTAAGTACCTGCTTGGGACGAGAGTTCACAGGCCATTTAGTATTCAGCCCGTTCATGGATACACAGATTGGTCGACACGCGTCCTGGTGGCGGCACATTGTTCGCTTCATCGATGAATTCAACAGTCCAGATAGCTTCTATCAGACCCCTGATATGATCGCGAACGAACTGAATAATATTGTCAGAGGATTGCTCTATTCACTGGAGCACAATTACAGTAACGAAATGGGCGATGTAAACAGGACAGTTTTGCCCAAGCATGTAAGGCAAGCAGCAGACTACATTCGGGAACACGCGAGTCAAAGTCTCAGCATCGACCAGCTCGTACATATGACCGGGGTGAGTGAGCGCAGCTTATTTGAGGGTTTTAAGCGGTCCCTACATATTACACCTATGCAGTTTTTGCAGAAAACCCGACTGGCCAACGTCCGACAACAGCTTTTGAGTCCGGAAAAAGTCAGCCTGAGCATTACTGAAATCGCATTGAACAATGGCTTTACGCAATTGGGCCGTTTCTCAGCGATGTATCGCAGCGTATATAACGAGCTTCCCTCGGAAACGCGCGCACGCAGATAAACACATATTCAGTTGGTGTAACGTAAGCTCAACATTCAAACGTCCAGTTCCGTAGTAATCCTCAAGCTGCCATTGGGAATAACAGAGACGAATTTGCTCTTCTTACGCTTGCCTCGAAGATGGCCGAGTTCGATCAGGCGTGTCTTCCAGGCATACAGATCTTTGGCCTTGAGGTCATGCGTCTTGGCGTAGTCGACCAGCGAGTCACGACTGGCCGCCGCGCGCTTGAGTGGATCGAGCCAGTATTGCTGACGTTCGGTGATGGGTTTGTTGGCCATGGCGTGCTCCGATTGGGAAAACACGAGCATGGCAGTTTCCAGGGTAGCGCGGAAGAATGCCCTTTACGTTGCGCTTACGTGTTTTCGAGCGCATTGACCCAGCCGATCGAGAGCAAGCCCTGGGACGGGAACTAGGTGCGTCCCGGGAAGCCGTCGCCGGTGTAGGTAAGTCAAGTAGTTCGAAAAGTGAGAAGCAAGACCGATGTGAATGTAGATAACTCGAATGTGGTCGAGTATCGAGGATAACTGGTCAGCAGTTTTCACTGAAAAAGCAATGCAGGTTCATCCGTGAGCTACTCCGGGGCAGCGTGGTTAGAGCGTGGCATACTCCTTAAGGTGTTCACGTATGACACGGGCCCAGACTTTATAGCCTTGCTCACTGAGATGTAAACCGTCGATCTTATAGTTTTTTTCATCGGGAAGACCATCGGCGCCCAGTAGCACTTCCGTGGTATCAATAACATGCAATGTTTCATCGGTAGCTGAGTAGGCTTGAATCAGCGCGTTGGTGTCTTGCGCAATATCCCAAACTTCCCACCTCGTGATCGAGGGCGTTATGGCAATGAAATAAATGGGCACCGTAGGCAAGTCTCTTCTTACCGTACCAACAAACTCTCGGTAAGTCTGCATAAGTGTCTCAGGCGATTTGGCATATCCAGGATGAATGTCGTTGGTTCCAGCAAAAACAACTATAGCGCTAGGATCATGCACGTTCACTAGCCGCTTGGCATAGTGCGCCACATCCCGCAATTTCGCTCCACCAAAGCCGCGCTGTATGACCGGGATGGGATACATGTCTTCTTTCAACGTAGACCAAAACCGTATACTCGAGCTTCCTACGAATACAACCGCATTTTCCGGTTCCGAGTACCGCTCCCCCTGCAGTTCAAACTCCCTAATTGTGTCCTCCCAGACTAAGGGGTCCTCACTAAAAGCCTTCGTAGTTTCTCTGTAAGCAAAATATGCGCCCCACGCAATTGGAACCAGCAATACAAACAGGATAGTTAGAACAATTTTTTTTCCTTTTTTCATCCTTCCTACTTTTTAAGGGAAAACATAAGCATGGCAGTTTCGCATCAGTACGGACGGGAGCACTTTACTTGCGCTGACCATGCGCCTGGCCGCTGGCTAGCTCTTCCCGATAGGCCCGCAATCGCTCATCCACCATTTTGTGGAAGTGCCTGATATTGTGCTCTTCATCAATCAGCGGATAGCTGTCATACACACATGACTCCAGGCCGCGTTGGGTAGCCTCCAATGTGCCCAGATCTTGGTAGATGTTATCCAACACAATGGCCGTGCCTGTCTTTTGCGCGAACAGCTCTGAAAAATTACGCGGCGCCTGATAATACTGATTGATCTCAAAACGCATCCGGTTATAGGCCAGTGGCCAGTAGTTGTACGTCATAATGTGGCCCGGGGCATAAACCTGGAACTGAAAGTTGGGAAACACGGTATAGGTCACGGCGACCCAGTCTGTCTGTTCTTCATTAAATGCAGCGCGCGGCGCTTCAATAGGCTGTGCAGGCGGTATACGCGTACCGGTCACGGATGACCGAGAGACGCGCTCCAATTCGAAACTGTAGTAGTCATCAGGCACGGTACCGCAGGCAATCGCGGTTCTATGTGGGCCGTCGAATCGTGTCGGCGGCGCTCTGAAGATAATATTCCGCAAGCTCACCATGGCCTCACTGTGCAAGGTTGCACCGTGCCAGGCTTCCGAGAACGCATCGTGCAGCGTTTTCCAATTACTGTTGATTTCACCTTTGCCACTCACATGCTGGGTATAGAGATTCAACGGCAAATCATCCAGCGCGTTCCATATGTGTTCGCCCATATACTCGCGCAGGGTTTCTTTCGGCCCACCTTTCGTGAAGTTAACAAAGAGAAAGCCATTCCAGGACTCCAGCGGCACTTCCACAAGGTGCAAGTCTTCACCCTGACTACCAAACCAATTATCAGGATCCTTCAGCACCTGCATTTTTCCGTCCAGGGCGTAACCTAATCCGTGGTACTTACAGAAAAAGGCCATACACTTCCCGGACTTTTCTTCGCCGGGGTCACCTTCCCATACCAGTTTGTTACCGCGATGAGGACACACGTTGTGAAACGCCCTGATTTTCTTATCTCTGCCTCTCACCACGATGATCGAGGTCTTTAGAATCTCAATCTCCTTGGTGAAGTAGCTGCCAACCTTTGGCAGCCGCGTATCGCGCCCAACGTTAATCCAGCAGCGCTTAAAAATCGCCTCGCGCTCAAGCTCAAAGGAGGCCGGCGAGATAACGTGCTCATAGCTGATGAGATCGGTACCCAGATCAGGATGGTCTTCATAATGCCGCTGATCGTAACGGCCACCACCGGCGACAATGATGTCATCCGGGTTTTGTTTTACGGTGTGTGCCATAGATTCCCCCAGGATTATTAAGCGATGTCGGTGTCCAGCGTCATCGTGAAGCTGGTCGCGCCGCTATCCGGCACGCGCTGCGTTCTGAATATTTCCACCGCAGGACCAACGACGCCAAAGGCGAACATGAGTCTCGCCAAGCACTTGTCTTCATCGGTGTACTCGGTCAGTGGTATGTCGTCGAGATAGGCTTTTATCGCGTCTACGCGATTTAAGATCGCTTGAAAAAAATCGGTGAGCTCATCCATACTGGATGCGAGACGCGCTTCATACCGTGCGTTGTAGTCGGGCAAATCCCACTTATCGACAAATCGCTCCAGGTCCGCAAAAGTTGAAGGTAGGGTCATAAATTACCAACTCCATCAGGCTGCTCCATCGCCAGAACAACCGCCATAGAGCTCTATTATCTATATTATAGACACATGTCTATAATATAGGAATACGTCGGTGTGAGCCAGTTTCAAGGGCTTGGGAACGCCAGGCCAATTTGCTCGGGCGTAAGGCCATACT
>JBCDFM010000090.1:0-14366 GCA_039178015.1 Pseudomonadota bacterium
GATGCGCTGTTGACAGCAGGAAAGGACTACGACATTACGCCCTTTGGCGTGGAGACTCAGCGACTGCTGCGCCTGGAAAAAGGCCATTTCATCGTTGGCCAGGACACCGATGGCATGAGTCATCCAGGCGAACTGGATTTGGAGTGGGCGGTTAATGCGAATAAGCCTTTTTTTGTGGGCAAACGATCGGTGGAGTATTTAGCGCGGGCAGAGCAGCGCCGTAAATTGGTCGGCTTTACGCTACCGTCTGACAGCCCAAGGCCACAGGAAGGACATCTTGTGCTCGACGCAGGCGACATCAGCGGCAATGTCACCTCATGTGAATACTCCCCTACGATGGACAGCATCATAGGGCTTGCTTATGTACGGCCGCATCAAAGCACTGAGGGCGAGCACATTGATATTCGGGTAGATGGCGCTGAACTGGTTCGAGGCACGGTAGTAGCCCTGCCGTTTTACGATCCGAAAAACAAGCGGCAGGCGTTGTAAAACATGAGCGCTAACAGTCACTTGCAGGTACAGCGAAAAAGTCCGGTTTCGCGTGAATTTTTGAATGCAACCTTGCGTGCGGTAGAAGGCCAGAATCAACCTTGGCGACTCGCATCCGAAGACAAGCAGCCCGCACTATTTGATTTCTCCCTGATGCCCCGCTTTGGCGTGCGCGGCGCAGCGTCTGCAGAATACCTACAAAACCGGGACGTCCCATTGCCTACGAAGGTCAATGAGGTCATTGCCGCTGATAAAACACGCTGGGTCGCCCGGCTGGGTAAAACGGAGTACTGGGTCTTCGGCGCGAGCGACAATCAAGATTCTTCAGAACAAATGAGTGGCCTGCAATCTCACAAAGACGGGTGCTATCCAGTGCCCTGTGACGAAGGTAGAGCCTGGTTTGTCATCGATCATCCCATGCGGGCTGAGATGATGGCGAAGCTGTGCGGTGTGGATCTGCGCGACACCACCTTTGCGCTTGGCGCAATTGCCCAAACATCGGTCGCCAGAGTGAATGCCGTGGTCATGCATCACAGCCTATGCGAGCGCGCGGTGTTTTCCATATTCAGTGATACCGCCTCTGCCAGCTACTTGTGGCATGCGCTCCTGGATGCGCTTGAGGAATACGGTTCGGGGTTTGGTGCGTTGGCAGATATCTTTGAGTAACCCGATACTCATTCGCCACGATTTATGATCCGAGCAGCTTCCAAAACCGACTTGTTAGATGCTGTCCAACGGACGGCAAGTGTAATTCAGTAGACGGATTGTTGCTAAGTTAACACGGTGTTTACAATCCCTCGGCGGGCTTTGTCTCTATAGGGCCCATAGATGTCGTATTGCCACCAAAATCACTAAATCTAACAGGTAATGTATTACCCCCTGCAAGTTCTCAAACGAAAGCGCCAGGCGAAGATAAGGCGCTTAGGCTTTCGTCGCGTGCCTGCTTTGCCTTGAAGGTAACGACGCAACGCCTATGCAGAATCACCTTCTTCTATTCCCCTTCGGGAGGCACAATAGCAACAAGTGGATCAGGCCTTAGCCGACAATCCAGTTTATCTGCGTGGTTCGGGTATACCGTTGGTGGCTGGCCTAGAGTCTTACTTGCGGCGAGTGCATCACGCTCTACGAGCTTTGGGGCGAATAGACAAACGCCGATCCTTTCCTTTATTCATCCGGCAGCTACAAGGAATCACGAAACTGCGAGGCGATCTAAGCATCGCAACAATTCCGTCTGGTAGGCCTTGCCTCGCTCGTTTACGAAGTCCAAATAGTGTAAAGAGGTGGGCACGAAAGCAAAGCTGAGATCTTTCTCTGGATGCCACTGGAAAATCGACCCGCCCAAGCCCATCCAGCCGTAAAAGCCCTCTCTGCCCTGGCTAAACGCCCTTTCATATAAGGCACATCCTGGTTCGCAGGGTTGGAAATAGTCAACACCGCCCTGGGTAAAACGTGTAGGCAGAACTGCATCCATCATCGCCAACGTTGGTTGCTCGTGCATAGCATGCCATGCGCGCTCTGTAAGCAATCTACGGCCTTCTAGTGTCCCCCTGGCGGACATCATCGCGCCGATCCTCGCTAAGCCGCGAGCGGAGCAGGTAGCATTGGCAGAAGGTGTTTCACCCTTGCCGAATTCAGGGATATTCACATCATTTAAGCCCGTCACATTGCTAATTGCTGGCGGTGGCTTGTCACTTCGCCAAACCTGTAGGATTGCCGGAAGTAGGGCAAACATACGAGCTATCAATTGGAAAAAATTGTGCGTGACCCGCCTCCCTAAAAACCGAGGCAATAGGCTCTGCAGTATCTGGTACCTGAAGCTTAGCGGCTTTACTGGCCGCATGCGCTGCCGTTCCTGGGATTGCACACCAATGTAGACATCTGCACGCAAGTTTTCGCTGATTTCCTCGCGCAGAAATTCGCCGATCGTGCGCCCCGCCGGATCAACCCGACGAACGATCTCGTTGACGATCCACCCGCGCGTGACGGTGTGATACTCCCGCCTGTCACTTCGCTTGAAATTTTGCTTTTGTGTTTCAATCACCCGGCCGACGACGTTGCGCTTAATGTTCTCAGTAAAGAGATCTTCTGCGGCTAGGGACGTATCAAAATAGGCGAGGCCTGCTTCATGCCGCATAAGATCGGCAACCGTTATATTCTCCTTACCATGTGCTCCAAACTCAGGCCAGTACCGCACGATTTTAGCATCGTATTCAATGAGATCTCGACTCGCTAGCATGCCCAGAATAATGGTCTCCAGGCTCTTGCCGCTGCTAAAAACATTGACCAAGGTGTTCGCCGTAAAGGTCTCGTCGTTACCAGCAGATGCCCACAAATCTACTATTCTTTTACCGCGATGGTAGACACAAAGCTGGACGTTATCTTCCGCAAGAGCCCGAGTGCGAGATGAAAATAGATCCTTGACAGACTCGAATCCTGGCGCGACATCCCCTTTAATTTGAATAGTACTCATGTAGATGGATCCCTTTCCTTTACCAGCTGTGGGTCTCGGTGCGTAGGTGATCAGGCCACCTTGGACAACTTCAGTAAGCGAGGTTTTCTCAGAACTATGAAAGACAAAGAAACAGCCTCGTGGTCGAGTGACTTACGTTGCTGCTATACGATGATTCTTCCGACGCAGTATACAGTGGGGGCACGTCAACACTAAGCAGTCCTCGCTCGACGAGAACAATTAGGTAATGACGAGTGAGAGAACTGGTCGCGGATGACTGCAGTTCGGTCGCCATGGTTCCGATGCCAGTGGAAACCTTGAGCGCGCATGAAATAGTCAGTGTCATCGACGAATATGCTTAATACGCTGCTCATCGCGATGGCTCCGGCGAGTATGGGTCGACCCGTTCACCGGTTATTTTCTCTAAGGCAGTATGCGCTATCGACATAGAGTCCCTTCTAAAACGCTTGGCACAAACGAATCTTGAAATATATAACACAACTGTTATTATTAACAACATGGACATATACGAAGCGCTGTACACAACCCGGGCCATGCGTCGCGTCAAGCCTGATCCCATTCCACAAGACGTCCAGATGAAAATATTGGACGCGGCTGTGCGAGCTCCTACCGGCGGTAACGAGCAAGCCTGGCGCTTCCTTTTCGTTGACGATCAGGCAGTCCGTAATAAAATATCACCTCTCTACAGACGTAGCATGGAAACCGTATTTGGCGACTACTACAACTCGAGAATTGACGACGCGAAGGCCAATCCTGACAATCCAGAGAGCCAGCAGTGGATGCGAGTACACAAGTCGGCCAGCTGGCTCAGAGATAACATTGCGAATGTCCCATTGCTTTGGTTTAGCTTCTATTCCGAAGCCAGCGATCCCAATGGCGGCTCCATTTTCCCCGCGGTATGGAACGGTATGCTCGCCGCGCGCGCAGAAGGCGTCGGTGCCGCATTAACCGGATCGCTTTTGCTCTATCATGACGAGGTGCTTGAGGTGCTTGGCGTACCATTGGACCAGGGCTGGAAAATGGTATCGATGGTCACTCTTGGCTATCCGCTTGGACGCTGGGGCATCGCGCCCCGCCGACCCGTCCATCATGTTGCCAACCGGAATCAGTGGGACCAGCCAATCGGATTTGAAATCCCTGAGCCGCTTTGGAGCAAAGAGTCGCAGTAATTCGTCCATCGATCGATTGCACTACCACCCTGTACCTTCAAGGTGGATTGCAACCTCTTCCTTTAGCGTTACTATTTAGCCAAATACCCACCATCGATGACCAACTCTGAGCCTAAGACAAACTTAGACTCGTCAGATGCTAAGTACAGAACGCCATAAGCAATGTCCTCAGGCTCACCGAAATGGCCAATCGGGTGCTCTGCTACCAGGGCGTCAAACACTTCCGGTGGATGCTCTGAAAATCCTGCTTCCAGCATCGGCGTCAAGATGCCACCGGGGTGTACTGAATTAACGCGGATAGGGAGCCCCTGCTGCGCGCAATGCAAAGCGGCGGATTTAGTAAAGGCGCGAATGCCCCCTTTTGCTGGCACTGTAGGCCGTTACCATGGGGTGCCCAACAATGCCTTCTACGGAAGAGATATTGATGATCGAGCCTGTTTCTCCGCTATTGCGCATAGCCCGAATGGCGAATTGAGTGCCCAACATAACGCTGTCGAGGTTGACTGCGAGCACTTCCCGCCAGTCTTTGAGACTGACGCTTTCTAATTCGGTAGCCACCGCGATGCCCGCATTGTTGACCAAGATGTTGATAGGGCCGTATTGATTGCCCACCGAAGCGATTCCGGTGCACCATGCATTGGGATCGCGCACATCGATCCCCAGCCATTGCCGTGCCGCCGCCATCAACGATTTCAGCAGCAGTTAGACGTGCAGCGTCAGCATCAATATCTGCTACTGCAACCGATGCGCCTTCAAGTGCGAGCACGGTGGCGCAAGCTTTGCCGATACCTGACCCGCCACCACTAATGACGGCAACTTTGCCTTCAACGCGTCGCATGGCTTGTTATCTCCAGTCCTGTATAAACATCAGGCTTATCACGCGCGCCAGCTTGGCGCTAAGTTGTAAGCTATGAAAATGTGTAATCGATAATCAGGCGGTTTGACTTCTGATAAGGTTCACTAGGGGCCTCTGAATGACAGTCAGAGATACCGGCGAGTATAGATGTCGCGTCCATTACTGAAAAAAGCGGGACTTCCCTGTCCCAAAGTATTGTACCGGGGCCGCATCCCGGCACGCTCAGTATCAAAAGAATCGGGTGATGGATGCACCAATCTGGCGAGGCGTGCCCCACTGTCCAAGATGTCCACCCGCGGTGCCGTCACCGGACAGCTCCTGGGCGTACTCTTCGTCAGTGAAGTTGTTAGCGTAGAGGCGTCCTGCCCATGTACCTTCTGGGCTCTTCCAATTTATGTTTAAGTTGGCCAGTGTATAGCTCTCTTGAGAGTCTTCCTTCTCGTTAAACTCCCGAAAATAAATCCTCGAGCGGTAGGCTGCATCTACGCGAAATGAAAGTGAACCTGCAGTATCGAAATCCAGCGTGTACTCAACACCGAAATTGAGGCTCGTTTCTGGGGTTCTGTTGAGTGTATTACCTTCCAGTTGTTGCTCGCCCAACTGCTGATTGAAGACATCAACATTGACAAAATCGTCATATTCACTGTCAAGCAATGTAAGTTGGGCATCAATTGACCAGTTGTTGTTAATAATTGAGCGTAGTTCGAGTTCACCACCCAGGATACTGGCGTCGCCAACGTTTCTAGTGACGGTTGAAAGTCCGACAACCTGGGTTACCTGAAAATCCTGGTAGTCGTAGTAGAACGCCGCTGCGTTGAGGGTAGTGCGGCCATCCCAGAGTGTCCACTTGGTGCCGATTTCGTAGGCCGCAATTTTTTCAGGCTCGTAAGGATCGCTGCACTCAAAAAGCGCTACGCCGCCGGCCTTGAATCCCTCGGAATAGGATGCATACACCGTACCAGATTCCGTAAGGCTGTAGTCGTACACACCGCGTACCGTTGTTGAATCGTCTTTTGCGTTGCGTTCACCCTCGCAGTCTGTGATAACGAAATCGGGTGGGATCGTGATTGTATGCAGGACGTCGGAGTTAATCTCATCTCGGGTTAGTCTTGCACCAAAAGATAGTTTAGATCGGTCTGTTGCGCTCCAAGCCACGTCGAAGAATGCCGCGCTAGATTCAGTATTGATTTTGAAGTTATCAAAGTTGATGACGCTTTCAGGTGGAAGTTGATCAAAACCCTGTGGGAAGATGAAGTTCGTCAGTTTGTTGAACTCGATATCCATATAGAAAAGACCAACTAGCCAATCGATGGAGTCCGTGTTGCCACTGAAGCGTAATTCCTGAGTGAAGGTATCGGTGTTGGACTTATCAGGATTTAGGTCAAAAAACAGTACATCGTAAGCGCCTCCGTCAAGGGAGAAGTCTTCTTCGTAGGTCTGGTAGCCGGTGATGGAGTCCAAAGTCACAGGACCTAAGTCCCAGTTTAGAGAAGCGCCGTACATGTTGTACTCTCTATCAACGTCAATCTTCTTCGGTTGATAGGTTTCTCTTGGTTCTAGGGTTATCGTCAACTCTTGTATGCGGGGGTCCGTGACCTCCCGCTGATCGGAGAAGAATGCTGTGTGATACAAAGGTCCATCATCTTTGGCACCTGCGTAGAGTAGGTCGAGAGTCGCCGAGTCTGAGAGATCTGCCACTAGCCGTGCGCGATATCCAGTTTGATCGCCATACATAAGATCGTCGAAACCCGGTGCTAGGTTATCAACCCATCCTTCGTCTGATGTAGTGTGGTCGATGGATAGTCGATATCCGATGGCATCGGTAATGGGCCCGCCAACAGCGGCGGCTATATTGGTCTCTTGATACTCAGCGTATCCGAGCCGTGCGTAGCCCTCTAAATCCTCTGAGGGCATACGGGAAATAAAGTTGACCACGCCACCGTTTGAGTTTCTGCCATGCAGTGTCCCCTGCGGGCCTCTGAGCACCTCAACGCGTTCGAGGTCTAGCTGAGCCAGCTTCGCTGTCACGCTGGTTGCTTGGTAGATACCGTCCACGCTAACGGAAACCCCAGGATTTCCGAGAAAGTCGCCAACGCCACGAATCGAGATATTGGCTTGACCGAGGTATTCAGAAAAGAGCAGCGATGGCACTGCATATTGGATTTCCTGGAGGTCGGTGATCCCCCGATCCAGCAGCTCATCCCGCCCCACGACAGAAATCGACATAGGAACCTCTTGTAGCGTTTCCGTCCGCTTATTGGCAGTCACCACCACCTCTTCGAGCAGTCCCTGATCTTGCGCTGATGCATTGCCGATGTGAATCATCGTGCTGCCCACGGTAGCATAGAGGAGAAGGGCCATACCTGTGCGTGGTTTGAATGTCTTCACGCTAAGCGCTTTTGATGTGTTTTGCTTTTTCAATGGAAGTCTCCTCCGATATCGTGTTTTCTTATTCGAGAGTGTCTATCTGTTGCGAAACACAGCATGCACGTTAGGCACCCGACAGCACGGTCAGTAAATTAGACCACCAGGGACCGCTGTCAGACTGTCGCGCGTAAACGGGCGACAGTCCTTCACAAGCGCATGTTGAAGACACGACATGGTTTTCTCTCTCCAGCCGCCGGCGCAGCGTCGTGTGTACGTTCTGAGACGTACAATTCGCATGCTCATCTTGCCAAGGCAATGTTAGCAAGCCCTTGAACTACCGTTTGCTCGCAGTGCTCATCAGCGCACACCCAAAAACTCGCAACCGCTTTTTTTAAATGTCATGAGTAATATAATCACAACTGTTATAATAATGTCAAATTCGATAAAGAGAAGGACGAGTGCCTTGACGCATATGGAAGCTACCGACCTACCAACAGGGGGTGTGTTAGAACTAAAAGACAAGACCGCCTTTATTACCGGCGCCGCATCGGGAATCGGCTATGCCATCACAGCGTCACTGGCAAAGGCAGGGGTGAACGTGATGATGTGTGACATCAATGATGAAATGCTGTCCGAAGCCCAAGCGCGAATTAGCCAGCTCGGGACGTCCGTCGACAGCGTTGTGGCGGACATTTCGATACGAGACGAAGTGAATGCGGCAGCGAAGAAGACGATCAGCCGCTTCGGTAAAATCCATATTCTTGTTAATAATGCTGGGGTGATGGGGTGCGGGCCCTACGGCGCATGGAGTGACAACGCTTGGGATTGGACGATCGCTGTCAACATGATGGGCGTTGTCTATGGTGTGGACATCTTTACGCCACTCATAGAATCCCATGGCGAAGGTGGGCATATCGTAAACACTGCTTCTGAGGCGGGCATAATGGTGACCAATAGTGCGCCATACGGTGCATCTAAATCGTGGCTGGTTACGCTCTCTGAGGGCTTAAGGCAGGATTTGGCATCGGCCAATATCGGCGTTTCGGTACTCTGCCCAGGCGTTGTCAAAACCAACATTCTGGATTCTATGTCTAACCTCCCCGATCGCTTTGACAGCGATTTTCAGCCCCTGTTGGGCGCCAGTGAGGAGGGACATAGCCCGGAAGAGGCTGACGTAATCAGAGCCGTGTTCGATGGTGGCCTGGATCCGCACTATGTTGGCGAGCTGGTTCGCGAAGGTATCACTGAAAACTGGGACTACATCATGACGGACACGACGTCAGAGCACCTCGTCGAGGAACGCTTTGCCGCGATTAAGGCTGCTTATGATCGCATCCGAAACGGACAGGAAGCCGTCTGAGCACATCCTAGGGCAAACAGTACCCTAGCGCATCCGAAAGCGCGATATACGCGCTTTCGGTCAGCGACCTCCACGCTTGAATCAAATAGAGGGCGAGTGGATCTTTATTCGCTTTCAATGAGCAGCGGCACACCCAGTGAGCACACTGACAGGCCGCATCAACTGGCTCACACCAAACAACACTGCTGAAGTTGATTGCTGGTCACGACTAACGTCGCTGGTGAGACGCTAACTGCTCGATTCGGCTACCTTCCTCGCCTTGCGTTTGGGGAATCCAGCCGCGCTTGATGACTATGAGAGGAGGGTCGCCTTTGTCAAATTGAGTTTGGGCGACTCTTAATATATAATAACAGTTATTATATATAACACCATGCTCGTGCTGAACCAAGTGACGCGCTCGGTGCAGCGCCAAGCATCTGATCTATAACTTCATGGTATTTTGCTCAGGTCTAGCCTGGGAATGGGAGGACATGATGGTACTACCTGACATCAATAAACAACTAAAGCCAGGTTTTAAAAATAAATTTCTGCCGCCAATACACTGGCCGCCTGTGTTTTGGCTCATGAAGAAGCTTGCAAAGATGCCGCCGTCGCCGTTAGCGACTGGTGTGACCGTTCAGACAGACACGGTCAACGACAACGAAGTCCGCCTGTACTATCCCGACAAGATATCCAGCGATGCGTCTTTAATCTTATTTCATGGCGGCGGCTTGGTGGGCGGTGAACCTCACATTCATGATCACATGGCAAGTTGGTATGCGAAGCAGCTCAAGTTGCTTGTGCTCTGTGCAGGCTACCGTAAAGCACCCGAGCACGCTGCCCCTGCCGCCATCGACGACTGCCTGGCCACATGGGACTGGCTGATGGATAACTCAGAGCGCCTACAAATCGACAAGGCCAAGGTCATCTTAGGCGGTATCAGTGCCGGGGGCGGTTTGGCGGCCTGTTTGTCGCAGCGATTGCTGGATCGGGAGGGTGTGCAACCCACGGCCTTGTTGCTCCATTACCCCATGCTAGACGATCGAACTGCCGTGGATCGGTCGATGGATGAACTCAATCATAAAATGTGGAACAACAAGAGTAACCGGGTAGGGTGGACGCATTATCTCGGCGCAGATCGGCTTGGCGCCCACGATCTGCCCGATTATTTATCCGCCGCGCGTCGTACCAATTATTCCGGCCTACCTCCCACCTGGCTTGGCGTTGGCGACGTCGATTTGTTTTATGAAGAAAGCAAACGATACGCCCGAGAGTTGACGACGCACGGCGTGCCGTGTCATCTGGAAGTTGTACCGGGAGCACCGCATGGCTTTGATTTTTTTGGACTCAAGACGGACCTGGTACAGGATTATCTCGGCAATTCAGCGCTGTTTATTCGTCAATTTACCTGAGACGAGAGAGGACGCGTCACGCGCGTAACGACCAGTCGCCAAACCATCCGCCTATCATCCTGTGCCTTTAGTATCGTTTCGATAACTGCGGTCATAGAAGCTAGGAGTAAGCTATGCCAGAGTCGGACTATTATTCAAGGAGCAATATCATCTCGAGCAACCAACCGAGTAGGGTAGTGGTGGAGGTGGTAAACACTGGGCCTCGTCCCATACAGGTCGGCTCGCATGCTCATTTTTATGATATTGACGAAGCTTTGACGTTTGAGCGCGACGTGACCAAAGGCTATCGACTGAATATTGCCCCCAGCACATCAATTCGATTCATGCCGGGAAAGAAACGGCGGGTCGAACTGGTCGATTACACCGATAGTATGGAATGCTATGGCCAACGTCCAAAGCCAGCGCCGCTTCGTGATCGCGCTCCGTCGCCATCACGCAATCCGGTGCTTGTGTTGCGTCCTAGCGCCCTAGCGCGAGTGAACAGCTGACAATCAACGCGACGGTTTCTGCTCTCGAGCACGGTCGAGAATGGCATCGAGTGTGAGTTGCAGTCTCTCCTCGAGGACCGTGATGCTCAAATCGGGGTTGAGCAGTCGCTGCATCTCGTAACCACTCACGACGCCCTGTAGAGTAGCTGCAGACTGCATGGGTCGATCTACGCCCTCGGCTTCAAGCAACTCAGCTAACGTTGCGTTGATCTCGCGCGTTTTCGCAATCACGTCTTTGGATAAATCGTCGTCTCTCGCTGCGTAGGTCCACAGCTCCAACTCCGCTTTCCAATAGGGCAACGTCAAGTCCGTCCGAGACGTGAGGGCGATGACTTGCACGTAGTTGGCCAAGCTGAGTCCGCCGAGTTGGTCCTCAAAGTAGCGTTTTGCTCGAATCGCGTCATCCAAGAAGCGTTTAAATGCCTCGCGAATCATCTGCTCACGGCTCTTAAAATGGTAGGTCAACGACCCAACCGGCAACTCAGCCACCTCAGCCACTCGTCTGTGAGTGACAGCGTCAATCCCACCCTCCGCGATGACCCGGAGTGTCGCGTACAGTACGTTATCCACCTTGGACTCGATCGAGCTCCGACGTGCCATCGCAAGCTCAGAGAGGTCGACATCTTCGATTGTCATTGCACCTAGATCGCTCATTTTTTACCGTCTCCACAAATGCCTCATGTCTCTCCCTCAGGGGAGGACAGATTGGCTGGCTCGCACGTACCCACGTTCGTACATCAGATGACGCGGGCCTGGTTCGGTCAACGTCCTATTCAATGGGGCCGCGATGTCCCGTGCCTTTGCCGCCCATCAGTGCCAGCAGTCCCCTACATCATATTCAAATGTACGCAGTTTTAAAAACATTTATTTTTTATAACAGAACATATGTACTAATATTCAGAATATATATACAATTGGCTCATTGATAAAAAGATGGCCATTGCGACCCATTGAGGTCGACCCGGATGCGCGAGCGCAGTTGACTGTCCGCCCCATCTTCGATGGATACACGCATGAGTTGATACCAGAGGAGGCTTGAACGACATGGAACAATTGACAGGTTTGGATACGCTCTTTTTACACGGTGAATTACGTCACACACCCATGCACATTGGCCCCCTTTTCATCTATGACACGTCCGACGTCGCGGCGCGCAGCATCACATTCGACGATATTTTGGCGACATTTGAGGCACGCCTTGATCGCAGCACCGTATTTCGTCGCAAGCTGGTCAACGTGCCGCTCAATCTAGATCACCCGTATTGGATTGAAGACGGTAGTTTTGATCTGCGATTCCACGTGCGGCATACGGCGCTGCCCAAGCCGGGAGACTGGCAGCAATTGTGCACGCTGGTCGCGCGCCTGCATGCTCAACCTCTGGATCGCGATCGGCCTTTGTGGGAAGCCTATTTCATAGAAGGGCTAGACAACGTGGAAGGCGTACCATCAGGCGCCTTTGTACTTTTTCTGAAAATCCATCACGCGGCCATAGACGGAGCCAGTGGCACCCGAATAATGGCGGCACTCCATGATATTGCACCGCAACCGGCGAAAGCACTGAACGCGGACGACTGGAATCCTGAAACACAGCCATCAGCCACGACGTTGCTCAAAAGCGCCATTCGAAACAACCTCCGCTCGCCGGTCAAAATGGCCAAAGCAGCAGGCAAAGGCTTGCCTGGACTGCTGCGGAGCCGACAGACTGAGGACCCTGATGAAGCACGGGACGTGCCGGCAATTGCTCGGACACGATTCAGTGGACCGATCGGCGCGAGTCGTGCGTTTGGGGCCGTTACGCTCAACTTCGAGTACATTCGTGCCATCAAGAGCCGCGCCGAGGGGGCGACCGTCAACGACACGATGCTGTCTATCGTGGGCGGCGCGCTCAGGCGTTACCTGCTTGCAAAGGATGAGTACTCCGACACCAGTCTTGTGACCGGCGCACCGGTGGACGTGCGAACCGGAGGAGAGGATGAGCCCGCGGGGAATGTGGTGTCCGTGATGAAAATCCCCCTGCGAACAGACATTGAGCGTCCAACGGAACGCTTACGCGCGATCCACGCAGACTCGGTAAAAGCAAAAGCGAACCACGACGCGTTTGGATCCACTGTAATGGCCGAAATCGGCAACGCGATTCCATCCCAGGTGTCGTCTCTTGGGATTCGGGCGGCTGAGGTGTCGGGTTTGCTCGCGGGATCACGACCTCTGTTTAATACCATCGTATCCAATTTGCCGGGCCCCCAACAGACACACTACCTTGCAGGGGCGAAGCTTGTCCGTAGTTACGGTGCGGGTCCGTGTTGGGACAATATGGGCTTATTCCAAGTGGTCAACAGCTACGACGGGCGCGTCACGATCTCGTTTCAGGCGTGCCGCGATATGATGCCGGATCCAGAGTTCTACGAGATTTGCCTGCAAGAATCGTTCAACGAGCACGCGTCTCAGCTGGGTGCGAGTAAGAAGAAGCGGCGCCGGGTGGCTGCGAATAAGCAAACAAAGAATGCTGCCTGAATCCTCCAAGGGCGCAGGCAGGTTTGGCCATCATTGCTTGTGTCTTGCTCGACATCTGTCGATAACCATTATATAATAACAACTGTTATTATTTTTAAGTCACCGCCTGCACGCGATAGGTTGGCGCTCATAGACTGTGCTGTCCATGAGACGCTGTGTGAGTCGGTGTCTTAGAGTAGGTACGCGAGGCGCAACCCTCAGTCAGGCGTTGGACTTGACTCCAGGTAGGTAGGTCGGTCGCATTAGTCTCGGCGATCCGACGGCGCGCGGTAAATCATACTCGCGTGTAATCCGTGTAGGCGTGATTTCGACAAGCAGATCACGCCCGCACGGTCACACTTTTCACAAACGTTTTGCGGAGGATGGCTGAAGATGACGAAGGAATTCGATCTGATCGTACACGGTGCGACGGGTTATACAGGGCGGATCATTTGCGAGTACCTTGCCGGTATAGCGCATGCTAAGGACGTATCCTGGGCGATATCGGGCCGCAGTGAAGCCAAATTAACGGCCCTCGCGAAACGCCTAGGACCTCAAAATCCACCCGAGGTCATCGTCGCCCATTCATTACAGGCCGATTCCATGGCAGACCTTGTGCCGCGTACGCAAGTGATTATTGCAACAGTGGGGCCCTACTTACTGTTCGGTGAGGAGCTCGTTGCAGCCTGCGCCAAGGCGGGCACGGACTATGTGGATCTGGCGGGAGAA
This sequence comes from Pseudomonadota bacterium, assembly GCA_039178015.1. Classification (GTDB taxonomy): domain Bacteria; phylum Pseudomonadota; class Gammaproteobacteria; order Pseudomonadales; family Halieaceae; genus JARRPM01. Next base: position 13,810 of record JBCDFM010000090.1, read on the forward strand.
GCCAGTTGGATTCGTAGCATGATCGATAAGTACGGCGCGGACGCTGCGAGCAGCGGGGCACGGATCGTGCATTCCTGTGGCTTTGATTCCATCCCCACAGATGTAGGGGTGTACAAGTTGCAATCGATCGCGCTCGACAAACTGGGACGCCCTTTCTCGCGCGTTAAGGGGCGAGTGGAAGAACTCATCGGCGAGCCGTCTGGGGGCACGATACACAGCATACTTGCGTCACTCAAAGCGAGCGCAAAGGATGAGAAACTAGCCGCATTGTTGCGAAACCCCTACGCCCTCTGTCCTGGATTTCAAGGGCCCAAGCAACCCAAAGCACACCTCCCGGTTTTCGATAGTGAGTTCGATTCCTGGAATGCCGCCTTTGTGATGGCCGAGATCAATACGAAAACTCTGCACCGATCAAACTCCCTACTCTCACATCGTTACGGCACTGACTTCTTGTACGACGAAATGCTCGTGACCGGACCGGGCGAGGCGGGCAAGGCCGCGGCAGAAAAAGCCAGTGATTTCAGTAGCATGTTCTCACCCGATGAGATCGGAAGAGC
>JBCDFM010000091.1:0-14096 GCA_039178015.1 Pseudomonadota bacterium
GTGATCGCTGTAGAGCCTGGACTCAGGTAAATAGAGCAGGGCGGACAGCTTATCCACGGTCGCGAACAGTACGCATAAATCAGCGTAGTCCGCGCTGAGTGAAGCCACGTCGGCCGTGACCCCCAACGCAGGTATCCAGCCCACGGCCATTGCCGCCGTACCACGTTGTAAGACGCGCCTACCGGTCTGGCTAACGACTTCGTTACTGGCTCGCGCAACACTGCGGTTGTTGGATCGCCGTTGGATAGCGAGCGCGCGCTGCTCGCGCATTTGTGCCTGGACGCGAGCAGTGCGCTTCTGCTGCGCTTGCAGCAACGTCGGATGCGGCAGATAGCGTTCAACAACGTCTCCGAACATGCTGGCTATGGCAAGATTGAAATGCGTTAACAACAGCACGGGTGTCATCACCAGGGCGGAAAACAGGACGGCAATATTGACTCCACTACGGATAAGTCGCATCTTTAGAACTCGAATTAACGTGTGGTTTTTCCATCTAGGGAAGCCGATCGACCGAACCAGGCGAGCATTTTGGCATTGGTTTTATCACGCACGTCGTCATTGATATAGCTGGCTACGGCAGCAATTGCTAATACCAGCACACCTAAGTCATCGGCGTAGCCGACCCCTGGGGTCAAATCTGCTATCGCGTCTAACGGTACGATGAAATAGCCCAGCGCACCCGCTATCGTCGCTTTGGCCCAACGGGGTGCTTCCTCTTCCTGTGCGGCGTAGAATAATAGCAACGCTTTTTCCACGACTTCCCGGCCAGCGCTGGCCGCGTAGCGGCGCAGTTTTAGCCAAAAGCCATCCTCCGAGAATGCCTGCTGATATAGCTTGTTCTCACTCATCCCGCTGTACCTCATCAATTGAATAACCAGGGCAGAATGTCCTCTCGGTTTTGGACAATGATTTGCTGAGCTGTCGCGTCTTCCATCTCGGCCTTCGGATCAACGTGCAGTAGCTTAAGCGCATAGGGTACCAATTTAACGCGAGTCCTGACGTCCAATGTGCCATTGGTCATGCCGTAGTCTACCTCAATAACTTCTTGTTGGTCGCGCCGCAATCTGGGGTCAGGCACAATGACTATGGTAATGAAGGTGTTCCACTGTAAGTCGCCATCAATGCCATGATCTGATCGATCGAGTATTTCAGGTTCGTCGCGGAAGCGACTGAGCACAAAGTCGCGGTATTCCTGATTTTTCTCGCACCAGCCACGCACGTGCCAGCGCAGACCTGTAAACACCAAGGTATGGGGCACGATAATACGACCTTCACGATCGGGGTTATTGATAGAGACGTAGTCGACTTCCAGGCGCCTCTGTTGCCTGGCCGCCTGCATTATGGGCCGCAATACCTCCGGCTTCACATCTCTTACAGGCAGCGAAAGCACTTCGACATTAGCGACATTGAGCGACAGCGACTCGAAGGTGTTCATCAACTCATTGTTACGCGCCATGAGGTGCAGGTATTCATCGGCGAGGCCGGCGGTAACCACGGGTTTGAAGGCTGATGTGGGTCTGTAGCCTTTCAGAAATTTATCATATTCCAGGTTGCCTGGGCCTACCTCTCGAATGTAATTATTGATGTCCTTGCTCGCTTGTTGGCGTCCAATTCCAAAAGTTTCACACAGGTGTCGAGTGGTGAGACGTCCCTCCCAAAGTGCGATGGTTTCGATGTAACGATAGCGCAATAGTAATTCCCAGCGGAAGGGCCAGCGGTGGCTCTCAGTACTGGTCATCAAGACTCTCCATTAACTTGCTTGGATTCGGGTTCTTGAGAGGCTGCCAGGGACACGCTATAGATATAGTTCTTTGATCTTTGGACTGGGCGGAGACAGCTCGACAAGTGGACCGCGGTGTGTCGCCCGGCGTACAGCTCGTGCGCCGGCGCTGGATCAACCTAACCCCTATGTCGAGACGGCTGTTACGGTCTCAGGTCGGCACTAGTTACCCATTAACGCTTCTTTGGCTTTGTCGACATCAACGGCGTCAACTGCCTTCTCAGTATCGACAGCGTCCGCCGCCTTCTTCATGTCGACGCCATCGGCACTTACTGCATCCTGCATCTTATCCGTATCGACTGAGTCTGCAGCTTTTTCGGTATCTACCGAGTCCACAAGCTTGCCCACATCTTGTGCATGAGTGACGGGAATAAACGTTAATAGGCAGCTGATTAGCGCAACGGAAAATGCTCCTTTCATCGGAATCTCCAAGGCTTTCGGTTAAAGGGTAGTTCGCGCTAGGGACTATGCCCCTTTTGGAAACGCACCACAAGAGGCGCTTGCGCGAGCTTTCAGTTTGCCGAGCGCTGTCTCGATAGCGAAGTCACAGTCTACTGTCTTTTCGATTGGGGTTCTCGGCCGGGGCCAGACAGATGGCACGAACTCTCGTCGCGCAGATTGACAGGCTGGTATTGCCCTCGCACACTGCGGCCAAATGGTGTTATCGATCGCCGAACCCAAGTCAATAAGGACGTAATGCCAAGGTCAACTCCTAAACTGTCAGCTGTATACCACTTGGCAGAGCAGCTGGAACGCGATCGAGAGACACCCGAACCGATTGCGAAGGCCAGGGACCACGCGATGGCAGAAGCGTGCGCTGGCGATGATGTCGATTGCCTGTTGCAGTGGTCAGAGAAAATGGATCAATCGCGATCGGCCGCTGTCGCCCACCATTCCTGGTTGCCTGGTTTTTTTGGAATCGCACTTGCGCGCATAATCGCCTGCGTCATGGGTTTTTCGGCAATGGCTGGATTTTTGCTATCCAGCGAGCGCGGTCTGGTCAATGTTTTTTTGTTTATACTGCTGTTTGTCATCATCCAGCTGCTGATGTGCCTGCTCGGTATTGTGGTCATAGTGCGGAATGTTTTGGGGACGACCGCTCCGGTACTGCCGACAAACCCAGCCCGGCTGCTGATCGGTCACACAACAACTGATGGCCGTGATCTGCAGGAGGCACAGTCTTCTATACGTCTACTGTTTCTACGCTTCGGTCAAGAGCTCGGAGCACTGTTTACGGTGGGAGCCGTCATGGCGTTTTTTGTGGTGCTGTCGATGAGCGACTTCACCTTTGTATGGGGCTCGACTTTCGCACTCAGCGATTCAGCGGTTGAGAGTATTACCGCTACTATGGCACTGCCCTGGTCAGGCTGGCTACCACAGGCAGTGGTCGATAGTGATCTCATTTTTGTCAGCCGATTCCATCCAGCTGTGAGCTCCATTGGCCCCAGCAACATTGAAGCGATGAGGGGATGGTGGCCTTTTCTCATCATGACGGTAGTGGTCTACGCATTGATTCCAAGGATTATTCTATGGTGCCTGTCCCTATGTCTGTACCGGAGAGAGCTGCGCGCAGCGGTACTGTCGTTGCCCGGCGCCACGCGTGTGTTGTCTCGAATGCGAGCGCCGATAGTTGCCACACAGGGCGAGCGCGATAAACCTGCAGCGCGATACCGCTCAAGTGCACCGCAGGCGATAGACAGGCGCATTCTGCTTCTGAACTGGGCCGACGCACTACATACAGATGAGATAGATAGCTACCCGGAATTTCAGATACTTGCAGATGGTCATGTTATCAACGCGGGGTCTGGGTCTCAGGACACGGAATTACAGCGAGTATCTGCAAAGCTGACCTCGCCGGTGGATCATCTCTATGTGGCTGTCAAATCCTGGGAACCTCCGATGGCGGATTTGGCTGATTTCTTGGGCAATCTCGCGGGCCTGCAGAGCTGCACGCTGTTTCTCGTACCGCTGGTGTCACGCCCCGTTTCGGCCACTGCATTCAGCGACTGGCAGCATTTCGCCAAGAATCTCAGATTTGTTGCTGTTGATGTACAGCGTCTAGAACGGTTCTGACGTGAATACGCCCAGGTTTGCTGTTGTCGGGCGCCCCAACAAGGGGAAGTCTAGCATTGTGGCGACCCTTGCTCGAGACGACGCGGTACACATTGATATTAGGGCGGGTTCGACTAAAGAGGCAAAGAGCTTCCCCATGTCAGTCGACGGCCAAACCCTGTATGAACTGGTAGACACCCCGGGCCTGCAGCGCGCCAGGTCGGTATTGGATTGGCTTGAAACTCACTGTGACGAAGCTGCAGCTCGACCGGAAACAGTGCGTCGCTTTGTTAATCAGCACACCGCAGACGTCCGATTTCAGGATGAGTGTCAGGCGTTACAACCGATAGTTGAAGGGGCGGGGATCATCTACGTGGTTGACGGGTCGGTACCCTATGGTACCGAATACGAAGCTGAAATGGAGATTCTTCGTTGGAGCGGTAAGCCTAGTCTGGCATTGATCAATCCGATTGAGAGTGATGAGTTCGTCGAGGAATGGACTGCGGGCTTGGGGCAGTACTTCAAGACCGTGCGGGTGTTTAATGCCCATCGTGCAGAAGTGGTTAAACAACTTGAGTTGCTTGAATTGTTCGGGCATTTAGATCCGCACTGGCGCCCCGCGTTGGAGCGGGCAGTCGCTATCCTGCGTGAAGATAGACGGCTGCAGGCCGAAAGCGCCAGTAGCCACATTGCCGATTTTATCCGGGGTGCGCTGCGTTATCGCGTTGAACAATCGGTACCCGAGGGTGCGCCTTTGCAGCCCGTACAAGTTTTGTTATTTGAGCGCTACAAGTCTGACTTATCGAAACGTGAAAGGCAGTGTCGCAAACGGGTAGAAGAACTTTATTACTATGGTGATTTAACGAAGGTGGAGGAGGGCTTTGAACTTATTGAGCAGGATTTGTTCGACCTCGACAAGTGGTACTTGTGGGGGCTGTCAAAACGAGCGCTCAATACAGTGGCCGCATCGGCCGGTGCGGTTCTCGGTGGTGGCAGTGGCCTGGCGGTGGATGCTGCCAGTGGTGGCCTCTTAGGCGGTCTTGGGACGCTTGTAGCAGGTGCTGGAGGTGCGATAAGCGGCCTTTGGGGTGTTAGAAAATACGCCGATCAAATCGCCCAGATAAAGTTGCAGGGCATACCCACCGGAGGCACCCGACTCGCCTATGGTCCCTCGCAAAACCCCAACTTCCCGTTTGTGCTACTGGGTCGGGCACTGCGTCACCACCGTTTAGTCTGTGCTCGTACACACGCGGATCGCAGCGTGCTTACGTTGGACGAAGCACTACTGGAAGACCTGACAGATTCGGACAAGAAGCGATTGGGGAAACTATTTGATGACTTGCGTCGCGGCAGGAAAGTTGACCAGAGACAAAAAGAGTTGCACACGATGGTTTTGCAATCGTGTCGCACGGCTAGCGGCGTGCAATAGCGCCTCAGGATAGCTGCGAGTCCCCGGAAAAGTCCGGATTTTGGGCATGGCAAGGGCAGATAAAAACATGATGTAAAATCTCATGATTATTCCATAAATATATGAATATTAATGTAATTAATTATCATCATGCCTGCGCTTGGGTTTTGATTGTCTGACATGCTGCAAGAAAATGACCTGCTACAGGGTTAGCAAGCGCCGCAGAATCCCGTCCTCGCCGCGAGTTTGCTCGCGCGTAAAAAACAATTCCGCAAGCTGCGTCTCTATTTCTTCTGCCACCGTATCGCGTATAGCTCTTTGCTCTCTTTTTGTCGGGGTTCGGCCCTCATATTCGGCCAAATCAATAGGTTCCCCGAAGCCCAGATAACAGCGTTGGGGCTTAGGTAAGAGCGTGCCCAGTGCGCCTACGGGTAAGGGTGGGAGCACATCACTGCGGATATCGTCGCTGAGCAGACCGAAGCGTTTTAGTATGCCCCCAAGTTTTGAGTCGGGAAGATCTTCCCCCTCTATCAGGTGGTCGTAGAACTCATCGGGTCCGACCAGGCCAAACGGCATAATGGTGTAGCCGTGCTTGGCCGCCAGCTTGACGAATCCGAATCGCTCTTTCCACTGCAGCTCGTACCGCATGCTGGTAGGCTTGACTGCTTCGTATGCGCCTCCTGGAAAAACGATGACATCTTCGCCGGCGTCCATGAGAGCGCTGCAGACTTGCGGATGGCCCATAACGGCGCCTCGCTTAAGCGCAAAGTCGCCAATCTTGGGGTTAGCAAACAAGAATTTGTCGCCGAGTCCGCGCGGAAAACGCCTTAGGTCTTTGATAAAGAGGGGAGCCAGTAAGAAACCATCCAAGGCAAACAATGCGTGATTGCCAACGAACAGGCAGGGCTGTTCGGGAATATTTTGCTCGCCGATGATAACCGGATTGAACAAATACCTCACGAGTTTGTAAGAAAGCTCGAGCTCGACACCCGTTGGTACGTCAACCTGCAGAGCAAGTTCGATATGTTCGTTCAGAGCGGCCTTATCTGCCAGCGGCTCTTGGTGTTTGTCGAAAACAGACATTTGACCCTGTCAGATAGACGGAATTGACAGGCATTATACCCACTGTCTGTCGCGAATGCGTGGTATCCTCGTTGCGCCTTCCAAGTCTACGATCAGGAGAGTAACAAGATGACGACGTCCAGCTTGCAGTTGCGATCACTCGTGAAGGACGACAGCACACTAGAGCTGTCTTTGGTTGATGTCGATATTCCCGATCCGGGGCCAGACGAGGTTTTGGTGCGTATCGAGGCAACTCCCATCAACCCGTCCGACTTAGGTCTGCTGCTAGGGCCCGCTGATCCCGCCACGTTTCGCGCAGAGGGTACACAAGATAGGCCGGTGCTGATCGCGGAAATTCCGGCGGCTGCAATGTCAATGGTCGCCGCCAGGATTGGTCAGTCCATGCCTGTCGGCAATGAAGCGGGTGGAACAGTCGTCGCTGCTGGAGAGTCTGACGCCGCGCAGGCGCTGCTTGGAAAAACAGTGGGTATCATCGGCGGCGAAATGTACGCCCAGTATCGCTGTGTGAACGTGTTTCAGTGTCTACCGCTGGAAGAGGGTTCATCTGCTAAAGAGGCGGCGTCTTGCTTTGTTAATCCGCTCACTGCGCTGGGAATGGTGGATACCATGCGTACAGAAGGACACACCGCTTTGGTGCACACCGCTGCCGCCTCTAACCTGGGCCAGATGTTGAATAAGGTTTGTATGGCTGACGGCATCGATCTTGTAAACATTGTCCGTAAGCCAGAGCAAGAGACACTGTTGCGCGACTTGGGGGCGCGCTACGTAGTCAATTCATCGGTGGATGACTTTACCGAGAAGTTGACCGCAGCGCTCAAAGAGACAAAAGCAACGCTCGCCTTTGACGCAACGGGGGGCGGCAGTTTGGCGAGTCAGATACTCAGTGCGATGGAGACAGCGGCCCTTAGCGATACCACGGAATATCGCGGGTACGGCTCCGATGTACATAAGCAGGTGTATATCTATGGTGCGCTGGACCGCAGCCCAACAGTCTTGGTGCGTAACTACGGCTTCGCCTGGTCAATTGGTGCCTGGCTTCTGACTCCCTTCATTCAGAAAGCGGGTTTGGAAAAGATGATGCAACTGCGCGCGCGAGTAGCGAAGGAGATAAACACCACGTTTGCCAGCCACTATACCCGTGAACTCTCCCTGGAAGAGGTTTTGACGCTGGATTCACTTGCGATCTATGGTAAGCAGGCGACCGGCGAAAAGTGTCTTATCTGCCCCAGTCATTGAATGCCCTTGATGGCGGGAGATTCGGGTTCAGGCCGATCAATGCACGCCCCGGGTGAGCAAAGCATTGCGTCTTTGGACAATGGCGCTTAGCGCTATCGTCTGAGCGTTGCGAATCTTCGGCGCAGGGGCAAAGCCGTGTGTCTTGAACTGCCTAGCAAGTTACGAAATTGGTCTTCTGTGTCACGACAGGCCGTTCTAACGCTCTTGATCTGGTCTGGAAGAATGGGCGGCAATACCGTCACGCGTACAGTTGCCGGACGAATCAGTAGCGCGCCCTTGGGCAGCGCGTCCTTCACATTGTGAAGGACGATTGGCACGATGGGCACTCGCGCTTTTCGAGCCAGGAAGAATGCGCCATGTTTAAAGGGCTGTATGTCTCCGAGTACACTGCGCGTGCCCTCGGGCGCAATCACAAGTGAACGACCACTGTTCAAAATCCTAAGTGACTTCTGCAGGACTTCGACCTGATTGGACTGTTCACGATCGACGAAAACCGTTTCAGCTTGTCGAAGTAGCGGTCCGATAAGCAGGTTTGAAGCCATTTCTTTTTTGCAAAACGGAACTATGTCTCTGCGCAAGAGATGAGCTAATACGATCGTATCGAGAAGGCTCTGATGATTAAAGACAAACACACTCGGCTGGTGGTCCCGCAGATGATGTCGCCCCTCAACCTCGATATTCAGGCCCGCTACCGAAGCTCCCAAATCTCCTAGGAGCTGAGTCATCATATTGGCACTGTCATGGGTGGCCACGCCGAGTTTACGCCCCAACCAACCAACAGCCGTGGTGGCCACAAGTGCCTGACCCGTCAATAGGGTGCGGGAAATACTCTCGACGCTGATGAAACCACGGGTGCTGAAATGCAGTTGCGGCCACTGCCGGTTTTCAGCCTGTTCTCGTAGTTTATCGGACGGATTGACGGCGCAGGGAAAACCCACCGCCTTTAGCAGTGGTAAATCATCACTCGAATCAGAATAAAACCAGCTGTCTTTCAAGCTGACCCCATATCGCTTGGCTATACGACGGGCGGCCATTGTCTTGCCTTCACCAAAGCATAAGGGTGCTATTAACTTTCCTGTAAATTTGCCGTTATGGACTTCCAGTTGTGTGCAGCAAATCTCATCAATACCTAGCACTTTAGCAATTGGCTCTACCTGATAGCGGCTGGCTGCAGTCACGATCACTAGCTCATGGCCAGCCTCGCGATGCGCTTCCACCAGCCTGATGGCCTCACTATACAACCTCTTTTCCAAGCTGACGTTATAGGCGCGTTGTCCCAAATCGACCAGCGTCGACTCAGATACACCTTTTAGCGCCTTTGTCAGCTGCCTCACTATCCGGTGATAGTTGCTCCCGGACTGTTCTCTTCTCAGTCTCAGGACATCATTCAGTACCATCGCCGCTTGCCCCAACTCGCCCTTACTCGCAACGTGACGGATGGTTTCATTTGCGAGAGCGATGATGGAGTAGCCGGCGATGAGAGTTCGGTCAAGATCAAAGAACGCGACTCGCGGTCTGACATTAGGCTGTTGTCCTACTGAGAACAGGTGGTCTTCAAGCTGGCGCATAGGGTCTTCCTACAGAAGCGTATTCAGCACTGGCATCGCCTGAACAGGTATGCAATATCCCTGCCAGGACAAAAGATAGTCGAGAATTGTGACGGTTCGTGTGATCGAAGAGATGAAATTGCGTTTGCCAATGCTTCACCGCTGCGCCCTGCTTGTCTGCGCTGCTGCCGACGCGTCACCATAGTGCAGAGTCCGCCCTGAGGTGGGGCATCACAGGTATGCTTGATGAATCAGATTTTGGTCACCTCAGGAATGTTTTACGACGCGCTTGAACAAGGGAATGCTTGGCCGCGAGGTGCTCGCTCCGCTACTATGACCGCATGCTGCCAGAGACTGCCAGAAATTTGCCTATTTGCGATGTGCTAGAAGAACTTAAGAGCGCGCTGCGGCATGGTACTGAAGCGGTACTGCAAGCTCCGCCGGGCGCTGGCAAGACGACGGTCATACCTCTGGCACTTCTTGACGAGCCATGGCTGCTGGGGCGCAAGATATTGATACTGGAACCCCGGCGTATGGCCGCCCGCGCCGCCGCCAGTCGCATGGCAACTTTGTTGGGAGAACAGGTGGGGCAGACCATCGGCTATCGCATTCGTCTGGAAAGCCGTGTTGGCAGTGATACGCGTATTGAAGTCATCACAGAGGGCATTTTAACCCGGCAGCTGCAGCAGGACCCCGGTTTGGAAGAGGTCGCGCTCGTGATATTTGATGAATTTCATGAGCGCAACCTGGACTCTGATTTATGCCTCGCCTTGGCAAGCTATGGTCGCGACAATTTCAGAGAATCATCACCCCTGCGTATTCTGGTAATGTCTGCGACCCTCGATGGTGAAAACGTTGCTGCACTTTTGTCCAACGCACCAATCGTCACGTCCGAGGGCCGTCAGTTTCCCGTTACAACACATTATGGGGCACCTTTTCAGTTGCGGCAGCCAATTGTACCGCGGGCCGCAAAGGCTGTTCTTCATGCCCTGGATTGCCATGCAGGCAGTGTTCTGGTGTTTCTGCCCGGTCAGCGTGAAATTGTTCAACTTGCACGCCAGTTGCGCGACGAGCTAGCTCAGCAGGAGAGGGAGGACGTCTTAATCGCCCCGCTGTTCGGTTCACTCGCACTACAACGCCAGCAGCAGGCCATCGAACCGGCACCAGCCGGTATGCGCAAGATCGTGCTTGCCACCAACATAGCGGAAACCAGTCTGACCATTGAAGATATTGAGGTAGTAGTGGACACCGGATTGGTCAGAGAAGCAAATTTCGATGGCGCGACCACTATGACGCGCTTGACGACGCGCCGAGTTTCCCGCGCCTCTGCAGATCAACGCGCAGGGCGCGCAGGCAGACTTCGGCCGGGCTTCTGCTATCGCCTATGGAGCGAGGAGCAAAATGAAAGGCTGGTCCCTCGCGCGACGCCTGAGTTGCTGCGGGCCGATCTTTCACCTCTGGTCTTGCAGCTGTTGGCTTGGGGCATAAAGGATCCGGCTGAGCTGCTGTGGCTGGAGGTTCCGCCACCCGCGGCGTTTGAACGGGGTTTGCAGGTATTGGAGTTTTGCGATGCAGTCTACCGGGATAACGACAATTCGTTGTGCCTGACTCCGCAAGGCGTGCGCATGGCGCAAATGCCGTTGCACCCGCGTTTGGCGCATATGCTGCTCGTGGGGTGTGACATTAATGCCAATGAAACGGCCTGCTTGTTAGCGGCGGTACTGTCGGAGCGTAATCCAATTAGCGCGCAAGGTGCGGATATCACCTTCAGTTTGGAAATCCTGCTCAATGAGAGCTCGTGCCTTGAAGAGGTCAAGCCATGGTTCAGGCGAATTTGGCAGCAGGCCAGAAACCTGGCGAAGCTGGGGCTAGACGATACTAAAATACGACATAGTACAGCCGGAGGCGTTCCCCGCGATGATGTCGTCGGCGCGTTGCTCGCGAGTGCTTACCCGGATCGTATTGCACGTTTGCGTGACGAAAATGAGGCTGTTGACTATCAGCTGAGCAATGGCCGCAGTGCTGCGCTGCCGTCAGACGATTCGCTCTCGGGCTCACAGTGGTTGGCCGTTGCGGATGTTGGCGGCAACACCGGCGAGGCAACGGATCGTATATTCACGGCCAGTAAACTCGATCCGGATGCGTTTAATGGCATCCTCTCTCATTTAGTCAAAGATCAGGAACTGGTGTACTGGGATGATGATACCGACCAATTCATCGCGGAGCAGCGCCGCATGGTTGGTCAGATAGAGTTGTCCGCTGAGCCGTTGAAGACAGTTCCGGTAGGGGCGAGAAACATCGCACTGCTCGGCGTGGTTAAGAAAAAAGGCTTGAGCATTTTACCCTGGACTAATGTACTGCGGCAGTGGCAGGCGAGGGTGCAATTATTGAGAGAGTTGGACCTGGCGCAGATAGGAAGCAGTCGCTGGCCGGATGTATCTGACACAGCGTTGCTGGGTAATCTGGAAACCTGGCTACTGCCCTTCCTGGGCGGAGTCAATCGACTGAGTGATTTCATGGCATTGGATCTTAAATCCATGCTCCACTCGATGTTGCCTTGGCCTCTGCCTTTGGATTTGGAGCGCCTTGCTCCAGAACGCATTGTAGTACCATCGGGATCGGTAATCGCAATTGATTACACTCAGGATCCACCGGTTCTTGAAGTCAAGCTGCAGGAGATGTTTGGTTGCGTAGAAACACCAACAGTTGCCGATGGTCAAGCCCCTGTACTTCTGCACCTGCTGTCACCGGCCGGCAGACCACTGCAGCTGACGCGTGATTTAGCGGGCTTTTGGGAGGGCGCTTACCAAGAGGTTAAACGGGAAATGAAGGGCCGCTACCCAAAACATCCCTGGCCCGACGACCCATTGAATGCTGTAGCAACGCGTCATACGAAGCGCAGGCTCGCGGGCGAAAACTAGGGCTTATCCGCGATTGTGTGTATTGCAGACCATTAATACTGACCGCTTAGCTCGCAAGAACAGCTGATGCTAAACCCGTTTAGATAATATAAAAAGCTTTAATAAAGCTTTTTAATGCTCTGTTATATATAATATTTTAGCGATTTCAGGGGGCTTGCTTTTTCTCTGGAGCGTGTCCCGGCCGTGGCAATTCAGCGCCACACATCCTGCAATAGTGGGCACTGGCGTCCTTTTCAACGGTTGAACAGTTAGTGCAATTTCGCGCACTGAGCGTTTCGCGCATTTTTCTAATGCGTTGAGCACCGGTTAACTCGGCGGTAATGATACCTGTTGGCACGGCGATGATGGCGTAGCCGACCAACATACCGCAGGCTGCAATCGCTCTTCCTGCGCCGGTAACGGGTGTGACATCACCGTAGCCGACGGTCGTGATAGTAACAATAGCCCAATACACGCTCGTTGGAATGTCATCGAAGCCATTTGCTGGCCCTTCCAGTACATAAAGTAAACAGCCAAAGATGGTGGCGAGTATCATCACCAGAGCAAAGAAAACAAATACCTTTCTGCCTGAGCGCTGCAAGGCTGCTGCCAACTCATTCGCCTCACTGAGCATGGGTAAGAGGCGCAGAACGCGAAATATCCGCAGTATGCGCAGCATGCGGATGATAAGCAGGGGTGTTGCTGCAGGCACCAGCAGCGACAGGTAGGTTGGCAGTACGGCCAATAGATCAACGACACCATACAGACTAAAGGCGTATCCGCGGCGATTGGGCGTGCACCACAGCCTCGCCAGATATTCGATGGTAAACAGAATGGTGAAGCCCCATTCCAGCCTGTAGAACAAACTGCCATAGCGCAGGTGATAGTCGTTAATGGAGTCCAGCATTACGACCAGCACGCTGGCGAGTATGATGACGATCAGTGCCAGATCAAAGGCTTTACCCAGGCGAGTCTCAGTGCCAAAAATGACCTCATAGTACTTTAGCTGCAGGGGCGTTTGCTGGCGGTGAGACATGGCGTTCCATGCTTGGCGGGTGCGGGTATGACAACTATATTAAACACGTACGGCCTTGCGCAATGAACGTCCAGGCGAACAGGATTGTCAGATGAAACTTCCAATCTATCAGGTAGATGCTTTTACGCGCAGTGTTTTTGCGGGCAACCCCGCTGCGGTTATGCCACTTGAGCGATGGGTGCAGGACGAGCTCTTGCAGAAAATCGCTATGGAAAACAACTTATCGGAGACGGCCTTTTTCGTCCCCAAGAATGACGAATTTGAGTTGCGTTGGTTTACACCCATGTCGGAAGTAAGGCTCTGCGGTCATGCAACACTGGCTGCGGCGCATACGCTTTTCGAGGACCTGGCCTACGAGGGTGATGAAATTCGTTTCCAAACGCACAGCGGAATGCTACGGGTGAGTCGGGACGAGTCCCTCCTAACACTAGATTTTCCGCCGACTCCTTGCCAACCGATTGACGTGGATCTCAATGTTTGTTCGGCACTGGGCGCTACTGCGAGTGAGGCGTTGATACCCAGCGAGTCTCCCAGGGATCTGCTGTACGTGTACGAATTCGAGGAAGATATCACCAGGCTGAAGCCCGACTTTGCAGCACTTAAAGCGGCCACCGAGCTCTGCGTCATCGTGACTGCGCCAGGCAATGACTGTGATTTCGTATCACGATTTTTTGCACCTCGTTTTGGAATCGATGAAGACCCGGTGACTGGGTCGGCGCACTGCGCCTTGGTGCCTTACTGGTCAAAACGCCTGAATACACGAGAACTGCGTGCTCGACAGCTGTCCGAAAGAGGCGGTGAACTGGCCTGTCGATTCGAAAACGGTCGCGTGTTTATGGCCGGTACGGCAGTCACATTCATGCGAGGACATGTTGTCGCATCCAGTCTGCACCGGGCAGACTAGAGCAGTACGACACGCCTGCGCGGCGCTACATTTCTGCCACAACGTGCACCATCGCCGATGTCAAATCAGCCACCTGATCGCTGCTCATGATGTACGGTGGCATGGTATACACGAGTTTACCAAATGGTCTTATCCAGACACCTCGCTCAA
>JBCDFM010000092.1:0-13872 GCA_039178015.1 Pseudomonadota bacterium
GGCTCGGTCTCTGGATCCAAGCAATGATCTCTATCTGGTTACGCTTGGTAAGTTCACGCTCCAGGTGTCGCGCTCACCTGAAGCGCTTGAGAGTCTTAAACAGGTATTCAGGGAGGCACCGGTGTTCGCGGAGCTCGCTTTTCGGCCCATCCTGGGGGCGAGTGCAGAACTCGGAGAGCTGGACGCAGCGCGTGAGCTTATTGTGGCGTGCAACACCTGTAGTCAGTGGTTCCGATCCAGAGCTTTAAAGGTGTTCGATGCTGCTGGGGTGATATCTGGCGAGCAGCTTATGCAGGAATATAAGGATGATTCGTTCTTTGGCTACATGTTCTTGTACAAGTTTGGCAATAAAGATCTTGTCTTGGATCTGTTCGAATACCGCATGTTTGATCCCTACTTCAGGCTGCAGTTGCCCGTGCCTTGGGGAATGATAGATTTGCTCGGCAACGACGAGCGCTTTAACAAAATCATCAAAGATATCGGTATTGTCGACTATTGGGAGGCTAGCGGATGGTCACCGATGTGTCAGCGCACAGTCGTCTCAATAGAGTGTGGCGGCGATTGACACGATACTGAAAGATATCTTCGGTGCGCTGGGGGATGCTAGTCAGACGTCAGCGTAAATCGTGGCTTGCCGCTGGTGTTAGCGGCAAGCTGTGAGAGTGGCGTAACCAAGGCGTTAGAGTTCAGGGCAGGTATAGTCCAGTGCCCTACTCATCCAAAAAACTCCGTAAGTAATCCGACCGCGTAGGGTGGCGCAGCTTGCGCAAAGCCTTGGCCTCGATTTGGCGAATACGCTCCCGAGTTACATCAAACTGCTTACCGACTTCTTCGAGCGTATGGTCGGTATTCATGTCAATACCGAAACGCATACGCAGCACCTTGGCTTCGCGGGCGGTAAGCCCAGCCAGTACTTCCTTTGTGGCCTCCTGCAGACCTTGCCCGGTTGCCGCATCCACCGGCGAGTGGATGGTGTTGTCCTCGATAAAATCACCCAGATGCGAGTCTTCGTCGTCGCCTATGGGCGTCTCCATTGAGATAGGCTCTTTGGCGATCTTCAGCACCTTGCGCACCTTATCCTCCGGCATGTCCATGCGCTCGCCCAGTTCTTCGGGTGTGGGCTCGCGACCCATCTCTTGTAGCATTTGGCGCGAGATCCGATTGAGCTTGTTGATCGTCTCGATCATATGCACGGGAATACGGATAGTGCGTGCCTGGTCCGCAATGGAGCGGGTAATGGCCTGTCGAATCCACCAGGTCGCATAGGTTGAAAACTTGTAACCTCGACGGTACTCAAATTTGTCTACCGCTTTCATCAGGCCGATATTGCCTTCCTGGATCAGATCCAGGAACTGCAAACCCCGATTGGTGTATTTCTTGGCAATAGAGATCACCAAACGCAGGTTGGCTTCCACCATCTCTTTCTTGGCGCGGCGCGCTCGTGCCTCACCCATGGACATCCGGCGGTTGATTTCCTTGATCTCTGTGACAGATAGACCGCTCTGCTCTTCAAGCTGCTGGATGCGGCGCTGCAGGCGCTGGATATTTTCTTTCTCCGCTGCGAGCTTGGGGCCATAGTCTTTCTTGCGCGTATGTCGGCTCACCCATTTCAGATCGGACTCAGATCCCTGGAAGGAGCTGATAAAGTCCTTGCGGGGCATCTGGCAAACTCTGATCGCGATACGCATGATCTCGCGTTCCTGATCGCGCACACCCGCAAGCAAATTCCTTGGCGTGTCGCTGATTGGATCGAAGACGCGGGGCGTGAGTTTGAAGAACTTGAACAAATCGCCCAGCTTCTCCATCTCTTTGATGGTCGCGGCATTGCCGCGCCCTTTGGCGGCGATCGCTTTTTCGGTTTTGTTGAACTGACGCTTTAAGGCGGTAAAGCGCTTTTTCGCCTCTACGGGGTCTGGGCCGGTTTCAATATCATCTTCGTCATCCGTTTCACCAGCAGGGGCGGCCTCGGCCATTTCCAAAGCAGAGGGGACGTCTTCCGCGGGGTCTAGATAGCCCACCATGATGTCGGCAAGGCGACGTTCTTCCTTGGCGACGAGGTCATATTCGGCGATGATTTTCTCTACGGACCCAGGGTAGTGAGCCAGCGCTGCCATCAATTCGCGAATACCCTCTTCGATGCGCTTGGCGATGACGATCTCGCCTTCGCGAGTGAGCAGTTCAACCGTGCCCATCTCGCGCATGTACATGCGCACTGGATCGGTTGTACGTCCGGCCTCAGTCTCCACCGCAGCCAGCGCCGCGGCAGCCTCAGCGGCGGCAATATCGTCGGCTGAGTCATTTTCTGACATGAGCAATTCATCGGCATCAGGGGCTGCCTCGAACACCTGAATGCCCATGTCGTTGATCATCTGAATGATGTCTTCAACTTGATCGGGATCAGAAATATCCTCCGGCAGATGGTCGTTCACCTCGGAGTATGTGAGATAACCTTGTTCCTTGCCCTTGGCGATCAGGTCTTTGAGTCGGGATTGTTGCTTTACGACGTCGTTCATCAAGCGGATACCTGCACCTTGAGATACAAAAAAAAATTAGCCGGCGATTATAACCGGAAGAGGGCACCTAAACTACTCATGTGCCTGATATTATCGTGAAGTCTGGGGGAATTTGACCGGGATATCCGGCAATTTGCCACTTATCGAGAGATGGGGGCGCAATTTACTAAGTCAAGCAGCAATATCGCGGATTTTCGCAGCAATTAGGGTGTCATTTACCGCTGAATCTTAATCGGGCTTTATCCGCCCTGCGTCCCGTCGCAGCTTCTCCCGAAGCAGCTCTCGTAGTCGCTGTTTTTCCAGCTCACTGACATCAGCGTAGTTGGTGTCTTTCAGTTTGTCGACCTGCTCAGCCAAACGGCTCTGCTGCGGCGCGCGAGCCAGAGCGGAGAGAATGTCACTGAACTCCTGTTCGATACCTGCACTTGGAATAAGTCGTTCTTGTTCGGCTAACCGGTTGAGCAACTGACCTTCTGGGGTACCATACCAGTGGCCTAACAGCATTGCCGTATTGGACTCGGGCCGCCGCTCAAGCAAGCTGAGCAGCTCGCGCAACAGAACCATTTCTCTGCCATCCAATTCAGCGAGTACAGCGGGATCCGCCAGTTTGGCAATCTCCGGCTGGTGCAGCAGCAGTGTAATTGCCGCCTCCGCCAGGCTGGCGTATTCGGAGCCTATTGCGCCGACGTCTGGTGATAGGTTGGACAATCCTGGTCCTGGTCCTGGTCCTGGTCCTGGTGCAGTAGCAGGTACTTGCTGATCCACTGAGTGATCTAGTTCCTCTGGCAACCGCGCAGGCGCAGGCTCCGGTAGCAGTTGCATAAGGCTATCTACTGCTACGCCAGTGCGCTTCGCCAGTGCCTGAAACATCAGCTGCCGGTAAATACCGACAGGCAGCTGTTGCAAATAGGGTAGAGCCAGTTTGCTGAGGCGGGCCTTGCCCTCCGCTCTATCCGTATCCAGCCCTTCGCCAACAGCCTCAAACAAAAACTCTTCAAGCGGTAAGGCATTCGCAACCAATCCCGAAAAATGTTCGGCACCGAGCTTACGTATCAGCGTGTCCGGATCCTCGCCTTCGGGCAGGAACAAGAAGCGGGCTTGGCGTCCATCTTCCATACAAGGCAATGTGGACTCCATCGCGCGCTGAGCCGCTTGGCGTCCAGCGCTGTCCCCATCAAAACAGTACACCACCTCGGGGCATAAACGGAAAATTCTCTGGACATGGGTTTGACTGGTCGCTGTCCCTAGGGTCGCGATAGCGTTGTTAATGCCATGTTGGGCGAGCGCGATGACATCCATATAGCCTTCCACTACGATTAAGTGAGATAGCTTGCGATTTGCGGCTTTCGCTTCATAGAGGCCATAGAGCTCGCGCCCTTTGTGGAAGATGTCTGTCTCTGGTGAATTCAGATATTTGGGCTTGTCATCCCCCAACACCCGACCGCCGAAAGCGACTACGCGACCGCGCTGATCCCGTATAGGAAATACCACCCGGTCGCGAAAACGGTCATAGACTCTGCCCGCGTCGTTTTCTACCAGCATGCCGCAGTCTTTTAGTACGGACTGCTGTGCTTCATCTGTCCCCAATGCTTCTTGCAGGGAGTGCCAACCCGGTGGGGCGAAGCCCAGATTGAATTGCTTCGCTACTTCACCGGTCAGGCCGCGGCTTTTGAGGTAATTGATCGCGCGCTGGGCTTCAGGGTGTCGGCGCAACTGCACGCCATAGAATTTAGCGGACTCGTCCATCATGGCGTACAGGGCTTTGTTGGTCTGCTCTTGCGCATCTCGCTGTGCATCCCCGGCCCTTGGCTCTCGAGGTACCTGCAAACCGACACTACTGGCTAGAGATTCTACAGCCCTTGGGAAGTCGAGGTTTTCATATTCCATGACGAAGCCAATGGCGTTGCCAGTGGCGCCGCAGCCGAAGCAGTAATAGAACTGTTTATCCGCATTGACGCTAAAAGATGGCGTTTTTTCTTCGTGAAATGGACACAGCGCAGAGTAGTTTTTGCCGGTCTTTCGCAGTTTCACTCGCTTGTCGATTACCTCAACAATATCGAGCCGCTCCAGCAGGTCGTCGATGAAAGCTTGCGGTATACGTCCGGGCATGGAGATCTTGATAAGCGGTGATAAGCAGGCCATTGAACCATGACCGGTCGCGAAAGTTTAGTCTTGCATATATTGCGTCGATTGATGGCGCTTGTGTGCCTGGGTTCGCGGCCTGGGGTGTGACATGTACAGTGCGCGGACAGTGACGCGACGGCTTTGAAGTCTCGCGTCTCTAAGCGGTCAGTCGCGTTTTTACCAGCTGGCTGACCACCGCCATATCGGCGCGTCCCTGCAGCTTGGGCTTTAGTTGACCCATGACAGGTCCCATGGCCTGCATGCCCTGTGCGCCGCTGGCTGCGATTGCTTCCTCGATAAGTGCAACAAGCTCATCCTCGTTGAGTTGCTGCGGAAGAAATTCCTGGATGACACTGATTTCAAAGTTTTCCTGCGCCGCCAGCTCTGCACGGCCACCTTGCAGGTATTGCTCGGCCGAATCGCGGCGCTGTTTGACCATTTTATCCAGCACCGCCAATGCTCGCGCATCGTCGACATCAATGCGCTCATCAACTTCAATGCGTTTGAATTCAGACAGAATGAGTCTGAGGATACCGAGGCGTTCCTTGTCTCGGGCTTTCATAGCCACCTTCATGGCTGCCGTGATGGTAGCCTTAAGCGGTTCTGCGCTCATCGGATTTGAATAACTCCGATTCAGTAAAGGCGTACGCGCTTGCGGTTATCTCGTGAGAGTTTTTTCAGGTGACGCTTGACAGCCGCAGCGCCTGCGCGCTTGCGTACGGTGGTCGGCTTCTCGTAGTGCTCACGCTTGCGTACTTCGGCCAGAACACCCGCCTTTTCACATGAGCGCTTAAAGCGGCGCAGGGCTACGTCAAAGGGTTCGTTCTCTTTGATCTTGATATGCGGCATTTACACCTCATCCGTTGTTGGTCGCTAATCGATTTCTGGGATGCCGAGCCCTGCAGGCTCAGACCCTTAAAGGGCGCGCATTCTAGCGTTATCCAGAGTGATTTGCAAAGGCGTCAAAACCCCGTATCACGCGGCTTTGGGACGCTAAATCGCTGGTGTAGCAGGGGTCTCAACCAGTATGATTCGCAGCTCACCGAAAGCGGGTTGGATGATGCTAATTCTTGGTTTGGAAACATCCTGTGACGAAACCGGTATTGCGCTGTATGACACCGAGCAGGGTCTGCTGGCGGACGCTTTATTTAGTCAGGTGGATATTCACGTTGAATACGGCGGTGTGGTACCTGAACTTGCCTCTCGCGACCACATCCGCAAGGCGTTGCCGCTAATTGACGAAGTGCTGTCTCAAGCTGATTGCGATGCTGCGAATATTGATGGCGTGGCCTACACAGCCGGTCCCGGCCTTGTTGGGGCACTGATGGTTGGCGCCACGTTGGCCCGCGCCTTGGCCTGGGGTTGGGGTGTGCCCGCCCTTGGCGTGCACCATATGGAAGGTCATTTACTGGCGCCTATGCTGGAAAATGAACATCCAGAATACCCCTTCGTTGCACTGCTGGTATCCGGGGGTCATACACAACTGGTCAGAGTGGATGCCATCGGGCAATACCGCGTGCTGGGTGAATCGGTGGATGATGCGGCGGGTGAGGCGTTCGACAAGGCGGCAAAAATGCTTGGGCTGCCTTATCCAGGCGGACCGCATATTGCCCGACTGGCCATCAACGGCGACAGGGATCGTTTTGAATTCCCCCGTCCGATGGTCAATCGCCCTGGTCTGGATTTTAGCTTCAGCGGACTCAAAACCTACACCCTTAATACCGTGGCAGCATGCAGCGAGGAGGGCGAGCTGAGTGAGCAGGATAAGGCCGATATTGCTCTGGCGTTTGAGGAGGCGGTGGTGGCGACGCTGGTAATCAAGTGCCGGCGAGCCCTGCGCCAGGAGGGCTTGAACACCCTGGTGATTGCCGGTGGCGTTAGCGCTAATGTCAATTTACGTCGACAGCTGGATGCGGCTCTTGCGAAGGAGGGTGGTCGCGTTTTCTATCCCGGGCTGCGCTATTGTACGGACAACGGGGCCATGATCGCTTATGCCGGTGCTCAGCGACTGCAGGCCGGTCAGCTCGATGGTGAGGGGGTGTCTGTGCGCCCGCGTTGGCCCATGGAGGAGCTGCCGCCACTGTCGGCCAGCCAGCCAACCTAATGGACAGGGTATATATCCGCGCCCTGACTGTCTCCACCGTTATCGGCGTTTATCCATGGGAGCGAGAAATACGCCAACAACTGGTGTTTGATCTTGAGCTTGCCAGTGACAATCACCGGGCGGCGATGAATGATTGCATAGAGGACGCGATTGATTACGCTGCCATATCGCAACGGGTGATTGCTTTCGCTGAGAATAATCACTTTCAGCTTATTGAGACGATGGCGGAACAGGTAGCGCAACTGATTCTGCTTGAGTTTTCGGTTTCCTGGTTGCGCCTGAGCCTGGCCAAGCCCGGCGCTGTAGCTCAGGCCGACGCCGTCGGCGTGATAATCGAACGTGGACGGAAGCCTTGATGGCGCGGGTTTATCTGGGCGTGGGAAGTAACATCCAGCGCGAGTATCATATCGCGGCTGGATTGGACGCACTGCAAGCACTGTTTGGCGAGATGCTGCTCTCCTCGGTATACGACAGCCGCTCGGTCGGGTTTGAGGGGTCACCCTTCCTCAATCTTGTGGCGGGTGTTGATACGGCATTCAGCCCGGGTGAATTACAGCAAAAGTTGCGTGCCGTTGAATACGCTTATGGCCGGCCTGTCAATGCCACCCGATTTAGTGCGCGGCAGTTAGACATTGATATCCTGACACACGGGAATCTCACGGGCTGTGTCGAAGGTGTTGAGCTACCACGAGCAGAGATTCTAGAAAACGCTTTTGTACTATGCCCTCTGGCTGAGGTTGCCGGTCATGAAAGTCACCCTGAGGTAGGCAAAACCTACGCAGCATTGTGGCAGGAGTATGATCAGGCGTCACAATCCCTGCATAAAGTCGACTTTGTCTGGCGAGGTACACCGCTGTAGCGTGGTTTTACGGCCTCAGTTTTAAACGCCGCTGGCGAGCCGCAGCGCGTCCAGACGGCGGACTCTTTCCGCTTCTATCGCCTTTCCCAGTGCCTTGCCCTGGATATCTTGGCCTTCACAATCTGCCGCACTGACGTCCTGCGCTACTGATAGAGCCCGGCGCATATAGTCCGCCTGTGGATAGGTGGGTTGTACTAGTCCCTGTCTTCCCCGGGCATCGGCTTCACAGGCCAGGAGAAAGTCTTCGAACCGCTCTGGCTTGCGCAAGCCATCTGTGCCGTGCAGCAGTTTCAAGAGGGTTTTACCTGGTAGTTCCAGCGCGTGGTGGCACAGCGTGTGATATTCGCAGACAATCATGGCCAAGTCGCGAAATGTCACTGGCGCTCTCAATCGTAGACAAACCGTTTTGACCAGCTGTAGGCCTCGACGTTCGTATGCAAGGTGTTGTGGCCACTCCTCTGCGGGTGTGGTGCCCTTGCCGAGATCCTGCAGCAGTATGGAAAAGCGGACCTCCGGTTTATCGGTCAACGCGGCAGCCTGGCGCAGGGTTAACAAGGTGTGTCTGCCGGTATCGACCTCGAGATAGTGCTCGCCTGGTTGCGGCACACCGAACAGGGCATCGATTTCTGGTATCAGACTCGCGAGCGCTCCACACTCGCGTAGAACCTCGATAAACACTTCCGGACTGCGCTCTTGCATCGCGCTGGCCAACTCCCTCCAAATTCGCTCTGCGGGTAAATACGCCAACTCGTTCTGCTGAACTAGACTTCTCATCAGCGCAAGCGTATCCGGTGCTATGGTGAACCCCAGATGAGCATAGCGCGCTGCAAAGCGCGCAGTGCGCAACACTCGCAGTGGATCTTCTACAAAGGCGTCGGAGATGTGGCGCAGTACTTTGGCCTCGAGATCGCGTTGACCTCCATAAGGATCAATGAGCTTGCCGTTATTCGCCCGCGCCATTGCGTTGACGGTGAGATCGCGTCGCAGCAGGTCCTGCTCTAGCGTGACCGAGGGATCGCAATCGATGTCAAAGCCTGTGTAGCCATGGCCCTGCTTGCGCTCGGTCCTGGCCAGCGCATACTCCTCCTTCGTTTCTGGATGCAAAAACACGGGAAAGTCCTTGCCGACCTGCTGATAGCCGTTATCCAGTAAATCTTGTGGAGTCGCGCCCACCACCACCCAGTCGCGCTCTGCACTGGGATATCCCAGCAGTTGATCGCGCACCCAACCACCTACCAGAAATACTTCCACTAGCGCTTCACCTTGGCGGATACGGTCACTTTAGCCTTTTTACAGCGGCCATTTTCGCAGTCACACCGCGTACGCCGACCCGTTTCCAGCTGATAGAGGGTCAAAGCGCCGCCCCAAACGCAGCCCGTATCCAGGCCGATAGCGTTGAGGTTGTCGGTTTTGCCTTCCAGAGATGCCCAGTGACCAAACACAATTTTGTCGTCGGCGGTTTTGCGATTGGGATGACTGAACCAGGCTGATACTTTGCGCGAACCCAGGTCGGGTCTTGGACCCTTGCTAAGCAAATCGAGTACCCCGTCACGTGTGCAAAAGCGCATTCTTGTCAGATAGTTGGTAATGAGTCGTAGCCTGGCCATACCCTTTAAATCATCTGACCAGAGCAGTGGATCGTTGCCGTACATGTTTTTGAAAAAGGAGATGCAGTCAGAACTTTGCAAGACTCGCTCGACCTCACGTGCTCTTGCCACCGCCTGAGATATCGACCACTGCGGGGGTATACCGGCATGCACCAGCGTGTGCTCCACCTCGTGGTGAATTAGCGGCCGGTGCAGTAACCAGGTTAACAGCGTGTCCCGATCTGGTGCTTTCAGTATTTTGCGAAATGTATCTGTTCGGCCCTGATCTTTCACTCCCGCTGCCACCGCCAGTAGATGCAGATCGTGGTTGCCAAGCACCATTACCAGGTTATCGCGCATCGCGTGCATGAAGCGCAGTGTTTTTAGGCAGTGAGGTCCTCGATTGACAATATCGCCTACCGACCACAGCATGTCTTTATCAGCGTTGAAGGAAACCTCTTTTAGCAGCCGCTTAAGCGGCTTCAAGCAGCCCTGAATATCGCCTACGACGTAGGTACTCAAAGGTGGCTGGCTCTCGCGCTGTGCTAGTGAACAGCGGTCGGAGTGTGTAGGGAAAACGCCGGTATAGGTACTTCGAATTGCCCGGTGGCTAGGGATTCCTGATCTTCGGATAGACATCTCACCATGGTGTAGCTTCCCTCCATGCAGCCTACCGGCGTCGCCAGGGTGGCTCCGCTGGTATAGCGAAAAGATTTAGTCGGCGGGATCACCGGCTGTTCGCCCACGACACCCTCCCCGCGCACCTCCTGCACTTCGTTGTCGGCATCCGTGATAATCCAGTGCCGCGACAGTAGCTGCACAGGCACATCGCCACTGTTGCTGATAGTGATGGTGTAGGCGAACACGAATTGGTTTTGCTCGGGTTTGGAGTGACCGGGCAGGTATGTTGTCACCACTGTCACTGCGACGTCGCTGGCGTTGTCGGTTGGGAAAGTTGAAT
Organism: Pseudomonadota bacterium; assembly: GCA_039178015.1. Taxonomy (GTDB): domain Bacteria; phylum Pseudomonadota; class Gammaproteobacteria; order Pseudomonadales; family Halieaceae; genus JARRPM01. Next base: position 10,148 of record JBCDFM010000092.1, read on the forward strand.
CATCCATGGATGGCCGTCGTAATCTCTATAAATTGGGATAGTCCAAGGGTTTCTGCTCGAGCGCCGGGGTTTATGTTTAATGCCTCTAGGGCCGAGGTATCTATAAGCCCTTTCAGGTTATTGCGCAAGGTTTTACGACGTTGAGCGAATGCGATTTGCACGACTTCTCGCAATAAAGCCTTATCGCAGGGTGGCCAGGGCGATTGCCGCCAGGGTGTTAGACGCACGATGGCAGACTGCACTTTGGGTCGGGGTGAAAATGCCTCAGGCGGCACTTCAAACAGCTTTTCAACTGCACACTGATACTGACACATAATGCCCAAACGCCCCCATTCCTTGCTGCCGGGAGTGGCGGCTATACGATCCACCACCTCTTTTTGCAGCATGAAGTGCATATCACTGATGACGGAAGCGCTCTCCAGCAATTTGAAGATCAGAGGTGTTGAAATGTTGTAGGGCAGGTTGCCCACGACGCGCAGGGGCTGCGACACTGTCCCGAGCGATGCAAATTCGAACTTCAAGGCATCGGCTTTGTGCAGCGTGAATTGCGGGTTTAGTGCGAAGGCCGCCAACAGTCCCGGCACGAGATCCCGATCCAGTTCTATCACATCGAGTCGCGCGCCAGAGCGCGCCAGGGGTTCGGTCATGGCACCTTGCCCCGGCCCGATCTCGACAACATGATCTTCTGGCAGTGGATGGATGGCATCAACGATGCGGTCAATGATCGCTTCATCCTGTAAGAAATTCTGGCCAAAGCGCTTGCGTGCACGAGGTCGGGGTTTGTTCATGTTGATTATTGTAGCGCGGCGGCTGTGTGATGGGGTGAGAGTTCTCACCAACCTCTCCAAGGGATGTGTCGCAGCATTACAGCGGTGGCGGCTCTTTGATAGAATGCCGCGCACAAAAGGAAGCCAAAATCACCTGCCTGATGCCCCTGCCGCAATATCTTCGACTGATGGATACCATGGCGCGTATGTCTTTACGTGCTGACGCCGCACGTTATTACTTCGGTTATTTATGGTGGCTGCTGGAACCACTGCTCTATGTCGCGGTGTTCTACGTGGTATTTGACCTGATATTGGATTCAAGGCGGGCGGATTTTCTGGTGTTTCTGATGTGCGGTAAATTGGCCTTCATCTGGTTTTCGAAGTCGGTAAACCAGGCGTCCAACAGCATGGTGGCGAACAAAGGTCTGATCGGTCGGATCAACGTTACCAAGACTCTGTTTCCGATGGCCGTGATACAGGAAGGCCTTTATCGTCAGGTCGCAGTCTTTGCCCTGTTGCTGGTATTCCTTTTGACGAGCGGTTACAGCGCCTCCTGGACATGGATTTGCCTTGTGCCGGTCATCTTGGTGAATTATCTGATGATTGTGGCCTGTTCCTTTGTCGGCGCCTGCCTTGTTTGCCTGATGCGTGATTTCAGTATGATCATTACCCTGGCAATGACCTTTCTACTGTTTACCTCCGGTGTTTTCTGGGATGTAAGAGATCTTGGTGATCCACAAAAGTCAGAGCTGGTGATGGCGGTCAACCCACTGGCGTTTATGTTGGACGCATACCGGCAGATACTGATGCACGCGAGTGCCCCGGATTGGCTTCACCTTGGGCTGATAGCGATCGGCTCCGTCGTGCTGATGGCACTCATGGTTTGGTATATACGTCGCTACAGTCAATTCCTAGCCCTTAAGGTGCTCAGCTAATGAGTGCAGATCACGAAGCAGTTATGCTGGCTCTGGATGACGTTTCTTTGAGCTACCACTCGGGGCGTGAACAGTTTGACCACGGCTCCCACCATGTGCTCGACCGAGTGTCGCTTGAGGTTTACGAGGGTGAGACATTGGGAATTATCGGTCGCAATGGCGTCGGTAAATCCACGCTGTTGCGATTAATGTCAGGAATTCTAGCGCCCACCAGTGGCAAGGTTTACCAGCGCTCTGGCAAATCCTGTGCACTGCTTACGCTGGGCCTGGGCTTTCGGCCTGATCTATCTGGGCGCAATAACGCCAGGCTGGCAGCGATGTTGCAAGGCGCGAGTGAGGAAGAGGCGCAATCGCATCTTGAGGACATTAAGGCATTTTCTGAGCTGGGGGATTCTTTTGAAGAACCCGTTAAAACCTATTCGTCCGGTATGCGTGCTCGCTTAGGTTTCACAACCGCGCTAAAAACGCATGTTGATATTCTGCTAATTGACGAAGTGTTGAGCGTAGGCGACGCTCAGTTCAGGCAAAAAGCGGCCCAGGCGATGAGGAAGCGCATCAAGAGCGATCAGACGGTCGTCTTTGTGTCGCACATGGAGGCCCAGATCAGGCGCATATGTAGTCGTGCAATCTACCTGGATGCAGGTCGAATCGTGGCAGAGGGAGAGCCCAGAGAGGTCATGCGCGTCTACCGCCATAGTATGGGTGATGCGATGCCGCCAAAGAACAGGGGGCGCTAGGGGGCGGGCAGGGTCATTGTAATGGCCTGCAGTAGTGCAGCTTTCAAACTGCTGCAGTCCGCGTCGCCGCTACCTGCCAGATCCAAAGCCGTGCCGTGGTCGACCGAAGTGCGAACAAACGGCAGGCCCAAGGTGATATTAACCGCCTTACCAAAGCTAGCCTGCTTCAGAGCCGGCAGGCCCTGGTCATGATACATGGCAAGTACAGCATCGCATTGATCTAGTACTTTCGGGTTGAATGCAGTGTCCGCTGGCAGCGGTCCAAGCAACTGCATGCCACCGGCGCGCAGCTCGTCCAAGACAGGCACAATCGTCTCAATTTCTTCTCGCCCCAAATGACCACTTTCTCCGGCATGCGGGTTAAGACCCAGCACCGCGATTCGCGGCCGATTGAGCGCAAAGCGAGCCCTGAGTTCACTCGCCATAATCGTAAGGGTTTCGTGCAGCACAGGCCGTGTAATCGCTCTAGAGACGTCAGCGAGAGGCAGGTGCGTGGTTACCAGCGCGACGCGCATGCCTGGAGTGGCCAGCATCATCACCACGCGATAGCATCGAGTCTTTTCGGCCAGGAATTCGGTGTGACCCGTGAATGCAATTCCCGCCTCGTTAATGATGGATTTTTGCACCGGCGCAGTTACCAATGCAGCGGTGACTCCCTGCTGGCACAACTCGACAGACCGCTCAAGCGTCTGCATGACATAGGGTGCGTTATCGGGTGTGAGCACCCCTGGACGGCTTGTAGCGCCCATCGTCACAGGGATCACAGGCAACGTGCCGGCGCGATGCGGCATCGGGGCGTCTGCTAGATCGAGTTCGCGCAGTGTGAGTGGAAGCTTGAGCATTGCCGCACGCGACTGAAGTAATGAAGGATCGGCGACAGCGATCAGTTCGGCATCCCAATCATTGTGGGCGACCATTGCAACGATGTCAGGACCGATACCTGCGGGCTCACCCGGGGTGATCAGAATCCGCTGACAAGGGCTCACGTGTTATTTGATATCCACGAAGGCTTCATCCCGGATCTGCTGCAGCCATGCGTCAAGCTCTTCCTGGTATTTGCGTGAGTGCAGGAACTCGGCGGCCTTCTGCCGCGTGGCCTCAGATGACATATCTTCATTGCGTCGGTCTTCTACAAGCAACACGTGCCAGCCGAATTGGGTACGCACTGGGTCAGACATTTCGCCGACGGCCGTGGCGTCCATGGCCTGTTGAAACTCCGGCACCATCTGGCCTGGCATGGTCCAGCCCAAATCACCACCTTCCTGAGCTGAGCCAATATCCTCGGA
>JBCDFM010000093.1:0-13570 GCA_039178015.1 Pseudomonadota bacterium
TAGCCGGCAATGATGTCCTCCACCTCCCGCATCACCGCATCGGTGCGCTGCAGCGACGCACTATCAGGCATAATCAGTCCGGCCATGATATAGGCTTGATCCTCCTCCGGTACAAAGCCCCCCGGAACAATCCTGAACAGCAGAATCACACCACCCACAAGAAACACCAATAAAATCACTGCGCGCATGATTTTGTGCGTAAAGAATGCCGTTAACACCATGAACTTATCGGTGGCGATCTGGAACCAGCGGTTAAACCAGTGAAAAAACTTGTCGAGAACGCTCTTCTGTTCCCCAGGTGGTTTCAACAACGACGCTGCCAACGCAGGGCTTAACGTCAGCGCGTTGATAGACGAAATAGCGACTGCGATGGCGATCGTAATCGCAAACTGCTGATATAGGCGACCGGTGATACCACCCATGGCGGCAACCGGAACAAATACGGCGATCAATGCGAGCGAGGTGGCGACAATAGGGCCGGATACCTCCCTCATGGCTTCCACCGTGGCATCCTTCGCGCTCATGCCCTTTTCCATTTTGGCGGTGACCGCCTCTACCACAACAATCGCGTCATCCACCACGATACCGATGGCCAATACCAGGCCGAGTAGCGAGAGCGTATTGATCGAGAACCCCATCAATGGAAACACGGCAAACGCCCCGATTAGAGATACCGGTACCGTCAGCGTGGGAATTAAGGTTGTGCGGGCATTCTGCAAAAAGATATACACGACCAGAATAACCAGGGCGACTGCCTGAAACAGCGTGATGACAATCTCACGTATACCCGCAGTGATGGGTTTGGTTGTGTCCAGCGAGACCACATATTCAATGTCGTCTGGAAAGTCCTGGGAGATCCGTTCCAAGGTTGCAAAGACTTGTTCTGCGACATCGAGTCCGTTCGCGTCCGGTAGCTGAAACACCTGCAGCAACGCAGACGGTTTGCCGTCGAGGCGTACGTTATACAGGTAGTTTTGACTACCCAGCTCAATTCTCGCAACATCCTTTAACAAGACCTGGGAGCCATCGGGATCAGCTCGCAGCACAACCTCTCCAAACTCCTCCGGCGTCGAGAAGCGCCCACCCGTGTTCACCGTATAGGTAAATTCAGTACCCGGGGGTGCGGGTTCACCACCAATTTTACCAGCCGGTACCAGCACATTCTGTTGCTGAATGGCGTTGGTAATGTCGGGTACCGTGAGGTTCAGCTTGGCGAGTTGATCCGGCCTTATCCAGATCCGCATGGCATATTCAGTGACGCTTCCTCCCAAAACCTCGGCAAGACCAACACCGCGAATACGCGCTAGTTCGTCCACCATGTTGATGGTTGCGTAGTTCGTAAGGAAGGTCTCATCGTAGGTGCCATTCGGCGAGACCAACGAAATCAGCAACAGCGGGAAGGACAGCTTCTTTTTTACCGTCACGCCGAGGCGCTTCACTTCCTCCGGTAGCGAAGCCTGCGCTTCTGACACACGGTTTTGAGTCAGCACGTTCGCCATGTCTAAATCCGTGCCCACCTCAAACGACACGCTTAGTGACATTGTGCCGTCACTGGAATTGGTGGAATCCATGTAAATCATGTCCTCCACACCATTTACCTTTTGCTCGATAGGTGTGGCGACAGACTGTTCAACGCTGATGGCATTGGCACCTGAGTAGGTTGCGGAAACCTGAACCACAGGTGGCGTGATTTCGGGGTATTGCGCAATCGGCAGCCGCCCTAGCGCCACCAGACCGAGAATCACGATAATGATCGCGATCACCATCGCTACGATGGGGCGTCGAACAAAAAACTCCGCCATTATCTAGCCCTGAACTTGGTTCTCGGCTGGCGCCGAGCTATCGAACTCAGTGAGCGATGGCTGCACCGTCATGCCGGGCCTGAGGGAAAGCAGCCCCTCTATCGCGACGCGTTCACCGGCCTGCACACCGGAATTTACCAGAACCATGCGCCCGACCTGCGGACCGAGCTCCACAGGTCGCATCTCCACCTTGCCGTCGTCGCCAATCACAAACACCCGATATCCGCCCTGGAGCTCAGAAACAGCGCGCTGGGGAATGAGCAGACCCTCGGGGCGGTTGTCTACCACAACCCGCGCCCGCGCGAACTGACCGGCAATCACAATGCTGTCCGGGTTCGGGAAATCAGCCTCTATCGTAAATGTCCCGGTTTCAGGGTTAATTGCGGCATCGGTCGCCACGATACGCCCGGTATGATCGTGGATAGAGCCATCGGCCAGTATCAATTGAACACCCGAACCTTTATCGGGATCCAAGGTTGGGTCACGGCCCTGCCTGCGTTGCTCAGCAACAGCTCGACTGAATCGCAAATAGTCTCGCTCGTTAATTGAGAAGCGCACACGAATCGGATCATTCAGGCTGACATAGTTGAGTACAACAGGATTTGGAGAAGCGCCCACAAACTCGCCCACTTCGGCGGCTGAAATGCCGATAAAACCGTCGATTGGCGCGTAGAGGTTCGTATAACCAAGCTCGATGTTGGCCAATTCCAGATCGGCCTCGGCAGCCTGTAGTGCGCCCTGGGCAGCATCTCTTTGCGATACCGCAGCGTCAAGATCCTGCTGACTCACCGCCTTCATCTCTGCCAGGGGCCTGATACGTTCCAAATCTGCGCTGGCCTTGGACAGCTGGGTCTTTGCCTCAGCCAGGCGTCCTTCTGCAGCCACTACCTGAGCCCGGTAGGGCCTTGGATCAATGGTGTAAAGCAGCTGGCCCTTGGTTACTGCCCGGCCCTCTGTAAAGTTTCTTGACTCGAGAAAGCCTTCTACTCTCGCCCTGATCGGAATATCGGTTGAACCTAAGGTTTGGCCAACATAGTCCTGGGTGATGTCGGTACTTCGCTCAAGCACCTCCACGACTTCGATTTGCGGCGGGGGAGGTGGCGGCGGTGCGGTCTCAGTACAGGCGCTCAGTACAACCAGGCTGAGAGATGCAAAACACCACTGCCTGCAGGCAACATTCCGAACTGTTTTGGGCATATGACACGGCCCTGTTATTAGAGGACGGGGTAGAGTGCCGCAACCATGGTCATGCCGCAAGTCCATCTAAAAAAACCGCCGCAGTTAAGTATCAGCAAGTTCAACGGCTAATCAAAGGACAGAACCTTGCTCGAGTGCGTTGAGAAGCCTCGTCCAGTCCGCCATATCGGCTTCGTCAAACAGGGAGAAGCCGGCTGCCCAGGCGGACTGGCCCTCCGTTCCGGGGACCGGCCCACTCCAGGCTACCTCCCCGACCAAGAACAGATTGTTCTGTGAATCAGCCAACTCCAAGGCAAGCTGCAGGATGGCACCCACAGGCAGCTCACGGTCGACGGCCACGCGCAAGCCATATCGGGACACTTCTATTGTGGTGCAACGCACTATAGTTGCAGACTCATTGCTACCAAATTGTGGAGCCACTAGCTCAATAAACACCGTCGCCTGCACTGGAAATCGCAGATAGCGACGAAGCGGCTCCTCGTCTGTGTTCGTGACGTCGACCATCAAGTTTCTACCACGCTAGCTCTCAAGGGTCTCTTCTTTTTGGAATTGGGCCAGGTCTTCCATAAATCTCGAGCGCGACTCGACTATATCAATCAACCCTCGCGTCAGGATGATCACCAATTCATCGCCGCTGAGCTCGCGCACTCGAGCTCCAAGTCGATCAACAAACACGTAGGTGCCACTCTCAGGTAAATGCACCGCCAAACGAGCCAGTACAATATCGTCTTCATCGCCATCGCGAAATCCCAGCCATGCATAGCGGGGAATGATTGCGGCAGGGCTGTCATAGTCAACCTGCATTTCGTCTTCCAGGTTGTCTTTCAGCTGTCGCGCCTGAACACTGTCGCTCTTCACAAACCCCTTGGTCAGCGCAAGCCAGCGATGCTGGTAGGCCTGCGCCTCCTCCCGCTCGCGTTCAAGGCGTGCTTTGTCCAACTCGGCTTCTTCTCGCCTGCGTCGCTCGGCCTCTTCTCTCTCGCGCTGGAGACGCTCGGCAAGTTCACGCTGGCGCTGCGCTTGCAGGCGTTCTTCTTGTTCGCGACGAACACGTTCTTGCTCCGCGGCTTCTCGCTTTGCGCGCTGCTGCGCTGCTAGCTCGCGTTCCCGCGCCGCCTTCTCCTGAGCCAGTTGGCGTTCGCGCGCGCGCTGTGCCGCCACACCGGTGAATTCATCCACATCATCCTGCGTGACAAGACCGACGGCGCCAGCCAGAGCGCGACTGAAACTGAAGCCACTATCTAGCGGCACTGCCTCGCCGGCGGCTACCAGCCGGGCGAATTCGTCAAAGCCCAGTTGGGCAACCTTGAGGCCGGCATGATTGGTAAATAACAGCTGTTGTTGCTCACGCATGCACAGCGCCAGCATGACACGTATCGGTTGCCCCTTGTCAAAGGGCATACTTAGCCACTGTCCCTCTTCGATTCCATGCAGCGACTTTGCCACCGCAGCGTCTGTCGCGGATAAACGGTTAACCGGAATAGGTGTGATGGTGTGTCGCTGTATCGGTTCACCACGCAACAGCTTTGCGTGAAGACTACTAATCGTAGCGAGCACCTGGCCGGTCGCGACCTCATCGTGCTGCAAACTGAGTAGCCACATCGCAATGCGTTTGGGCAACTCGCCAACTTCATCGTCATGGGAAGGTGGTACATCGCTAGAATGGAAACCCTCGCTCGCATCTCGCTGCACAGATCGCAAGAGTTGAACCGTGGTGAGCTTCATCTGCCCCCATTCTTCCGACTGCTCGCCGTATTTCGATAACACGAGCTGGGCACTGTCATACCAAGGGCCTTTCAAAAACTCACCCAATTCCGTGGGTACGTCATCATGCGCCATCTCAGCATTAATCATTTCAGCCGCACGGCGCTTGGACTGTGCAACGCGGGTGCGACCACGCTCGGTTTCAACCAATCTCCGCGTCATCTTTTCCACCCGTGCTACCGCCTTATCGGCATTCACCTGCATGCGCTTGCTGATCATACCAAGATCCGTAGAAGGTACCTCAAACCATCTCAGCGCGGCAGCCACAGCTTGAGCAATATCGTTTTCGACGCTTTGGCCGACTCGCCCAAGTTCTGCATGCCAGCCCACAGCGTAGGATTGTGCCGCGTCCATCAGCTGATGCAGCGGGTGTTTACCCGGAATAAAAAAATCACGATCCTGCACAGCAACTGCAGCTAACAGTGGACGTAGTCGCCGCAGCTCCCCTGCGAGAGGTTCTGCTGGAGCGAACTGCGAGTCCCACTGCTTCAGCGCTGCATCCAACCAGCTTAACGTCGCCTGCTGGAATGCCGGCGGCAATGCCGGATCACCAATTGCCTCCGTCTGTGCGAGCACGCCCTCCATGGGGTAGTGGAGATCTGAATCTACGCTGCGCAGGTAGCTGAATAGCTCCTCCAGGTCCATAGCAAGCTCGTCCGAGGGCGATAAATCGCTGGAGAAGAGTTGCATAACCCGACCCTCAACGGAGCGGGGAAGAGGAAATTGCGAGGCCGTCAGTTTCAGGAGCTCTGACCCCAGCAGGTAATTCCAGCCAGTCGACACAGCAAGTAGGACATGGGAATTTCTGGGTGCTCTTCTGGTTGCGGAGTTATGTTTTCGGACTGCGGATTAGGTTATTGCATGAAACCGCAGAAACGCAAGTCTTTGCAGGAATTATGGATAAGGAATATACGCTCTTCCACGAGCAACATTGCTGCAATACATATTTCTACAACCTGCACTACTTTGTTTCTATACTGCTATCGTTTGGGTTCAAAGCGGCTACGCTAGTGCAGCGTTGGGGAGATAACTATGGATAAAGTACTGGTAGTCGGCGGTAGAGCCACTGGCTTGATGATGGCAGCTGAATTAGCGCGGCGCGGTGTAGACGTGCGCTGCGTTGACAAATCTGCTGGTGTTGATCCCCATGTGCGCGCGAACCTGCTGCATTCGAGAACGCTTGAAATATTTCAGAGTCTGGGAATCGCTGAACAGGTGACCACTGGATCTATTCCGGAAGAGGGTTTGGTGTTTTACCGCGACGGACAGTCAATTGGCGAGAGCCCGCATCAGCCTATCGACTCCCCCTACCCCTTCGGCATGTCACAATCACAGGCACACGTAGAGACAACCATGGAAAGCTATTTGCAAAGCATGGGCATAACCGTGGAACGCAGTATCGCGTTGACCGCAGCCGAGCAGGATGAGGATAGTGTAAATATCACCCTGCTACACCAGAATAACCGCGAGGAGCACTGTCAATATGACTGGGTCATCGCGTGCGACGGTGCTCATAGCACAGTGAGGCATCTCATAGGTACAGCGTTCCCCGGCGAGTCTGATCCCTTTCCTTATATCCTCGGCGATGTGGTAGTCGCCGGAGGCGAGGATCTGGCGCCACACAAAGGCCATGTTTTCTTTCATGATGATGGTGAACTGTTTCTATTCACTCGCCTTCCGGGCAATCGTCAATTCATCGTAGCCAACCTGGATCCCGAGGCCGACACCGAGGGACAACCCTCGCTGGAACAGTTGCAAGCCATAGTGAGCGAGCGAGGGCGATCAAACCTGCGAATCTCTGATCCACAGTGGCTGGCTTACTTCCACATCAACTATCGACTGGCACCAGACTATCGCAAAGGTCGCGTATTTTTAGCCGGCGATGCTGCCCACGTTCACAGTCTATTGGCCGGACAGGGTATGAATACAGGCATTCAAGATGCCGTGAATCTCGGTTGGAAGCTAGCGCTGGTCGCAGATGGAAAAGCATCGACTGAATTGCTGGATACTTATGAGCAAGAGCGAAAAGCCGTCGCAGACGGTGTTGTTAGCATGACGCACGAAATCACCGACACCATGGAGGGCTACGCAAGCCTGTCAGCCGTGGAACGGGATAAACTCATTTCACATCTATTCACGCCGGAGCCAGAAAGGTTAGGCGCGGCGCGCCACCTACAGCAGGTAGATTTGAGTTACGCCGCCAGTCGACTGACGCTCGATACTGCAGAAACGTTTGCCGAAGGGCCAACACCCGGCAGTCAAGCACCCAACGCAAAAGGTCTTCTGTTCAAGGGTACCCTAACATCTTTGTATGAGCTGCCCGCCGATGACCAGTTTCGACTTCTCTTGTTTACGGGGACAGGGAGCGGAGAAACCGCCGACCTTGTCGTGCAAGCGGCAGATACCGCCATGCGTTTCGCATTGTGGCTGAAGCCGTATATAGTCGTGTCGCAGACCATTCAATCGGATGCAATTTACAGTGCCGACCATGCAAGCCTAAATGATAAAGAAGGTGACATGCATCGAAGCTACGCCGCGCTGACGCCCTGCATCTACCTGATTCGCGCAGATGGGTATATTGCCTATCGATCGCTGGACATCAATAGCGTAGACCAGTACTTTGAGCACATAAAAATCGGCCAGTGAGCTGCCATCAAATGGACTTGAGCACGCTCTGCGACATGCTAACCACCTCGGCTGCAAAGGATTAGCCAGTCAAATCTAATTATTGGGAACCCTTAAGATGAAGAATCAAGCGAGAAAGTGGGTCATTATTGCGGTGGCCATCTTGGCCGCACTGGTCCTACTTGCCTATTTTCTTAAGCGCGAATCCATAGAGGCTAAACTCGATGCTAAACCGCCTCAGGTTGCGACTCAGGTGGTGTTTGCACCCGTGCGCTCGCAGCAATGGGGTACGCAAATCAACCAGGTCGGCACTATCCAATCGTTTTCCGGCATTACCCTACGGGCGCAAATTGCAGGTCGTATCACTGCGGTCCACGCGCAATCCGGTTCTACCGTAAAAAAGGGCGACAAGCTGTTTGAAATCAACCCAAAAGTCATTGAAGCACAGCTGGCGGAAGCACAGGCGTCCTTGCAGAATTCCAAGTTTACCTTTGAGCGCATGAAGGAGCTGTATGCGGAGCGCACTGTTTCCGAGCAAGCGTTTACGCAAGCGCAGAGCGCATTTAACGTAGACCAAGCGAGGGTAAGAACCAGCCAGCAACAGCTGGCATTGGCCACGACCTACGCCACGTTCGACGGCGTGATGGGCGTTACAGAGGTGCAGGTTGGGGATGAGGTCGGCGTCAACCAGGAGTTAGCTACTCTGCAGTCCTCAGAGCGTTTGAGGGTGGAATTTCCGGTGCCACAAAAGTATGCCTTGCTGGTTTCATCACAGGATGCGGTTACGGTGGCGTCAGATAGGAATGCCGATGATGGAATTGCGGCAACGATCTTCGCTGTCAATCCGCTGATCGACTCCGATACTCGGTCCGTTGAAGTTCGCGCCGAGGTACCTCCCCATAGTTTTCTACCCGGAAGCTATGTCAACGTCACTCTCACGCTGAACGATGTCGAGCCGGTGCTAACGGTTCCACAGACTGCCGTGATGCATTCTCTCTACGGCGATACGGTATACAAAGTGGTCAATGGCAAGGCGGTAAAAACAAATCTCGTAGTCGGCACTCGCCGGGGTGGCGATATTGCAGTGAGCGGCGATATAAAGGCCGGCGATCAGGTCGTCAGCGCAGGCTTGCGCAAGGTCATGGACGGCGCGGAAGTCTCTAACTCGGTTGCAGAAAAAGCGGCTGCGGCGGCCCAGGCCACAGCTGCCAGCGCGAGCACGACCGATAGCACGTCTACTGCCGCCGGTACGACCGCAGACGCAACATCGGAACAGTCCAGTGGCGCTGCTCAGACAACTGGCGGCGTTGTGCAGCCGGCGCAAAGCGCTTCTCAAACGGCTGAAGGCGCCGAACAAACCTCCGATGCTGAGGCCACAACCAAGACAGATACCAGCGATGCTAATTAATCAATTCTTACAAAGACCCGTACTGGCAATCAGTCTGTGTACGCTGATCGTCCTCATGGGCTCGCTCGCCTTCAACCAGCTACCGGTGCGCCACTACCCGCTGTTACCGACCTCCGAAGTCACCATCACCACGGTTTATCCCGGCGCCAGCCCAAGCGTGATGGAGGAGTTTATTACCGTTCCTATGCAGCGCGCACTGAGCGGATTGAATGGCCTGGACTATATGACGGCGAGCAATACCTACGAGCAGAGCGTCATCACGCTCAAGTTTTTTATTGGCTCCGACGTCGACGCTCTTCTACCCCAGATCAGTAATCGCGTTGACGGCTTAATGTGGGAACTCCCGGTGGGGACAAACAGCCCAGTCGTGCAAAAGATCGACCCCAATGCCAGCGCTACAGCAGGCATTCTATATCTGGAAAGCAACAGCGATACGCTCAACAGGCTGCAGATTACGGAATACCTCACTAACGTTGTGATACCTAGGCTGGAAACTGTTGATGGCGTCTATGAGGTTAATGTGTTCGGCGGTCGCCATTACGCCATGCGAGTCTGGCTGCTACCACACAAGATGGCCGCTCGTGGCGTCAGTGCAACGGATGTCTACAACGCGCTAGAGGCGCAGAACCTGCGCTCCACGACGGGCAGCCTCTATGGCGAGGAAATAAAAATACAGGTAGAGACCTCGACGTCCCTCGCAAGTGTAGAGGACTTTGACAATGTGGTCGTTGCAAGCGATGGCGACAGACTCGTGCGCATTAAAGATATAGGTTATTCAGAGTTTGGCGCTCAGGACTATGAAAGTGGTGGTGTGGCTGAGGACAAACCCACGGTGTTTCTCGGTGTAAGCCCCACCGACACAGCTAACGCCATTCAGACTGCTGATACGATTATTGCGAAGCTGGATGAAATCAATGCCGACGCACCGAAGGGATTCCATATTGAGCCAAACTGGAACGTAACAAAGTTCAGCAAAGACTCAATAGATGAAGTCTACCGAACCTTCGTCGAGTCAGGCATCTTTGTTTTCATTGTAATCTTTGCATTCCTGGGCTCGCTGCGCTCTATCATCGTTCCACTGGTCACGATCCCATTGTCGATGCTCGGCGCCGCGGCAATCATGTATGCCATGGGATATAGCCTGAATGCGCTGACCTTACTGGCATGGGTGCTTGCTATCGGCCTAGTCGTCGACGATTCCATTGTTGTGCTGGAAAACATCCACCGGCACATGGAGCAGGGCATGACTCGATTTCAAGCGTCCCTGGCCGGCGTAAAAGAGCTGAAGTTTGCGATCGTAACAATCACTCTCGCGGTCGCAATCGTCTTCGCGCCCATTGCATTTGTGCCCGGGTTTTCGGGAGCGTTGTTTAAAGAGTTTGCTCTTACGATGTCATTCGTGGTGCTCATTTCCGGGATTCTTGCGTTATTCGTGTCACCGGTTATGTGTACTTATCTACTCAAGCCCGCAGGCCATCAAGGACGTTTGACAAAGGTAGTAGATGCTCAATTTCGAAAAATCCGATTGGGCTATCGCAGAATACTGAACACCGTACTAAAGACAGGCTGGTTGGTGCTATTGGTGTTTGTTGGCTTGGTCGCCGGCGCTGTAAAACTATTCAATGATATTCCCTCCGAATTAATGCCAATCGAAAACACCGGAGCGCTGAACACCCTGGGTCTCGGGCCAAGCGATTCCAACTACGAGTACTTGGAGGAATACACCAAACCCATTATTGAGATTTATAAAAGCATTCCCGAGGCACAATCCTGGGGCTTGATTAACGGCAACCCGCAGTTTGGTGCTACGAATAGTATCAGCTGGATACTGTTGAAACCTCAGAACGAGCGCAAGCGCTCAGAGGATGAAGTTCTCGCGCAGCTGCAGGAGGAAGTATTTCAAATACCTGGCTTGCAGGCATTCTCATTCAAACTGAATACTGTACCTGGGGGTGCTCAACAGCCGCTCACCTTTGTACTGAAGACACAGGGGGGCTACGACGATCTAAGCCTGGAGCTGAACAAGCTGATTGCGGAGCTTGCCAAATATCCCGGCATTAGCAACCCAAACAGTACGTTTCGCATTGACAAACCACAGCTACAGGTGGTGATTGACCGACAGAAGGCCGCAGCGCTAGGGGTGGCAGTGGATGACATTGCCATAACCCTGAACGCTATGATGGGCAGACCGGTGGTAGGGTTCTTTGGCAAAGAAGGCTATAGCTACGAAGTCATCCCCCAGGTGCCCAATCAATACCGCATGAATCCGGATGACATCAATACAATGTTTGTAAAAAACTCCTCCGGGCAAATGATCTCACTGGATAACGTGGTGGATCTCAAAGAGACCGTCATTCCCCAAAGTCTGGATCAATTCAACCAGATGCGATCGGCGTCGCTGACCGCCAGCATCGGCAACGGCTATACCTTGAGCGAGGCTATTGCCTGGTTGCAGAACTATGTAGATACCGAAATGCCCCCACAGTACAGCGGGGACTTTATGGACGAAGCGCGTGATTTCCTGCAGGCAGGCGCAACTCTGGCGATAGCATTTACCATCGCCCTGGTGCTGATCTATCTGCTGCTGGCAATTCACTTTGATAGTCTTTTAGATCCGCTGGTCGTTATGCTCAGCGTGCCGCTAGCATTGGGAGGCGCGCTATTTGCGATGTATATGACCGACACTACCCTGAATATCTATACCAAGATCGGATTGATTATGCTGGTAGGTTTGATCAGCAAGAACGGGATCTTGATCGTGGACTTTTCCAACGCGCTACTGGCAGAAGGTCGCAGTGTACAGGCAGCCGTCGTACGCGGAGCCGCGACCCGATTACGCCCGATTCTCATGACTGCCTGCGCTATGATATTTGGCGCTTTGCCACTGGTACTATCAGATGGCGCTGGCTCGATCGCGCGCAATCAGATCGGCTGGGTGATCATCGGCGGCATGTCGCTGGGCACCATACTCACATTGTTCGTCGTTCCCTGTGCCTACTTGGTGGTGAACAAGTACCTGATTCGTGATGATATTGAGCAGCCTAAACCAAGCCCCGCCTAGGCCGCCACGTCACGTAATGCTGAGTTAGCCTCCGCTTTTTTACTGAGCGCGCGGCGCAGCCTTGCTACCACCCTCCTCAGAGCTTGCACTGTCTCTGGATCGGTTACGTTTCCAGTCGACCCATCAAAGCGCTCATAGAAACTTGGCACACTCAGACTTGCTGCGACTTCAGCTCCAAAGTGTGGCGCTGATGCGACCGCGGCAGAAAGCACATTGGCTGCGCCACCTGCTCCAGGTGAAGTGGCCAGATAGATCGCCGGTTTAGATTGGAACACCTTACGATCTATTCTTGATGTCCAGTCAAATAGATTTTTGTAAGCTGCAGTGTAACTGCCATTGTGTTCTGCAAAAGAGATGATCAAGGCGTCGGCCCAAGCTATCTTCGCGTAAAAACGTCTTGCAGGCTCCGGCTGACCCAGTTCCCTTTCACGATCTTCACTGAATAGCGGCATTTCGTAGTCATTAATATCCAACACTTCAATCTCGGCCCCTTCAAACTGCGACGCCGTGTAGCGCGCAAGCTGCTGGTTTATTGATTCGCTGCTACTGCTTGCGGCAAACGCTAATATTTTCATGGTATGTCACCTTTAATTTGTTCGATGGTTTGTTGAAAGCCTGATCAGGCTGTCGCATTTCGCTGTTCGGGTATGTCACTCAGATACTGGACAAATTCCACTTCAAAGCCATTGGGATCCATAAAGTAAATATTTCGACGGTGCGGGGACTGAGCACCTTCACTGCTGATCGAATAGCCTGCAGCCAGCATGCGCTGTGTCAGTGCATCGAGGTTATCGATGACAAAACCAAAATGCGCCAGCCCGGTCTGATGACCCTCAAGATCTCTATTATCTCCTTCACCGTTGTCGTTCAGCGTGATGTATTGGTAGTCATCTCCCAGATGCATCCAGTACCGCGCCTTTCCATTCCAGTCACCTTTTCCTTCGGCTCTTACATGCCAGTGTGGGAATGCAGCCCTGTAAAACTCCACCGCACCGGGTAGGTCTCGCACCACCAGGTTCACATGTTCCAAATTCATCATTTTTTCTCCCAACATTGAATTTACGTATATGATAAAACCTCAAGTTAAGTTGAGGTAAAGCACTTTTTTAGTCTCGCGGTCTAGCCTAGACAAGCTGCTGCGCTAGCAAACACAACTAGGAGGATAAACGCGATGACCGAGGCAAACTGGTCAGTGGGAAAAGTCGCCAAGCGCACCGGTGTCAGCGTAAGTGCGCTGCACTTTTACGAGGACAAGGGTTTAATTCGCAGTTGGCGCAACAACGGTAACCAGCGACGCTACAAGGCGGATGTACTGCGCCGGGTGTCTATCATCAAAGCGGCCCAAAAAATGGGTATCTCCCTGGCCGCAATCAAAGAGGCGTTTGCACAACTACCGGACAATCGCACGCCAAATGCGAAGGACTGGGAAAACCTCTCAAGGCGTTGGCAGGGAGAACTGAATGCGCGTATTGCCTATCTTGAGCGTCTGCGAGATTTAATGACGGGTTGCATAGGTTGTGGCTGTCTGTCCATGAAGAATTGCCCCATTTACAACGAAGATGACAAGCTGTCCTCCGAGGGCGCTGGACCGGCGATCCTTAATCGGACAAAGAGCTCGTCTGTGAAATCATCCACTCAAGGATAATCATCACTTTGTAACACGCTTGGTTTTCGCGCCAGCGCGTGTAACTGCCGTTCAAACTCACCACCTGA
>JBCDFM010000094.1:0-13515 GCA_039178015.1 Pseudomonadota bacterium
TCTCGGTCCGAAACGAAAGCCATTCCTTAAGAATACGGCTTAATCCCTTCACCCCTGGTCTACCGTCGATACCAATCATATTAAGATTGATTCGATAGCTACGTTCCAAATCCGTCGTAGCACATAAGTGGCTCATCAAACTATCAACATCGACTCGGTTGGAGCGAGGGACAATGACCAGGCGCGTTGGGTTTTCATGGTCGGATTCGTCTCGCAAATCTGCCACCATGCTGAGCTTTTTCGCCTGCATTTGCGCAGCGATCTGCTCCAGTACTCTGGAGCCAGAGACCTGGTGTGGCAGCGCAGTCACAATCACATCGCCGCCCTCGCGCTCCCAGACGGCGCGCATGCGCAGCGCGCCTCTGCCAGATTCATACATGGCCAGAATATCTTCTCGCGGGGTAATGATTTCAGCCTCGGTAGGAAAATCTGGCGCCAGTACGTGCTCACACAGGTCAGGTACCGTTGACTTTGGCTTGTCCAGCAGGCGGATAGCTGCCGTCACCACTTCGCGCAGATTGTGGGGAGGCACGTCCGTCGCCATGCCCACGGCAATACCAGTTGTCCCGTTGAGCAATACGTTTGGCACCTGTGCGGGGAGCACGCTCGGCTCCTCAAGGGTACCATCAAAATTGGCTATCCAGTCGACGGTTCCCTGACCTAACTCTGACAGCAAGACGTCGGAGAAAGCCGTCAATCGAGACTCGGTATAACGCATAGCGGCGAAGGATTTAGGATCATCGGGTGATCCCCAATTTCCCTGTCCGTCGATCAGTGGGTAGCGATAGCTGAAGTCCTGTGCCATCAGCACCATGGCCTCATAGGCTGCGCTATCGCCGTGAGGATGAAACTTGCCTATGACATCTCCAACAGTGCGCGCAGATTTTTTGAACTTTGCCGATGCCTTCAGACCGAGTTCGCTCATGGCGTAAATGATTCGGCGCTGCACTGGTTTCAGGCCATCCCCAACATGCGGAAGAGCACGGTCTAAAATAACGTACATGGAGTAGTCCAAGTAGGCCTTTTCGGCATACTGCTTGAGCGAGACCTGCTCTATGCCGTCACTATCAATGTTTATCGCGTCGCTCATTACCTGGGAGTTACCTCTGTTCTGGCAAAATTTAGTTGATGATAATCGGAAGCCTTCTGGCAGATATACTGTTATTGCCGTCGTGCCCTGAAAAGCGAGCACACCAGCGATCACCCCATCAGGCTTTGACGCACGCTCAAATTAACTAATGCCGTGCCCGTCAGACCTACCAACAAGCTGCTCGTTAAGGTTCACTATGGAATTCGCCATATCGATCAGCAAGCTGTGAATGGTAGTGGGATTGCTTTTTATCAAATCGGTAAACTGTTCCTTTGGCACCTTGACCACAGAACAGTCAGTTCTCGCTTTAACCGTCGCGCTGCGGTCAGCATGGGTAAGCGCAGCCATTGCACCAAATATTTCGCCCTCATCAATCCGCCCAACTGGAATGTCATCTACCAATACTTCCGCCACCCCGTCAGAGAGCATAAATACGTAATCAGCGCGTGCTCCTTGGCGGATAATGACGTCACCTGCCGCAAAATTTTCAAACCCGGGTGTGGCTGCGATACCTTCCTGCACGTTGGCGGCCGTGATGCGCAGCATCAAGCCGCTGTAAGTGACCAGCACTCTGCTCCATAAGCGAATAGCTGTAGGGTCATTGAATACCCGGCGCAAGAACTCCAGAGCGGGGTAGCTATCTAACCTGGCGCCCAATTCACTTCGATAGTACACGGCACTTTCCGCGTCGCTATCACCCGCCACGTCAGGCAACAGAATGTCACCCTCTTCTAGCGTGCAGACAATCTTGTTCTGATAGTACGCATTGACAGAGCCGCTGATCACGACATAAAACTGATTGCCATCGTAGCCGTGGAAGTGGCCGGCGGAAGAAGGGGAAATCTCCAGGGGTATGCCGGTCATACCCACAGATCCCAGCAACGCTTCAACAAGCTCGCGATATTGCTGGGTCAGTAAGTTGAAGTCTTGGGTCAGATTTGCGTCAGCTAACATCGCCGATTCCTGTTTGATCTCGCTACGCGCGGCGCAAAACGCGTCATCCTCATGCGCAACTCATCTAATCTGCGACAACAAGCGTAGCTATCGCCGCCCTTCGAAGGACACTATAGTAGCAATTGGAAACCGCTAACTCTACGCAAAGCCTCTTGGCGATCAACACAATTTTTCATGGCAGAATAGGCCAGATCAAATAACCTCTCTCGGCTGTGTGAGCACAGTACAGGAACCCGCAATCATGGCTTATCGATGGCAAATCAGCCAGTTTGAAGCACTAAGCAACGCCGAATTGTATGCGCTGCTGCGACTGAGGCAGGAGGTATTCGTCCTGGAACAGGAATGCCTATACCAGGACCTCGATAATCGAGATCAAAGCGCAGTACATCTGTTTTGCTGGGAGAAGAACGAGCTAATGGCTTATCAGCGCGCGCTCGCGCCAGGCGCATGCTTTGCGGACAGTGCATTGGGACGCATAGTCGTTAGTGTTAAGGCCAGAGGGCATCAGGTAGGTAAAGCACTGGTTCAGCGCGGGGTTCAACACAACCTGACACGCTGGCCTGAGCATGATGTTCGAATTAACGGGCAGGCTCGCCTTGAGCACTTTTACAGATCACTGGGCTTTGCCGTTGAAGGTGATCTTTTCGACGAGGATGGGATTCCCCATCTGCATATGGTGTATCGCCGCTTACGCTGATTCCAGCAAAAATGTCACCGGACCATCATTTATCAGCTCCACCTGCATATCAGCGCCAAACTGCCCGGCCGCTACAGGAGAATGAGATGCACGAAGCTGGTCAAGCATATAGTTGTACAGCGCTCTGGCTTCAGCCGGGGGCATTGCCTGCGAAAAACTAGGCCGCAAGCCTTTCATTGTGTTGGCCGACAGCGTGAACTGAGAGACCAGTAAAACGCCTCCACCAATTTCGCCAACGTTGAGGTTCATCCTGCCAGTTTCGTCAGCAAACATACGGTACTTTAGTAACCTATCGAGCAAGCGGTCAGCTTCGGCGTTACCATCCTGGTGATCAAAACCCAGGAACACCAAGAGGCCACTGCCAATCTCAGCGATCAGCTTTTCTCCAACCACTACGTTGGCGCGTTGCACGCGCTGCAACAAGGCTTTCATGATTTATCCGCGTTCGGCCCGGCGGCGCTCATGTTCAAGCAGAAGCTTTTTGCGCAACCTTATACTCTGAGGCGTGACTTCAACCAGTTCGTCATCGGCCACAAACTCTAGCGCTTGCTCCAAAGTATGAATAACCGGTGGTGTTAGGGTCAAAGCCTCATCGCTTCCGGCGGCGCGTATGTTCGTCAGCTGCTTGCCCTTGGTGGGGTTAACCGTAAGGTCATTGTTTCGGCTATGCAGCCCGATGATCTGGCCTTCGTAAACATCCACATTAGGTTGGATAAACAAACGGCCTCTATCCTGCAAATTAAACAGCGAGTAACCTAGCGTCTTGCCATTTACCATTGATACCAGCACACCATTGGTGCGCATGGCTAAATCTGCCTGTTTTGCAGGCCCGTAGTGGCTAAAGACATGTGTCATAATGCCGCTACCCGAGGTCATGGTAAGAAACATCGAGCGGAATCCAATAAGGCCGCGAGCGGGGACAATAAACTGAAGCCGGACCCGTCCCTTGCCGTCTGGGACCATGTTCTCCAGTTCCGCGCGGCGCAAACCCAGCTCTTCCATGACCGCACCCTGGTGTTGCTCTTCACAATCGATCACGAGCTGCTCGAAAGGTTCATGCAGTTCACCATCGACCTTTTTTTGAATCACTTCGGGCTTAGACACACCGAGCTCAAAGCCTTCCCTACGCATACTTTCTATCAGAACGGATAGGTGCAATTCCCCTCGGCCAGACACCTTAAATTTGTCCGGACTGTCGCCGGGCTCCACTCGCAGCGCAACATTGTGAATTAACTCCCTCTCCAAACGCTCCTTGATATTTCGGGAGGTCACATACTTTCCTTCTTTACCAGCAAATGGCGAGTCGTTGACCTGGAATGTCATACTGACGGTGGGCTCATCTACGGATAGCGCGGGCAGGGCATCCACGTGTTCTGGATCGCACAGCGTATCGGAGATGTTGAGACCCTCAATCCCCGTTATACAAACAATGTCGCCCGCTTCGGCGCTATCAATTTCCAGCCTTTCTAAGCCGTGGTAGCCCATCAGTTGCAAAACGCGCCCACGTCGCGTTGTCCCATCGCCATCGACAATAATCACTTGCGTATTCGGGCTGAGCTTACCGCGCGTTATACGACCAATACCAATCACACCTACGTAGCTGGAATAGTCGAGTGCAGACACCTGCATCTGCAGTGGTCCATCCGAGTTTACGGTGGGTGCCGGTACCTGCTCGATGATAGTGTTGAACAGCGGCACCATATCGGCAGCCATAGCGTCGTGATCCAAACCGGAGATACCTTCAAGCGCGGAGGTGAACACAACGGGAAAATCCAGCTGCTCTTCGGTCGCATCCAGTCGATCAAACAGATCGAAAACCTGATCAACCACCCAGTCTGGACGCGCGCCCGGACGATCAACCTTGTTGACCACAACAATTGGGTTCAGGCCTCTTTCAAACGCTTTCGCAGTGACAAAACGCGTCTGTGGCATCGGACCGTCCACTGCATCCACTAGCAACAGTACCGAATCGACCATCGAAAGCACACGCTCGACTTCGCCGCCAAAGTCTGCGTGTCCAGGCGTATCGACTATGTTAATACGGAAGTCATTCCAGCGGATCGCTGTGTTCTTCGCTAGAATAGTGATTCCGCGCTCGCGCTCTTGTTCATTGGAGTCCATGATGCGCTCCGAGCCCTGCGAACGTCTGTCCAGCGTGCCAGATTGCTGCAAAAGACAGTCGACCAGTGTTGTCTTGCCATGGTCTACATGCGCAATGATGGCAATATTGCGAAGCTTGTCTATCACGAGATACCCCTGTAAAGCACGGTTCAGAACGCAAAGAAGCTTGCGGCCGGCCCTGTTTTGCCTGCCTCCGCAAGCGCATGACTCAGTTTGAAAGACTGAAGTATCGACGAACCAATCGGTGCGCCACACTGCGCACAACCGCGGTATGGTTGTTCGCAAGGGCGCGGATTATACACGATCGCTAGTTCCCAGACACTGTGGATTCCCCATAAAAACGGTTCAACATCAATAAGTTCCGCGACATCGCGTGGACAGACATCGGCTCATAGTTTTGCATCCGCAGCACATTGTCGATCGCCAAAATGAGACAAGCGAAGCGGCCCACCGGTCCCATTGATAGCAGCCGCACGCCTGCAACAGTCTCGTGTCAAAGCTTATGTGACTCTTATGCGTTTGCTACTGATCTGGTGACACATTTGCCAGCCAAATATCTCGGAAGTGCTGTCATGCTTTTAGCTCTATGACTAACGCGGTCGAACCGTTTATCCTGATCACTTCAGAATACTGCTTGGCTTGGATCAGGAAGCTTCTATAGCTAAGATCTAACTGAGCTTTATGGTCTTGGTAGCGCGTCTGCAGTGTGCTTGCCAGAGCAGTCACCGCTAGTTAAGCACGGTAGGATCATCGCACTGCTCTAGTTGAACAAGATCCGGACCGCAATCACGCATTTCATGAAGGAGTGAAGATGTCTGCGAATACAATAACGCTGATTAAGGAAAATGAAGCGCGCTGGGTAGATCTGCGTTTCACAGATACTCGCGGTAAAGAGCAGCACGTCACGATTCCAGCCGATGTGGTAGATGAAGAGTTCTTTGAGGGCGGTAAGATGTTCGACGGCTCCTCGATCGCGGGTTGGAAGGGCATCAATGACTCAGACATGGTGCTGATGCCGGATGATAAGGCGTCATTACTTGACCCGTTTACCGACGACGCCACGGTAATCATACGTTGCACAGTAGTAGAACCCACTACTATGCAGGGGTACGACAGGGATCCGCGTTCCGTCGCGCAGCGAGCAGAAGACTACCTGAGAACCACTGGTATTGGAGACAAAGCTTTTTTTGGCCCCGAGCCCGAATTCTTCGTTTTTGATGATGTGAAGTGGCAGGTAGACATGAGCGGTGCCACCTACAAGGTCAACGCCGAAGAGGCCGCCTGGTCCTCTGGCCTTGCATACGATGAGGGCAACACCGGGCATCGACCCGGTATCAAGGGCGGATATTTTCCGGTTCCCCCTGTAGATTCACTGCACGATATTCGCGCGGCAATGTGTACAGCCATGGAACAGATGGGGCTGCAGATCGAAGTGCATCACCATGAGGTTGCCACGGCGGGACAGTGCGAGATTGGGATCAAATTTAATACTCTTTTGGCCAAAGCAGACGAGGTTCAGGTCCTAAAATACTGTGTGCACAATGTCGCACATGCCTATGGTAAGACCGCGACGTTCATGCCTAAACCCGTTGTCGGTGACAATGGCTCAGGCATGCACTGTCATCAGTCCATTTATAAAGATGGCGCTAATTTGTTCGCTGGTGATGGCTATGCTGGTTTATCAGAAGAAGCGCTGTTTTACATCGGTGGTATTATCAAACATGCCCGAGCATTGAACGCTTTCACGAACTCGGCGACCAATTCCTACAAGCGCCTGGTTCCAGGTTTTGAAGCCCCCGTTATGTTGGCATACTCAGCGCGGAACCGGTCGGCATCCATTCGTATTCCCTATGAACCCAACCCCAAGGGTAAGCGAATCGAAGTGCGTTTTCCCGATCCCATGGCCAATCCATATCTGGCCTTTGCCGCGATGCTGATGGCGGGGATTGACGGCATCCAAAACAAGATTCATCCCGGCGATGCCGCCGACAAGGATCTTTATGATCTGCCGCCGGAAGAAGGCAAGCAAATACCTACGGTCGCTCCAAGTCTCGATATCGCATTGGAAGCGCTGGATCGAGACCGCACGTTTCTAACCGCTGGCAGCGTATTTTCAGATGATATGATCGACGCTTACATCGATCTCAAATCCCAAGAGATAGAAAGACTCAATATGACTACTCACCCGGTGGAATTTGAAATGTATTACTCCATGTGAGCAGGCTTTTGAGGGCTAGCGCCCGCTTCTCAGTACGGGTTTAGTGTCAGTCTTTCCGAGACCGGCTTCTGCCCAGACCATGCAGACTAGTTGCACCTCTTCATCCGCTTTACCAAGTTTCTCCAGGTTTTTTTTTCCAGATGGAGGTTTTCTGCTAGGGTAACGGCTCTGAATCATGGTTTTGGTGATGTGTATGCGAATACTGATAGTGGCTGGACTCCTGATCCTGTCGTTTTCTGGTGCGGCACAGATATACAAGTCTACAGATGCCGAAGGCAATGTAAGCTATTCCGACACCCCCCCGGTCAGCGGTCCTTCGGAAGAGGTTGAAATTCCTGAAACCAACAGTACACCGCCACCACCACCCATCGATTATGTCGATTCCGACAGTGAAGAAAGCACACAGGATCAGGACGCAGAGCCCTATACGGTTGGTATCACAGCGCCGCTGAATGAAACGACTATTCCGATGGGGCCAGGTAATTTTTCGGTCGCGGCGGCTGTTGAACCGGCACTTGCTCAGGGCGCGCTTTTGCAGCTTTACATTGATGGGGCCGCCTCTGGGATACCGCAGCTCACCAGCAATTGGGACCTAACCAATGTTTTTCGCGGCGCTCATGATCTCACTGTCGCCGTGGTAAACAGCGATGGCACGAAACTCGTCGAGTCAGAGCCCGTACGCGTGTACGTTCTGCGACCCTCGGTCAATTTTAAAAACCGCAACTAATTCTCTGGACACATCCCAAGTAATTATGCACCATTGTGGTGCATAGCGCACCGGTTCGACCACCCCTATGACCGCTGATGGCATTTAACATCGCCTGAACCAAGCGCAGTTAATAGTTAGCGTGTACTTACTATCGCTGTGGGTGTCTTAGTCAAATGAAAATCGCTTTATTCGAAGGAGCGGTGCGGGTTGGCTTTATTTTTGCTTTTCTTTTGTGCTCGCGAGCTATGAGCGTTCAAGTTTGGGGCAGAGATGGATCACGACCAGAATATTCTGGACAGCATCAGCACAGGCGTACTCGCTCTGGATGCGGACTTGCGGGTTACCGATCTCAATGCATCGGGGGAAGCGCTGCTGAAAACCTCTGAGGTGAGGTGCATTGGGTCTCATGCAGGCCAACTAGTCATGCATGCGTCAGAGTGGCTGGAAAAATTACAGCAGGTGCTCGACAGCCATACACCCATGACGCGACGGAGTGCCACCTTGACGCTACCCACGGGTCAGGAAATTCAGGTGGATCTGACCATTACACCTGTTGGGCACCCGGGTAAGAACAAACTGGTGGTGGAACTGCAGCCGGTCGACCGCCTGCTGAAGATCAGTCGAGAAGAGGGTATGTTGCACGCACAAGAGACGACCAGAGCAGTCATTCGCGGGCTGGCACATGAAATCAAAAATCCCCTTGGCGGGGTTCGCGGTGCAGCACAACTCCTGGCCCGTGCACTGCCCAATGAGGAGCTGACAGAGTACACGCAAGTCATCATCCGCGAGGCCGATCGGCTCCGAGATCTGGTAGACAGACTTCTGGGGCCCCATCAACAACTCGTGCTGAAAACACACAATGTTCATGAAGTTCTAGAGTATGTCCGTAATCTTGCGCTAGCCGAATCAGACAATACAGTCACTTTCGAACGTGACTACGACCCAAGCCTACCAGAGTTCCCATCCGACAGAACCCAATTGATACAGGCAGTTCTGAATATTGTTCGCAACGCGATGCAGGCGGCGGCGGACACAACGACCTGCGTGATTCTGCTGCGTACCCGTGCCAGACGCCAATTCACCATTGGAGCAGAGCTACACCGCCTCGTCTGTCAGGTCGACATTATCGACAACGGTCCAGGCATCCCTGAAGACATAGAGCACGCGATATTCGTGCCAATGGTCACCAGCCGTGCGAATGGCACCGGATTAGGTCTAGCCATAGCACAGTCGGTTATCAACTATCATGGCGGCCTGTTGGAGTGCGATAGCGAACCGGGCCGTACGCGTTTTACCTTTTATATTCCAATGGGGCTGGAAGATGCATAGAAGAGCGAAGATCTGGGTCGTTGATGATGATAGCTCTATCCGTTGGGTATTAGAGCGAGCCCTTACGCAGGCAGATTTGGAAAATGAGAGTTTTGCCGATGCCGAGCAACTGCTAAAACGCATCGATGTTGAACAGCCGGATGTCATTATCAGCGATATCCGTATGCCTGGCGCAGATGGCTTGGAACTGCTTGCCATGGTTGGGGAGAAATACCCAGACCTGCCCATTATCATCACCACAGCCCATTCCGATCTGGATAGCGCTGTTGAGTCTTACCAGCGCGGCGCATTTGAATATCTGCCGAAACCCTTCGATCTTGATGAAGTGATCGCGGTAACGCAACGCGCCGTTGCGCAGACCCAGGAAAAGCGCGGAACCTTACCGGAGTCCGACGATGTTCGTAATACTGAAATCATCGGCGAAGCCCCGGCCATGCAGGAGGTTTTTCGCGCCATTGGGCGCCTTGCTCACAGCAATATTACGGTATTGATCAACGGTGAGTCGGGGACAGGTAAAGAACTGGTTGCTCGGGCATTACACAAGCACAGCCCCCGGTCCCACAATCCGTTTATCGCTTTGAACATGGCAGCAATCCCCCGAGATCTGCTCGAATCCGAACTATTTGGCCATGAAAAAGGCGCGTTTACAGGCGCGAACAGTCGTCGTATCGGCCGTTTCGAACAGGCTGACGGAGGCACACTGTTTCTCGACGAAATCGGCGATATGCCTGCGGAGACTCAGACACGGTTACTACGCGTACTCGCCGATGGAGAGTTCTATCGAGTCGGCGGTCATCTCCCAGTCAACGCCAACGTACGCATCATCGCGGCAACGCATCAAGATCTGGAGTCGCTGGTGCAGCGAGGGGAGTTTCGTGAGGATCTATTCCACAGGCTCAACGTGATTCGCATTCACATCCCTAAACTCGCTGAGAGGCGCGAGGATATTCCCAGGCTCATGCAGTACTTCCTGTTGCGCGCTGCAGAGGAGCTGGGGGGGGATACGAAAGTACTACAGCCGGCAACGGAGGAATATCTGATGTCACTGGATTGGCCGGGTAACGTCAGACAGCTGGAAAATACCTGTCGCTGGATTACCGTGATGGCCTCCGGTCGCGAGATTCACATCAGCGATTTACCACCAGAATTAGGACAGGTCTCGGCCAGCCCCGCAGAGGCAGCACAATCCGATTGGCGAGACATGCTGTCAAGCTGGGCTCGCAGAGAGCTGTTGCACGGCAAAAACCAAATACTTCGCGATGCCTTGCCCGCCTTCGAGCAGGTCATGATCGAAGTGGCACTGCAGCACACGCAGGGTCGCAAACGCGATGCTGCCGAGCTGCTGGGATGGGGGCGCAATACGCTGACGCGCAAGCTCAAGGAGCTACAGCCTCACAAATAAAATAGCGCATACCGCGCGTTCACCGCAGCATGCTAAAAATCGTACTGTACCAGCCTGAGATTCCACCTAACACGGGTAACATCATACGGCTTTGCGCAAACACAGGCTGCTCACTCCACTTAATCAAGCCACTGGGTTTTGCACTAGAGGACAAAAAGATGCGCCGTGCAGGCCTGGACTATCGGGAATTCGCCGAAGTTCAGTTGTACGAAGATCTATCGAGTTTTGTCAAGATGAACAACACTCCCAGGCTCTTTGCTGCCACCACCCGAGGCACTCACCTGTACAGCGACATACGTTATCGCAGACAAGATGCGATTATGTTCGGACCCGAAACTCGCGGCCTGCCTCAGCAAATACTCGAAGAGTTAGGAACAGGATCCTGCCTGCGTATTCCAATGCAGCCCGACAGTCGCAGTCTGAATCTAAGCAATGCGGCCGCCGTTGTGGTTTACGAGGCGCTACGCCAGCTTCGCTACCCCAATTTAGTTTGAGGCACCCGTCGAACGAAGCGAGTGCCTGCTTGCGCTTTCTAGTGGGTAGCGGGCTCAGCTGCGGCTTGACCCTGGTTGGCCTGTGCCTGTGCCATAGCTTGCTGGTACATTGCTTCAAAATTGATCGGCGCAAGCATGAGCGGTGGAAAACCGCTTTTCACACACAGACTGTCAATGCACTCTCTGGCATAGGGGA
The DNA here is from genome assembly GCA_039178015.1 of Pseudomonadota bacterium. Classification (GTDB taxonomy): domain Bacteria; phylum Pseudomonadota; class Gammaproteobacteria; order Pseudomonadales; family Halieaceae; genus JARRPM01. The sequence goes on from JBCDFM010000094.1 coordinate 11,211, forward strand.
AAAGAACGTTTGGCGCGGCGGTGCCTACCACCCGACGAAGATCTTCCGGGCTGAAGCCCGTGATCAAAAAAATGCCCGCCTGCTGAACCTCAATAAGAAAAGCAGTTTCTTCCTCGACTTTAGCCGTGATGGTCAGCGTTAACACCACTTCGTGATTGCCCGCGTCATCGATCTTGTCGCTCTTAGTGGCCAGGTCAACATTCACTTTGGGTTGCCACTGTTTCTTAAACACATTCGGTGTGACGGGTGATTCGAGCGAGATATCCTTGGTATAAATGCGCTGCATCGCAAACTGCTGCTGCGGTTGTTCTTGCGTGCCTGCTGCCTGTTCATCAGCCATGTTTTGTCCTCCGTTGTATCAACAAATTTGTGCGAGACCTAGCGCTGTGGAAACAGCAAGCCATCAAGCTTGCCCTGGTGCTGCAGCAACGCCATATCGTCATAGCCGCCAATGTGTCGTTCGTCGATCCATATCTGCGGTACCGTGTGGCGGCCACTGCGGTCCATCATCTCCCGCCGCAATTCCGGGGCGACATCGACCGCTATATCGACATATTCAACCTGCTTACTATCTAGCAGAGCGCGAGCCTGCATGCAGTAAGGGCAGAAGCGCGTTGTGTACATGACGACCTTCGCTTGCATCAATCCACGCTCAATCCGCTACTACAGGCAGCTGCAGATTGGACCACTCCATCATGCCGCCAGTCATTTTGTATACCTGAGTATACCCGGCTGCTTTTAACTGCTTTCCTGCTGCAGATGATTGCTGACCCATTTTGCATACCAGCACTACAGGTTTTTCCTTAAACTTTTCGAGCTCAGCTATACGGCTCTCTAGCTTCGTAGAGGGTATATGCATCGCTTCAACTATGTGTCCCTTCTGAAACTCTGCGTTATCGCGCAGGTCGACAAATACGCCTTGTTCCGCATTCACCAGATTGATCGCCTGCTGCGGCGTGACTGACGGACCAGACTTGCGAGACTCATGCAAGATCAGCATCACGATCACCACCAGCAAAGCCAGCGTGAGTATCCACTCCTGCGCAAGGAACTCTAGAAAAAGCGCCATATCAAACGGGTCTATATTCAGGCCGGTACGACTTGCAAGACTCGCGAGTCACGAACCGCCAGAGGTATGCCTGCGGCGTCATCGGCTCGGTTCAAAAAGGCGGCAAGTATACAGGGTCGTGAGGAGCGCAACCAGCCCCGATAGGGCATGCCAAATTCACCTTATTCACACTGTACAGGGTTGCCGCTACTCGCTAATCAATAGGCAATGCACCACAACGCTCGAAACGGTAAACTGTGGGTTTAACGGCGCTGAAGAATTGCCTCCCAAGTCTGAAGGTATCGACATGAGTTCATCCGGCAAACAGACCACCGCACTGATCATTCTCGACGGCTGGGGCCATAGGCGAGAAAGTAGAGACAACGCCATTGCCAACGGAAGCACCCCGGTCTGGGACCGCCTGTGGAATCACTCGCCGCACACCCTCGTTTCAGGCTCGGGATTGGACGTAGGGCTACCAGCAGGCCAAATGGGCAACTCAGAAGTCGGCCACATGAGTCTGGGATCAGGCCGCATTATCTACCAAAGCATTACCCGCATTGATAAAGCAATAGAAGATGGCAGTTTCAATAGCAACGAAGTTTACTGTGACGCCATTGACCGCGCAGGGACTGCCGGTGGTGCGGTGCATATCATGGGCTTGCTGTCTCCTGGTGGCGTACACAGCCACGAGCGACATATTTTTGCGGCGATTCGACTAGCGGCTAGTCGAGGCGTCAATCAGGTGTACCTGCACGCCTTTCTAGACGGCAGAGATACACCACCGCGCAGCGCCCGCCCTTCGCTGGAGAGAGCCCAAAGCCTTTTTGAAGAGTTGGGTTGCGGTCGCGTTGCCAGCATTTGCGGTCGCTACTATGCCATGGACCGTGACAACAATTGGGAACGGGTTCAAAGCGCCTATGAACTGCTGACTGACGGCGTTATCGAGCATATTGCACAAACCTCGGTAGATGGGTTAGAGGCGGCCTATGAACGCGGTGAGAATGACGAGTTCGTTTTGCCTACTGCGATTGTTCCTTCTGGACAATCTGCCGTCGTTATCGAAGATCGCGACAGCGTCATATTCATGAACTTTCGTGCAGACAGAGCCCGCCAGCTGATGCGGACTTTTGCAGAAAACGACTTCTCACATTTTCAGCGTGGCAGGCAGCCATCACTGTCTGCGCTTGTTGCCACGACTCAGTACGCAGCCGACCTGGATGTCCCCTGCGCATTTGGTCCGGAAAACCTGAGCAA
>JBCDFM010000095.1:0-13405 GCA_039178015.1 Pseudomonadota bacterium
AGGCAACGGGCCTGCCAGCTCAATCCCGTACTCGAAAAATGACAAGGTCGCCCACAAACAGCGGGAAACTACCGTAAAGCCAACGGTGTATTCGCAGCTCCGGCATCACACTGTGCAAGGCTATGATCCGCTCTACTTCCAAATGCGGGTGCTGACCCGCTAAAGCGTTGCGATAGAAGTCGGCATAACTCGGCTTGGTCTTCACCAGACGAGTCAGGTCGTGCGTCAGAGGGCCGTTTAGCTCATTCGCAAACGCTGTATCGTACCAATTTTCGCTCAGTATCAAATGCGTTCCCTGGCGCAAGGCGGCTGCATCACCGATCGCATATTCTGGTTTGAACAACGCATTGTTACCCGCGGGCGGATTGACATAGTAACTGGCGAACACCCTTGCATCAGGATTGTCGCGGTACCACTGACGCAGTTCGATGCGCGGATCCTGGTGATAGTCCAGCAGTAAATCGAAAGCCAGCAGCGCTGGCCAGGCAAAGAACAAGACTACGAACCACCTCTTCGCCGCCCAGGAACTCGCGTGTAAGCCCAGGGCACTAAGCAACGCCGCTGCCGGTATCAAAGGCAGGTAATGACGGTAGTAGGTCACAGGTGCGAGGAAAGCCATGAACAACAAAAATATGAGCACAGGAGTCAGACAAAGCCACGCCCGAGTGCCTGCGCCCGCACGCGTTATGGCTCGTAAGCCGACAAACATGAAAATGAATGCAGGCAGACCCAGACCGACTATCAGCACAAGGGGGATGTTGACCAGATTGCGCAGCAGCTTGTGCCAGCCAATCACCGCATATGCGGTGCCATACTCACCGCCCGTTGTGTATTTTGAGATAAGGTCAACGCTGAACAGAAGCCACGCGAAGAGCGGGAGCAGCAGCCAGACAACGACCATAGGTCTGTGAATGCCGCGCCAGGGTATAACCAGATACCAAAGCAGCAACAGTGGATAGAGCTTGGCCTGCTTATAATCCGGATTCGTCAACAAAGCGCCTAGAACACAGGTCGCAAGCGCCACCAGCAAGGCCCGCCGCCCGCTTATGCCATGACTCACATAGTTCCATAGATTGGCAGGAAGCAATGCCACATAGGAAAATATCGCAAAAACCCAGAATTTGGTCCAAATGGCAGGCACAATAAGTAGCGGGCTTGCGATTAGCCCTGGTAGCGAACGACGGCTCACTGACCAGACCATGAGAGCGATAAAACAGTAAATATAAAATACTGAGGGCGCATCGACAGTTCCACTGTGCGACTCGCTGATATGAAAGCCGGAAAGCGCGAGCAAGGCACCGGCGCTCCAGCCAACTCCCGGCTGATCCGGCACCAGAAAACGCCCTATCAAGGCCAGTACCACGCAGGTCAGAGCGCCGGTCAATGCCGAGTAAAGGCGGGCTACTCGAATATGTTGTTGGCTGTGACAGTAGCCTTTGACTGCGCGCGCATCGCCAGCGATCCCCTCAGCTGGCGGCCAACCAGCCATCGTTGCAATCGCAATCGTCTGTTTACCGATAAACGTGGAATAGTTGAATCCTTCGAGTTGGGCCCGACAGGAACCACCCTCGTCAAAGTTAATCAGAGTAAAGCTACCGGGTCCGTCCCAATCCCAACCCAGGTTAATAGCGCTGTAGACGCGAGGCAGTAGGGCCAAAGCACATAGGAGCACAAGATAAAGCAGTTCACGTCGCACAACGGGTGGATGTGAGGTGCTTTCGTTTTCGTTCGAGGGCATGCCTTGTCCTGTTGGAATTGTTGCGTATTGTACACCCCGCCAGGCTCTGTAAAGGCTGAAAACCGTAATAAGTAAAACTGTTGCTGCTCTAAAATACTTGTACAATCGGAGCCCCACCAGACTTGAACCGAAGCCACTCAACGCAGTGAGACGGACTCGAATATTTGGAGAATTCATAATGACCATTACACACAGCGCATCTACCCTGGTTCTGGGCTTATTGCTGTGCTCTGTGCTGCATGCGCAGCAAAGCACTACAGACAATGCAGCACTTCTTCAGGCCGTAGACGCTCGCAGTGCTGAATCAAAGGCTCGGGACGCAGCCCGCAACCCCTATCAGACTCTGGAGTTTTTCCAAGTAGAGCCTGGAATGACGGTGGCTGAAGCGTCCCCCGGCGGCGGCTGGTACACCGAAATTTTGGCGAACTACCTCGGACCGGATGGCACTTTGTACGGCGTCAATAACCCTGATCAGATGTGGGCACTTTATCCCAATAGCACTGAAGAATGGCGCGCTGAGCGCATTGCAGGTACAGCACAGTTTCCCAAACTAGTCGCAGACGTGACCGACAACGGTATCAAGGCGGAGGGTTTTACATTTAACACTGTACCGCCCAATGTGGTCGGCACTGTCGACCGGGTTCTGTTTATGAGAGCACTGCACGGCCTCAATCGCTTCGAAGACCAAATAGGGAGTCGCACGCAGGCACTGGCGGCAACCCGCAGTATGCTCAAGGATGATGGCATGGTGGGCGTGGTGCAGCATCGCGCTGTGCCGACCGATTCGGAATCGGGCACCGACGGCAGCAGAGGTTATCTCGAAGAGGCAGATGTGATTGAATTTTTTGAAGACGCTGGCTTCGAACTTGTGGACACAGCCGAGATCAATGCTAACCCGAACGATGTACCCGGTCCTGAAGACATAGTCTGGCGGCTCCCGCCCTCGCTGGCTACCAGCCGCGACAACCCTGAGCTGCGAGTGCAAATGCAGGCAATCGGGGAATCCGACCGCATGACCCTACTGTTTAAGAAGGCCTCTAGCTGATTATTAAGAAGGCCTCTAGCTGATTATGAACGGCTCTAGCTGAATGGCCAGCTGACATAGCCCGGCGCCATGGACGGTGTCGCTTCCCATAAGCGCTGCGCGAGACCGGCATCGAACATATGTTGATCACCATTGACCATCACGGGGTTACAGTCTTCAAAGTAGGCACCCGTGACACCGGCAATCAAGGGACTGGTGGCAACGTAGACTTGCGTGGCAGCCCCCTGCTGTGGTGTCTTAGCTATAAGCGGGCCGAGTAATTCGAAACCCATGCGCAGTGGCGCCGGGGCCGTGCGTGCAATATCAGTTTGCACCAAACCAGGGTGCAGCGAATTCGACGTCACTCCAGTGCCCTGGAGGCGCTCGGCCAGGGACAGCGAGAAAAGCGCGTTGGCAAGCTTTGATCTTCCATAGGCCGCCGAGGCATCAAACTCACCCTCTCCGCGTAGGTTGTCAAAATCAATCCCTTCCGGCGGAGCGCTGCGATAGCCGGCTCGACTGCTGACATGGACGACTCTTCCACTGCCCGCCTCCAGCATCATCGGCAGCAGTTGACTCACGAGAATGACATGTCCGAGGTAATTGATCGCAAAGATTTTTTCTAGGCCACCCACTAGTTCCAGGTCTCCGAAGGTATTGATTCCAGCATTGCACACCAGAATATCGAGTGGTTCATCCAGCCCCTTAACGATCTCTGCGCAGGAGACGATGGAATCATGATCGCCCAGTTCGAGCACCGCTGGCGAGGCCCTGCCTGCTACCGATTCACATGCAGCCTTGGCCTTTTCCATCGTGCGACCTGTGCCGATCACATGAGCGCCACGCAGAGCCAGCACCCGCATGGTTTCGTAACCTAAGCCTGAATTACAGCCGGTAACCAGCGCTGTTTTGCCGCTTAAATCGAGCTCAGCGGTGACTTGCTCAGCCGTTGAGTCAGCATCAAATGGGCCGCGCGGATAGCGTCCGTCTTCGCTGACTTCAGCATCGCTGCCGCCGCAGCCGGACACAAAAGGTGTCGCTGCGACTGCACCCATGGCGAAAAGCTGTCTGCGACTTAAATTCATAGCGGGTCTCTTCGTGGAATCCAGGTTGGGTTAGAGCAGTTTAACTGTCGTGGGCAGAGGATAAAGGCCTCAACAAGAAATAATTTATAGTTATGGAATGAAATAATAAAATATCATGCGAGAATTTCTTGTGCATCGTGTCGCCATCCCTATACTGAAGGTGTGGCGGTACCCTGTGCCCACCAACCATGAGATGGTGGGGGATCAGCACAAACCGCCCACCCTTAGGGGAGGCAAGCAAACATTTGTCAGAGATGTTTGGGGCCAGGGGGACGTGTTCCGGTAGCGGGCCGGAAAAGCAATGCCTGGGCAGAATAGAAAAAAGCTTTACCCCTAGACAAGCCGTCAGCTCAAAACTGACGGCTTTTTTTTGCACGCAAACGACTAGAGCTCGTCCTAAACCGTGCAACAGCATCTTGCTGCGCTTCAAAACTGCTCCTTCTATACTGCCCGTATGAGTCGAGTAACTGCTCTTATCACGTGGGCAAACGAATCGGATTGGCAGGGGCACTGGGCCTGTATACATCCAGAGTGAAGGTCACAAATACTGCTGCAACCACCATTAATTCACCCAATGTGAAGTTTTGCGTTATCCTCAAGACTAGCGCCAAGGAAAGCTAATGAACACCCTGCAACAACTTTTGGATGACATAAAGACTTCACCGCGAGGACCGCAGATTGCTGCAATCTTCGATTTTGATGGAACCATCATCGCCGGATATTCTGCGACCGCTTTTATAAGAGAACAGGTCCGTCGCGGCGACCTGTCACCCAAGCAGCTGCTCGAGGTTGTCTCCGCGATGGCGAGCTTTGGGCTGGGCAACCTGGGATTCTCTGGACTGATGGCGGTTAATGCGCAATTCATGCGCGGCATCCAGGAAAGCACCTATCAGCAGGTAGCCAAGGACCTTTACCGGAAACAAATTGCGCGACTGATTTATCCAGAGTCGCGAACACTCGTAGCCGCACACCTTGCGCGAGGGCACACCGTGGCCATTATCTCTTCTGCCACGCCCTATCAGGTGTCGCCGGCAGCGGAAGACTTGGGTATCAGGCATGTGCTGTGTACGCATCTTGAAGTTAAAGACGGAAAGTTTACAGGGTCCGCCGTCAAGCCTCTGTGCTTCGGTCAGGGCAAAGTAGACGCGGCGCAACGCCTATCGGAAGAGACCGGGGCAGACCTTGATAACAGCTACTTCTATTCTGACAGCACCGATGATTTATTGTTGCTCGAGCGCGTTGGCAAACCCAGAACGCTAAATCCCAATAGCAAACTGGCAACAATCGCCCATGACAGAAACTGGCCTGACGTGCGCTTTGGCAGTCGCGGACGACCGACGGTATCCCAGTACTTGCGCTCCGTGGCCGCCACCAGCTCTCTGGTGACGTCTTTCATCGCAGGCTTGCCAATTTACGGATTAACGGGTTCGCTGAGAGACTCACGTAATTTCTCCATTTCTCTATTCGCCGATACCGCCAGCGCCTTGATCGGTATGAATCTGAATGTTACGGGCGAAGAAAATTTGTGGTCGCACCGGCCTGCGGTATTCATTTTTAACCATCAAAGCAAAGTCGATGTCATGATCATTGCCAAACTGCTGCGACGCGATATCGCAGGCATAGGCAAGCAGGAAATCAAAACTGAAACGCCCATCCTGGGCAAAGTGCTCGAATGGGGCGGCACTATATTTATCGACCGAGCCAATGCAAAAAACGCCATCGAGGCGATGGCACCGCTGGTCGATGCGATGCAAAAGGAGGGTAAATCCGTTGTGCTAGCGCCCGAGGGCACGCGAACCGTGTCGCCCAAGTTGGCCCCGTTCAAAAAGGGCGCTTTCCATTTGGCAATGCAGGCGGGTGTTCCATTGATTCCCATCGTCATCCGCAACGCCGGCGATGTCGCCCCTAAGGGCGATTTTGTATTCCGATCGGCGACAGTGGATGTCGATGTCTTGCCACCGGTGCATACCGATGATTGGTCTATTAGACAAATCAATCAACACGTGCGCGACGTTCGCAACATGTTTGCCCGCACACTTGGCCAACCCGAAGAGCACTCGTCTTCTGCGCGAAAGCCCAAGCCCAAGCCCAAGCCCAAGCCCAAGCCCAAGCCCAAGCCCAAGCCCAAGCCCAAGCCCAAGCCCAAGCCCAAGCCCAAGCCCAAGCCCAAGCCCAAGCCCAAGCCAAAGCCAAAGCCAAAGCCAAAGCCAAAGCCAAAGCCAAAGCCAAAGCCAAAAGGAAAGTCTGGCGCGCCCGCCGTGTCAAGGCGTCAGGCAACAAAATCGAAAGGCAACGCTCAGACCAAAACCGCTATTCGCAGACAACAGCCCAAAGCCGCCAAAAAATAAAATAAGGATTTGAGCCCTATGGATATGTCGGGCAAGTATCAAGAGAGTAATCCGTGGCCTAAGCGCTCCGACCAGCGGGTCTTATTTATCCTCGATAGCAGAAACAGCTTCGAAGAAGATCTACTCAGGCAGTGGGTTCATCATCATCGCGCCAGCGGTAGTGAACATTTTGACGCGCCCCAAGTCGCACTGGCATTGGAAGATGACAGAAAAACCATTGACAGCGATCAGCTCGTGATTGCTCTCGCGCTGCCAAGCGATACGCTGGTGGCACCGCTACGTATTACCTGGCTACCCCGGCCTGAGGATATCGAGGCTGGCCCACGCATCAGGCACTTGTTATTCGGTGATCCGCGGCATCCCAGTACTAAACAGGCCCGGAAGATTCTGGCCGAGTCACCCGAGCGCATGCATTTGCTGGCAGGCGCACCCGACTCCGTTGCCAACATGCGCGAACGCTTTAAGAAGCAATACAGTATCGAGCAGGAAAATGCTCAGCGCGACTTCGCTGAGTTCGTGGGCCGTCAGGCGGCACTGGTTCTCGATATGGCGGAGAGAAAGCTGCAGGGTGGTCGCTATAAAGTGCCACGCCATGTGGCAACTACTCTGCTGCACAGCCCCTCATTTAACGAGGCCGTTGACGAACTGGCCGCGCAGACAGGTAAACCCAAATCCGAACTCTTGGATGAGGCGGAAACCTACATGGGTGAGATGGTTTCAAGGCCTAGTACTTTCTGGTTGGATGTCTACGCGAGATTCAATTCATTTTGCCTGGGACTGGCCTATAAACAGCAGATTGTGTACGACAAGACTGCGGTGGAACAAGTGAGGCAGTTTGTCAGGGACAGCCCTTCAATGTTGCTTTGGACACATAAAACATACCTGGATGGAATGGTTGTGCCCAAGGTCATGTACGACAACGACTTCCCAATGCCGCATATGTTTGGAGGAGCCAACCTCAACTTTCCTGGTCTTGGGTTCTTGCTACATCGGGCCGGCGCTATTTTTATCAAGCGCAGCTTCCAGGATAACGAGTTGTACAAAATCACTCTTCGCCATTACATCGGCTACCTGATGGAAAAGCGATTCCCCATGAACTGGGCATTTGAAGGCACGCGTTCTCGCATGGGCAAGCTTATGCCTCCAAGGTACGGTTTACTCAAGTATGTCCTGGAAGCGTGCCACGCCACTCATGCGCGGAATATACATATCGTGCCGGTTTCTATCAGCTACGATTTAATCAGGGACGTAGAGGAGTACGCCACCGAACAACGAGGCCGAGGTAAGGGTGCCGAATCACTGCGCTGGTTTGTTGGCTACATCCGGAGTCTCGCCAGGCCGCTAGGCAAGGTTTACATGGATATAGGCGAACCCGTGGTCTTGGATGAAGCGCCGCACCCCGATGATCGGCTCGCACTATCAAAGATCGCTTTTGAAGTCGCCGTACAGGCCAACCACGTTACACCTTTTACTTTCCCATCGCTGATCACGCTGAGTCTGCTCGGCGCAGCGCCAAAAGCGCTAACCGAGGTCGAAGTCTTGCGTGACCTGGATGCGCTTTTGAAGTGGGCTGCTGCAAGAAACTTGCGTATCTCACCGGATTTTGATCCGGCATATGCCGAACGTATTACCGAGCTCATGCAGATCATGATCGACGAGGGCATGCTAACGCGCTATGACGAAGGGCCAGACGTGGTCTACGCGATCGAGCAGGAACAGCATCCCGTCGCCAGCTACTACCGCAACACCATCATTCATTTTTTCGTGAATAAAGCCATCGTTGAGCTCGCACTGCTAAAAGCCAGCGAGACTGAAGGGCCGGCGGCTATTGATGCATTCTGGGTCGAGGTCGACAAACTGCGGGACCTTTTCAAATTTGAGTTCTTTTACGCACAAACTGAAGAGTTTCATCAACAGATCCGTGAGGAATTGGAGCGCTACACCGATAAGTGGGAAGAGTACATCCAGCAAAGCGGTAAAGGCTTCTTAAAAATCCAACGCAACATGGTACTGCTGGTCTCGCATGTTACCCTGCTAACCTATGCGGAGGCTTATTCGGTAGTCGCGGATTTGCTGGTACTGACCCATGATGAAGAGTCCATCTCGGAACCACACTGTGTTAATCAAGCTTTAAAGCTGGGACAACAAGCCTACTTACAAAGGCGTATCAGCAGCCCTGCTTCCATTGGTAAGCTCGTGTTCAAAAATGGCTTCAGACTGGCTCAGCATCGCAAACTCACGACCGGAGGCGTGCCAGAAATTGGCGATAGCCGAAAAGCGCTGGCGGCTGAACTTCGCGACGTGCTGCGCCGCATAGGACTGATTAGAGCCCTGGGCGTGTCTATTCGCAATACGACGGGAGATAACCAAAGTGAATGATCTAAATGTGGGTTTGCTTGGCGGCGGTTCCTGGGGCACAACCGTGGCAGCCCTGGTCACACGTAATGCACCCGTCACCCTTTGGGCGCGCAATCTAAAAACGGTTGAGGAAATCAATACGCATCATACCAACACCACCTATTTACCCGACGCAAAGCTGCCCGATAAGTTGCGAGCCAGCAACGATATTGCCGAAACAGTAGGTGGTGCCGACGTGGTCGTTATGGCCGTACCGTCACAGAACTTCCGCGCGGTGCTACTGGAAGTAAAAAAGTACATACGTGCCTGGGTGCCGGTTATCAGTCTGACGAAAGGCCTTGAACTGGATACTCGTATGCGCATGACGCAGATCATTAATGACGTGCTGCCCGGCCACCCTGTTGGTGTGTTGACCGGCCCAAATCTAGCGCGAGAAATTATGGCCGGCCAGGCAGCCGCCAGTGTGCTTGCAATGGAAGATGACATTATCGTGCAGGAACTAACACCTGTATTTAAAAGCGGTTTATTCCGGGTATACACCAACAACGATGTGATCGGCTGTGAGCTTGGCGGTGTGCTCAAGAACATTATCGCGATAGCAGTCGGCATGGGTGACGGCCAGGGAGCCGGCGACAATACCCGTTCAGCGCTGATTACCCGCGGGCTGGCAGAGGTAACCCGATTAGGTGTCGCTATGGGCGGCAAAGCCGAAACCTTCGCGGGACTGGCTGGTATGGGCGATATGATCGCCACCTGCACCAGTCCCCAAAGCCGCAATCGCCATGTCGGTGTTGAACTCGGTAAAGGTCGGGATATGCCGGAGATCATCGACGAAATGGTGATGGTTGCTGAGGGCGCTAAAAGTGCTCCTGCCGTCATGGCTCTCGCAGAGCAGTATGGCGTGGAAATGCCCATCGCTCAGGACGTTTATCGCGTGGTGTCCGGAGACGCCACTGCCAGCCGTGCTTTTCGTGGCCTGCTTCGAGTTTCTGCCGGCGCGGAGTGCGAGCCCGGTTGAGCCCTACCAACCACAATTCGGTGCTAGGAGGGTCATCACTCGTATGCGAGATATAAGGCCTTGAAGAATAGAATAAGTGCTCTGATGAATATGGGCATCCTACGTTCTCACAAGGCAAGCTAAGAACAGCCGCCAGCACGCGTAAAAGAACCGGACTGCACAGTAATCACTATTTTCTAACGAACACCGTCGCAGTGATGCCATGTAGTTTTCCTGTATTGACGGGTCCATGGCAACTACCACCATAGACCCCTGAGATCGCTGTTTCTTCTGCTTGAACATATTAGCCAGCAGCACGTTCTCGATTCCCCCTTAGTCATGATCTGGCACATTCTTTACAAGTCGTGCACACTGTCGCCTGGCGAGTGACGCCAGGGGCAGTGAACAATAAGACAGGGGAACTAAGGGGCCATGCATACCGCAGGGGTGTTGTTTTTTTCAATCGCTATTTTCATGTCATACGCCTCTCTCGGTCAGGCCGAGAGTTCGCGTTTCCTGGATCTGGAGGGTGATCCAGGGTTGCGATCTGCGTCCGCAATCGTTCTGGATGGCAACGGCAACGTTATCTTTGGTAAGGACACCGAAAGCGTGCGTTCCATTGCATCAATTACCAAACTGATGACTGCGATGGTCACGCTTGATGCCGGCTTGGATTTACAACAGAAGCTAACGATCACAAGCGACGATCGCGACTTGATTCGGTTAACGGGCTCCAGACTCAAAGCGGGTGCGCAGTTGACGCGTCGGGAACTTCTGTTGCTGGCCTTGATGTCGTCGGAAAATCGCGCGGCTACCGCCTTGGGGCGTACCTATCCGGGCGGCATGAGTGTGTTCATCAAGCACATGAATCAAAAGGCAAAGTCGCTGGGCATGCGCAATACTCGATTTGCAGATCCAGCTGGTCTGCGCACGGAAAATCTGTCTACTGCTAGCGAATTAGCTATTCTGCTGAATGCTGCAAAGTCCTACCCACTCATCACCCAAGCCACTACCACCCTGCAGGAACAGGTCAGACCGTATTCAGGCCTAGGACCGCTGAACTACGTCAACACAAATCGGCTGCTAAAAAGTGACAAATGGGATATCCAGCTGGGAAAAACAGGCTATATCAATGAGGCCGGACGTTGTCTTGTTATGCAGGCGAGGATCCAAGGTGAACCGATATCGATCGTGCTACTCAACTCTTTCGGCAAACTCACACCCTACGGCGACTCAAACCGTCTGCGCCAGTGGATGCTAGCCAATAGCTAAGCGGTATCCGGCTGTGATTTTTGGGACACGACGGTCGTAGGCGGCATACTAACCGCCGGGGCATGGACCCCGACCCACTCTGCCTTCCGGTTCGAGGGCATTCGGTTTACCTTGACCCTGGACTAAGGGACTGAAACACTGGATACCCAATTCGCTATTGGTATCGCTTCAATGATTAAACGAAGAAAGCTGATTAAGCTAAGCGCGGGACTGCTGGCTAGCGCATCCATCCCGCTATCAGCCTCGACGCCTCCTCTTATTCAACGCCCCATACCCAGTTCAGGCGAATTGCTACCCGCTATCGGTATGGGCACATCGCGGACCTTCGATGTCGAGGCGAGTGAACAGTCGCTGGCCTCACTACGCGAAGTACTCGATGCCTTTTTCGGCGGTGGCGGTACTGTCATAGATTCATCACCCATGTACGGTAGTGCCGAGTCTCGAGTTGGGGATGTACTGCGCGCAATGCAACAGCCGCCAAAGCTGTTTGCGGCAACCAAGGTTTGGACCACCGGAAGGGAGCAAGGCATCGCGCAAATGGAGGAGTCTGCCAGGCGCATGGACGTCGAGCGTTTCGATCTTATTGCGATCCACAATCTGCAGGATTGGCCCACCCATATCGACACGCTGAAACAGTGGAAATCTGAAGGCAAGGTCCGCTACATCGGAATCACCACGTCTCATGGCCGAGATCACGAAACTTTTATGGACGTCATGCGCAACGAACCGCTTGATTTTGTGCAATTCAGCTACAACATCGAGGATAGAACCGCAGAGAGACAGCTGCTACCGCTTGCTGCCGACCGCGGTATTGCAACCATGATCAATCGGCCCTATCAACGCGGCTCGCTATTCAATCGCTCTCGCGGCAAAGCCCTGCCGGCCATGGCCGCGGATATCGATGTCACTACCTGGGGTCAGTTTTACCTTAAATTCATTCTGAGCCATCCCGCCGTCACAAATATCATACCGGCTACCAGCAAAGTGTCACATATGAGGGATAATATGCGCGCCAACTTTGGTCGAGTACCCGATGAACTGCAGCGCAAGGAAATGATCAGCATTTTCGAGAGTCTTTAGCGTGGTGCGGTTCTCACAAGCTCATAAGGTATGCGCAGCGTGACAAATCCCGTACAGCGCTTGTTATCAAACACGTTTGATATCCGTGCCAATGAACTGAGAGCCACCCTGGCTTCCTTCGGTTTGGTGCTGATTCTGATGGGCTCCTACTATATTTTGCGACCAGTTCGGGATGCCATGGCAAGTGACTGGAGCGATGCTGAAGTTTCCTGGCTTTGGACATTCACATTTTTTTTCAGCACAGCGGCGGTTTTCCTGTACGGCGCTGCCGTCGCGCGTCTCAGTGTTAAAGTATTGGTACCGTGTGTATACGGATTTTTTGCCCTCAGCTTTGTTCTGTTTTATGCAGGTACACACAGTAGCGCCGATGCCGTACTGGTGGATAAGGCTTTCTATGTCTGGGTAAGCCTGTTCGCTCTCTTCCATATCTCGGTGTTCTGGAGCTTCATGTCCGATACTTTCGCCAGACCGCAGGCGACCAGGCTGTTTGGTTTCATTGGCGCGGGCGCTAGTGTGGGCGCAATTGGCGGCCCTACCTTTGCCGCACTGCTAGTGGGCGATCTAGGCACAGATCATCTGCTGCTGGTAGCGGCGGGCATGCTGGTGCTGGCCATGCCGCTGATAATCTGGCTGCAAAGGCTAAAGTCTTCCGATCTACATAACGAAGGGGTAACGGCGAGCATAAGTGCTTTCGATACCATAGGCGGAGGGGCGCTGGGTGGATTCAGTGAATTCTTAAAAAGTCGCTACCTGTTGATGATTGGCCTGTTTATTTTCTGCTTCACCTTCTTAAGTTCCTTTGTCTACTTTGAATTAAAAAACCTACTGGCTGACTTCACCATCGAGGAGCGCACTCGCATCTGGTCTCTCATGGACCTGGTAGTAAATACATTCACCATTGTCGTCGGAACGTTGGTCACTGGCCGCCTTGCATCGCGTCTCGGGCTACCATTCACACTCGCTTGCGTACCCGCGCTAATGTGTCTTGGCATGCTGACTTTGGCAGCCACACCAGTTGCAGCCATCGCGGTCCTCCTTCAGGTTGTCAGGCGTATTGGCAACTATGCAATCACGCGGCCTGCACGAGAGATGCTGTTCACCGCCGTCAGCCAGGAAACGCGCTTCAAGGCTAAACCGGTGATCGACATAGTCATTTATCGAGGTGGCGACATGGTAAACGCATGGGCTTTCACAGCGCTGACTCAAGGCCTTGGTCTCGGACTCGGGGCGGTGGCGTCGGTTGGAGCAGGAGTCGCCATCATGTGGGCCTCTATTGGAATCTACCTGGGCAGGCAATTCAACCAGCTGAGACCCGCACAAACCCCCTCAAATCCTGTCGCTGAGGCAAACAATTAAGCCTGCAGACAAAGCCTGGCTGCGCCGACCCGCAAGCGTCGAGTTGCGCCTTTGTATACTCCTGCGACAACGCGGTTTTGACCGGCGCAAATCAAGAGCTGCGGCTTGATATTATTCGTCCATGCCAAACTGCTATAGCCGGTCAAG
>JBCDFM010000096.1:0-13299 GCA_039178015.1 Pseudomonadota bacterium
GAGGGTGTAACAGATGGTGCTATCACCGTCGAGGCACTTGCAACCCATGGCGATCTGGGTCTGGGCACATTTGCCGATTTGGATGGTGAAATGGTCATTCTCGACGGTCAGGTGTTTCGTATCCGCGGCGATGGCAGCGTGACGCTCGCCGCCCCCGGCGAACTGGTGCCATTCGCCGTGGCCACCCGGTTTGCCCCAGAAGATTCACTGCAATTGACCGATATCAATAGTTATGAAGAGTTGCTTCTTCACCTCAACGGTCGGCGCAACACAGATAACCAGTTTTTTGCGCTGCGCATGGATGGCACGGCGGACTACGTTAAAACGCGCGTCGTGGAAGAAATTGGGGACAATCAGTCTCTTGTGGAGGCGGCGCAGCAGCAGGTGGAATTTGAGCTGGAAAACGTCGCCGGCCAATTCGTCGGATTTTGGTCTCCGGCCTATGCGAGTTCAGTAAACATCTCAGGCTGGCACATACACTTTCTGAGTGCCGATAGATCTGCTGGCGGTCATTTGCTCGAGCTGGGTGGGGCCGAACTGAAGGCACAGTTCCAGCATTTGGCTGACTTCCATATCGCCATTCCTGAGACGGCCTCCTTCTTGCAGGCCGATCTTAGTGCCGACCCAAGTGCAGCGCTTGAAGAGGCTGAGCGTTAGCGCTGTTGACCCCTCATTCAGATAATAAGGCGGAGTAACGATGCCAGAATTGAGTTACTACGAACGCACGCGTATTCAAATGGAGTATGCCGTGCCCTTCATCAATGCCCTCAAGGAGGTGATAGGTGAACATACGTTGATGGATGCCCTACAGCAAATTCATCAGCGCTCGATCGGCAATACGGACCAACGGTCGGTAGCTGACCTGGCCCAAATGGACAAAATGGTCGATATGTTTGCAGAAGGTGGGGCACTTAAGTACGACGTGATCGTATCCAGCAACGATGCCTTCGCCTTTAATATTAGCCAGTGCGCCTATGCGCAGATGATGGAAGAACTGGGCGGTCGTGAGTTTGGTCATTTACTCCTGTGCGGCCGCGACTTCGCTGATGCCAAGAGGCTGGGCCTTGAGTTAGAACGCACGCAGACGAGAATGCAGGGTGGCGACTACTGTGACTTTCGATATCGTCGTGCTACTTCAGAAGACTAGAGCACACTGCTATGCGCGTGGGCCTGGCAGCCCGCAAGCGATGCTCATCATCTGCTAGTGTGCTAGAGTGAGCGCGCGCAAGGTGCCTCTGTTTTTTTGTGCAGGAGCTAAATGGGAAGTGTGGATATTCTCCGGTTTGTTGTGGGCTCTGATCACAACTTAATAAAATGGATCGAACCGGAGCAAGGCCACCGCTGCCCCCGCAACGGTCAACAGCACAGCTGTGAGCCCGATACCAGCCCGGCGCCTGTGTTACCCATGACGGTGAAGCGGAGGGCTTCATTGCGGGCTCGCCGGCGCAGGTAGCGCCGCCTCCGATGTGCGCCTCCGCGATCACCGTTGTCTCCTGTTTGGTTGCGGAGCCGCATCATGACATTACCTCACGCCAACTCCGTGATGGTTCAAGGCACAACCTCAAACGCCGGTAAAAGCATTCTGGTAGCCGGTCTGTGTCGGCTACTGAGTCGTGCTGGCATCAACGTCGCACCGTTCAAACCGCAGAATATGTCGCTGAATAGCGCCGTCACCATCGATGGCGGTGAGGTGGGTCGCGCGCAGGCACTGCAGGCGCAGGCCTGTGGCATAGCGCCTCACAGCGATATGAATCCGATTTTACTCAAACCCTCCAGCGATATGGGCGCGCAAGTGATCGTGCAGGGGCGTGTACGCGAACAACTCAGTGCGACGGCGTTCCATGCGTTTAAAAAACAGGCCATGTCGGCGGTGCTGGAATCACACGACAGACTGGCGGCGCAGTACGATTGGATTGTAGTTGAGGGTGCCGGTAGTCCGGCGGAAATTAATCTACGTGAAAACGATATCGCAAACATGGGTTTTGCCGAAGCAATAGACTGTCCGGTCATTCTGATAGCAGATATTGACCGCGGTGGTGTATTTGCCCATCTTGTCGGCACGCTCCAGCTGCTTTCGCAAACAGAGCAACAGCGCATACAGGGTTTTGTGATTAATCGCTTCCGCGGTGACATCAGCCTACTGCAGTCTGGGCTGGATTGGCTGGAGGAAGCTACCGCCAAGCCAGTGCTTGGCGTGTTGCCCTATCTACAGGGCCTCTATCTTGATGCGGAAGATGCGATAGATGCAGAGCAGGAACTGGACGAACAAGGCCCGATATTGCGCGTTGTTGTACCGGTGTTTTCGCGGGTTAGCAATCACACGGACTTTGATGCGCTGAGATTGCACCCTCAGGTTGATCTGAGGTTTGTCGGACCAGGCCAGGATCCTCCACCTGCAGATTTGATTGTCTTACCCGGTACCAAGAATGTGCGGCGTGATATGCAATGGCTTCAGGACCATGGCTGGCCGGACGTCATCAAACGCCATCTTCGCTACGGCGGCAAGCTGATTGGGATCTGTGGCGGCTTACAGTTGCTAGGCCAGCGTATTGACGACCCGGACGGAGTGGAGGAACACCCCGGAAGCTGTGACGGTTTGGGGCTGCTGGAGGTATCCACTCGCCTGCTGCCGCAGAAACAGCTGCGACAGGTGCAGGGCTTTTTATCTGGCGATCATGACGCCACCGTCAGTGGTTACGAGATTCACTGTGGCGTGAGTGACGGGCCTGGACTGGCCACACCGGCAATTGTGTTGCGGGATGGGCGTCACGATGGTGCCGTATCCGACGACAACCAAATTCTGGGTACTTATGTTCACGGCTTGTTCGACCAGGCTGGGTCTCGGGATGCCTTGCTGCGTTGGAGTGGACTTAAGCCAACTGTGCAGGCCAGCGTCGACGACGTCAGAGAACAGCAATTGGAGCGATTGGCCGACGCACTAGAACGTCATCTCGACTGCAACAGTATCTTTCGAGGAGTCGAATTTGGGCGTGAATGAACAGGACAATGCTCGGCCGCGAGATCTCATGCACGGTGTGCGTTTAAGCTGTGATGCCGACCACGTCCATCTTCGATTTGCGACACCCATGCGAGCGCTGAGCAGTGCGGTTTATCACGGCGGCTTCACTGACGCGACGGATTTTATCAACCTGCGGGTTCCCAAAGACGCCGCGGATTGTACAGAAGACCCGGAAGTTAGCATGCGAAAGTGGGCGGAAATGCTCAACTGTCATGGTCGAGCTGTGGGCATGATGACTGCCGCGTCGATTAGCAGCATGAGAGTAGAGACAGTCGCAGTTGAACAGGAGCAAATTGCAGTCGTTGTCACCTCTGGTTTGGACAATGCGCGGCGCGCTGGCGATCGAGCAGAACTGCGGCGTTTGAATCTGCCGTTGACGGAGCACGGGACGATCAATACGGCCATTGTGACTAGTGCACGGCTTGAACAACAGGCAATGGTAGAGGTGCTGGCGGTGGCGGTAGAAGCCAAAGCAGCGGTACTGCAGGAGATGGCGATTTACAGCCCGATATCCGGCGGCTTGGCCACCGGTACGGGTACGGATGCTATCGCGATCTTCTCACATCCTGAGGGAGCCCGTGTTCGGTTTGCGGGTAAACATACGTTGCTGGGAGAGCAGGTCGCAAAAGCCCATATACGTGCCCTGCGCAGCTCAATGCAGTGGTCGGGCGAGGCCAGTGCGTGAGGCAGTTAGCACCAAATCTGTTGATGCTGATATTGGTTGTACTGCTATTCCCTGTTCTGGTGACTGCGCTGCTGTTGGGACCGGTAGCGATTACACCCGCCGAGTTCCTTGAGATTTTGTCAGATGGGGGAGATCAGATTGAGCTAGCCCAGGGCAGGCTGATTCTGTGGGATATTCGTGCCCCTAGAGTGTTATTGTCGGCCCTGGTGGGTCTGTGTCTGGCCGTGTGCGGTACGGCGATGCAGGGGCTGTTTCGCAACCCACTGGCTGACCCCTCCCTGATTGGTGTTTCCAGTGGCGCCTCTGCGGGTGCCAGCGTGATGATTGTGTTGGGCGCGGGCTCACTGTATCAGTTCGGGCCGTTGGCCGGCCTGTCTTCTGTCACGCTGGGAGCGTTTGTCGGTGGGTTTTTGGCGGTGTTATTGGTTTATCGCTTGGCGACATCATCGCGCGGTACGTCGGTCGCCATTATGCTGCTCGCTGGCATTGCGATCACAGCACTGGCAGGTGCCTTGAACAGTTTGTTTAGTTTCGTCGCCAATGACGAGATGCTGCGTCGCATTTCTCTCTGGCAGATGGGCAGTCTCGATGCCGCCAACTGGCCACGCGTTTGGATCGCGGCCCTGGCAACGATATTGCTTATGGCGATACTGCCGCGACATAGCCGCGCACTAAATGCGCTGCTGCTGGGAGAGTCGGAGGCAAGACACCTGGGCGTGTCTGTGGATCTGGTTAAGCGACGCTTGATTTTGCTGACCGCGCTTGCCGTGGGTGCATCAGTCGCGGTGGCGGGAACGATCGCATTTATTGGCTTAATTATTCCTCACATTATTCGTATGTTGATCGGTCCCGATCACAGCTACCTTATTCCAGGTACTGCACTGGCCGGCGCGATTCTACTGGTCATCGCCGATACCGTCGCTCGTGTTGCGCTGGCGCCGGCAGAATTGCCTGCCGGTATACTGACAGCTATGCTTGGCACGCCGTTCTTCTTTTTCCTACTACTGCAAAAGCGCCGCCTCGAGGACGCCTCGCTGTGACGCTCGCCGCTCACAATCTGAGTTTATTGCGTTCGGAGGTCACGCTACTGGCAGATATCAACCTGGCTATCGATCCGGGTACGATCACAGCGGTTCTGGGTCCCAATGGCGCGGGAAAAACGAGTTTATTGCGCGCACTCACAGGTGAGCTGACTGTTAATGGCCGCGTCACGCTGCAGAACACGGACATTCAGGACTGGCCCCACGCGGAGCGCGCAAAATGTATGGCGGTGCTGCCGCAGCACTCGCTACTGGACTTTCCGTTTACCGCGCAAGAGGTCGTCATGTTGGGGCGCATGCCGCACGATAGTGGCGCTGCACAAGATCGGGCGATCGTCAAAGCGGCGCTGTCCATGGTGGATTGTGATTATCTGGCCAAAAGAGAGTACACACGTCTTTCTGGCGGTGAGAAGCAGCGTGTGCATTTTGCCAGAGTGCTGGCTCAGATATGGGAGCCTATGACATCTGGAGATCGCTTTTTACTGCTTGATGAACCCACCGCGTCGTTTGATCTGGCCCATCAGCGTATGGCGGTCGATATTGTCCGTCGCTTACGCCAGGATGGTGTGGGCGTAATGATCATTTTGCATGATCTCAATCTGGCCGCGCGCTGCGCAGATCAAATCGTGCTCATGCAGTGCGGTCATATTTATGTGTCGGGCGCACCGGCTGATGTGCTCACCGCGCAAACTGTTCGCGACGTGTTTCAGGTGGATGTTGAGATAGATCGGCACCCGTATTCGGATACACCGCTTGTGATTGTGTGAGGGAGCGTACGTTTGTGCAGCATATTGAACTAATTTTAGGTGGCGCGCGGTCCGGCAAGAGTGCTTTAGCGGAACAGCGCGCCCTCGAGTCAGGCTGTGAGCTCTATTACCTCGCAACTGCTACCGCCGATGACACGGAGATGGCTGCTCGCATTGCAGCGCACCAAGAGCGTCGAGATCAGCGTTGGCATACGGTCGAGGAAGCTATCAGCCTGGCGGCTGCGCTGAACGAATACTGCCAGCCTGGGCGTTGCATCGTCGTCGATTGCCTCACACTGTGGTTGAGTAACTGCCTGCATGCTCAGTGCTGGGAACAGGAAAGGGAAGCGTTACTCAGCGTGCTGCCGCAATTGCAGGGCCAGGTGATTTTTGTGAGTAATGAGACAGGGCTCGGCGTGGTGCCGTTGGGCGAATTGAGCCGCCGCTTTGTCGATGAAGCGGGTTTCCTGCATCAGGCACTCGGCGAGACCTGTCAACGGGTGATACTCACAGTTGCCGGGTTTCCGCTTGCATTGAAGCCGCAGGGCGAACAACTATGACCTGGTGGTTGGAGCCGGTACAGGAAGTGTGCGTCGAGAGTCAGCGCAAGGCGGAGCTGCGTCAGCTGAGCTTGACCAAGCCTGCAGGGTCACTGGGTCAGCTGGAAGATATCGCGGTACGCCTGGCGGGCTTGCAAAAAACCGATCGACCACATATCGGCGAGATTCAGATTCGCGTGTTTGCGGGGGATCATGGCGTGACCAGCGAAGGCGTGTCAGCCTTTCCTCAATCGGTAACCCGAGAAATGATCGCAAATTTTGCGCGTGGCGGTGCAGCGATTAATGTGCTGGCGCGCCGGCTGAATGCCAATTTCATGGCGGTCAATCTGGGGACTGCCGAGCCAATGAATGAGCTACCTAACGTATCACAGATACAGTTGACTCCGGGCACAGGCAATATGTGCGAACAGCCTGCGATGACGGACTCGGTGTGTGCCGAAGCGCTCACGGCGGGTCGGGATCAGGTGCGATCAGAGAGCCATTTGTTTATCGGTGGTGAGATGGGTATTGGCAACACCACGGCCGCAGCTGCACTGGTCAGCCAGCTGTTGTGCGCTGAGCCAAGTAAAACAGTGGGCCGGGGTACCGGTATTGACGACCAAGCAATGGACAGGAAACACAACGCAGTCTCCAGGGCTCTTCAGCTACACGGTGCTGGTTGCAGCACTCCCTTTGCGACGCTTGCCCGTCTCGGCGGCTTAGAAATTGCAGCCCTAACAGGCGCGTTTATCGGCGCCGCCCAACTTGGCATCCCTGTGCTGGTTGACGGCTACATTTGTTCGACAGCCGCCCTGCTAGCGTGCAGGTTTAACGCGGCGGTGGCTAACTGGCTGTTGTTCAGCCATTGCAGCGCAGAACCCGGGCATCAGTTAGTGTTACAGGCGTTGGACGCAGTACCGCTTTTGGATTTGGGTATGCGCCTGGGCGAGGGTAGCGGCGCAGCCGTGGCGGTACCTTTACTGCGGGCGGCGTGTGAGCTGCACAACGGCATGGCAACCTTTGCGCAGGCAGGCGTAAGCAGCGCTGATAACACGGGATGAGCGTAAGATGATCAACCGATGAGTAGGGTGACCACAGTTGATTTGCTTCGCCACGGAGAATGTGCCGGCGGCAATATCATGCGCGGTCGCATTGATGTCCCCTTAACCGACGATGGCTGGAAACAGATGGCGAGTGCCGTGTCGCAGATTGAACAGTGTGAGCGTATCATCACCTCGCCTCTGCGGCGTTGCCAACGATTTGCGGAGGATTTGGGCGAGACTCGCAGACTTTCTGTCCATGTAGAACATGATTTACGCGAGATGGATTTCGGAGAATTAGACGGTCAGTCTGTTGAAGAGAGTTTGCGCCGTCATCCTGAGTTGATGACAGCCTTGTACCGGCAACCCGATGATCTTCAGCTCCCGGGTGGTGAGTCCTTTCGCGCTTTTGCAGAACGCGTCGTGTGGGGATTTGATACCGTGTTGCAGCGCTTCTGCGGAGAGCATTTACTCATTGTCACTCACGGCGGCGTTATTCGCGTATTGTTGATGCATTTACTGCAGACACCGTGGTCGTCTACCTCGAGACTGCATGTGCCTTATGCCTGTCATGTGCGCTTTCAGATTCACGGTGAGGGCGCTGCATCTCATCCTGTTTTGTCCCTGCTCAATACACGAGAGCACTAGCGTCAGTGTCTTTCGTCAAGCGACAGCTATTGGCTTTAAGGTGCGCACTGCAGTTTCTTACCACGCTACCTGTTGGCAGGGGCGTTGTGCCGACGGCCGAACTTCAGGGGCTGTCGCTGCTATGGTATCCAGCGGTTGGACTATTGCTGGGAGCGCTATTGTGTCTGGTTAGCTGGCTGCTCTCACTACCGGCGCTGTTGCTCGCTGCGGTCGTGCTGACGGTCTGGGTGCTGCTGACAGGAGCTCTGCATTTGGATGGTCTGGCCGACTGCGCTGATGCATGGATGGCGGGACATGGCGATGAAACACGTACGTTTAGTGTCCTGAAAGATCCGGCTTGTGGTGTGATGGCGGTGGTGTCAATTGTTTTAGTTCTTGTGCTCAAGCTGACGAGTCTGACCGTCATACTTACCAGTAACAACGTTGATTGGCTAATCATGGTGCCAGTGCTCGGACGTTTATCGATCTTTAGCCTGTTCTTGACCCAAGCCTATGTGCGCGAAGGCGGCATCGCCGCCGTGATGGTAGCGCAGTTTCCGCAAACTCCGGCTCGAGTGGTCATCATCGGCGTTCTGATTATTTTGTTCGTGCTACTGCCTCTGGAGGTATTTTTGCTAACCACACTAGCGGTGGCTGCCGTCTGTTGGTGGGTGGCCCGCTCTGCGCGTAAACGCCTGGGCGGTTTCACCGGCGACGTCGCCGGTGCTCAGATTGAGCTGGTGGAAGTGGTCACGCTGCTGATCATGGCGTTGTTGCTGGGGCGCGCGGATGCTGTTGGCTAGCTTATCCATGCTGGCGGCCCTCGCGCTGGATCGGTTGCTGGGCGAACCATCGCGTTGGCATCCTCTTGTGGCATTTGGCGGCGTAGCTAACTGGCTTGAGCAGTCCGCGCGACGGTGGGCAGGCAAGGATATCCCTGACGCTGGAGATGGCGCCACCAGTGAGCGTCGACTCTACGCTTCAGGTGTTGTCTGTTGCGTCATATTGGTGGCGCTGCCGGTGCTGTGCCTGGCGTTAGTATTCAACTGTTTAGCGCCGGCAGCGCATATGATCTTATCTGTTGCAGTGCTCTATTTCTGTCTAGGTGCACGCAGCCTGACAGAACATGCGCAAGCGGTTGGTAATCCTTTGTCGGTAGCTGACCTTGACCAAGCGCGCGCCGCGGTATCGGCTATCGTCAGTCGGGACACCGACGAGCTAGATGCCGAAGGCCTTTCGAAGGCGACGATCGAGTCAGTTTTGGAGAACGGCAACGATGCCGTTCTGGCCAGCCTGTTTTGGTTTGCGTTGGCGGGTGCGCCAGGAGCAGTTGCACATCGCCTGCTAAACACCTTGGATGCCATGTGGGGATATCGAAGTACTCGCTACCGTTACTTTGGCTGGGCTAGTGCTCGGCTTGACGATGTGTTTGCCTGGCTGCCTGCGCGCTGCTGCGCGCTCGGATACGCGCTGGTAGCAGGGCAGCCCGCTGCCGTAAGACTTGGCTTTAAGCAGGCCAAGCAGTGGGATAGTCCAAATGCCGGTCCGGTCATGGCGGTGGGTGCGGTAGCTATGGATGTTGAGATTGGGGGGCCGACGCGCTATAGCACTGAGATGAAACAACGGCCCACGCTAGGCAGCGGAAGAGCGCCGCAGCCATCGGATATCGACGTAGCCCTGCGACTCGTTAGCCGAACGAGTCTACTGTTTATCGTGGTTGTTGCACTGGCAGGCTTATTGGCATGACGATTGAACATGGCGGTAAGCTGCATGAGGCCTGCCTGCGCTATGGCGGTGAACCGGCGATGTGGATAGATCTGTCGACGGGTATCAACCCCACCAGCTGGGAGGTACCCACAGTTCCGCAAACGGTTTGGCACCGTCTCCCCGAAAACAATAGCGCATTAGAAACGCAAGCATCGCGTTACTATGGCATTGACGTGTCGCAGCTACTTGCAGTGCCGGGCAGTCAGTTTGCCATTGAGCGTGTGCCACACATCGTGCAAGCCGGCCCCGTTGCTATACCGCAACCCGGTTATGCGGAGCATGGGCCAGCCTGGTCTCGCGCAGGGCACCCGCTGGTCCACTACCGTAGTTTGGAAGAGCTGCAAACCCTAGTGCATGCTGGCAAGATCTTGCACGCTGTCGTGATCAACCCGAATAACCCAAGCTGTGAGCACTATCCCCGAGAGCGACTGCTGGAGATCGCCCGCCTGTTGACAGATCAAGGTGGGCTGCTCTTGGTCGACGAAGCCTTTATCGACACCCAGCCGCAGGCAAGCCTTTGTGGACACGATACAGCGCACGCGATTGTGGTATTGCGTTCTATCGGCAAATTTTTTGGGCTAGCTGGTCTGCGTCTGGGCTTCGTGATGAGCTCATCGCCGATATTGTCTCAGCTCGCAGAGCTCATGCCCCCATGGGCCGTATCACATCCTGCGCGATGGATCGGGGAGCATGCGCTCGCTGATCATGATTGGCAGCAAAGTCAGCGCAGTGCGTTACCACTCGCGTCCGCTGCGTGGTGTGCGTTTCTCGCGGAGCGATTTCCACAATGTGAGCTCGCTCGTACTGACTTTTTCGTTTCGCTTTACGGTGATGAAGACTTCTGTGTCAGGTTGTATGAAGGTTTGGCTAAACGCCAGGTTCTGGCGCGCCAACTGAAAACAGTGGAGGGTCGCGGTATGTTGCGCTTAGGTTTGCCTGCTACCTCTCGTTTGAATGATGTAAAACGCGTGCTGTCAGAGCTGCCACAGGAGCTAGCATGAGATTGTTGTTCGCCGTTTTAACGAGTGTATTGGTTACCCTGTCAGCGGCTAGTGAAATTAGCCTCGAGGACGACTTTGGCGAACGTTTCGAATTGAACGCACCGGCGCAGCGGATCATCAGTCTTGCACCACATATCACTGAAGTAGTGTATGCCGCTGGAGCAGGTGACCAGTTGGTGGGTGCTGTCAGCTATAGCGATTATCCCACCGCCGCTGAGCTCGTGGCACGAGTTGGCTCTTACGACAAAGTGAGCTATGAAACGATTGCCGCGCTGCGGCCTGACCTGGTGCTGGCCTGGCCCAGCGGCAATGGGGAAGACGCCATCAGGCGACTGCAGGAGCTCGGCATACCCGTGTTTGCCTATGAGCCGCGCACGATTGAAGACGTGGCACAGTCTTTACGACAGGTAGGACTGTTGAGCGGACACAGCGAACAGGCCAACGCAGCGGCGGAGCGTTTTGAAGAACGTCTGGCGCAATTGCGAGAGCGCTATCGTTCCGCATCGCCCGTTAGCGTGTACTACCAGATATGGAATGAGCCGTTATTGACCTTAAATGGCGATCACCTCATTTCGGACGTGGTGCGCCTATGCGGAGGCGAAAACGTCTTCGCGGAGGCTGTGCCACTGGTTTCTCAGGTGAGTATTGAATCTGTTATCCGTGCTGATCCGCAGGTGATTGTGGCCAGCGGAATGGACGAAGCGCGCCCCGAGTGGCTGGATGACTGGCGCGACTGGCCGACGATGCAGGCGGTGCGTGAAGAACAACTGTATTTTGTGCCCCCGGATATACTGCAGCGTCATGCACCTCGCATACTGGATGGCGCTGCGCTGCTGTGTGAACATCTAGACAGAGCCCGGCTGCATTATGATGAATGAGAAACTCTGCCAGCTGCGCAGGCGCTGAAGGGGCGTGTTGGCTGTGTGAACCCCATCAGGAGAGAAACCACCGGGCTCAGACGCAGGGCGTCGCAGCTCCACGGTCATATTGCTAGCGTCTGTTTGAAAACTGCTAAAAAAGCACTATTGAATTCGTATACCAAGCAGCTGCTCGTTGGCGGCAGCGATAAAAACCAACGCGTTACACCGGTTGAGAGACTGACAGCCCACCTTAGTAATCCACACCCTGTCGAGCTTTGATGCCTGCTTTGAAGGCGTGCTTGATGTCTTTCACTTCGGAAACGGTATCCATGGCGTCCTGCAAAGCTGAGCCGCCGCCACGCCCGGTGACAACCACGCTCTGTTCGACAGGCCGTGAACGTAAGGCGTCGATCACTTCCTGCTCGTCGAGATACTTATAAGAAATCATGTAGGTCAATTCGTCCAGCACAACCAGGTTGTAGGAGGGGTCCTTCAGCATGGGCACGCACTTTTCCCAGGTGGCTTCTGCTGCGGCAATGTCGCCACTGCGGTCCTGGGTGTTCCAGGTGAACCCGGTTCCCATTTGATAGAAATCCACCTGTGGACAGTGCTCGCGCAGATAGAGTTCTTCACCGGACAACTGGGCACCTTTGATGAATTGCACCACACCCACCTTGTGGCCATAGCCCAGCGCTCGCATGACCATGCCGAACGCTGAACTCGACTTACCTTTACCATTGCCCGTGAGCAGCAGGGCGACACCGCGCTCAATATCTGCCGCTTCAATCGCAGCGTCTACCTTGCTTTTTTGTTTCTTCATGGACGCCTTGTGCTTCGCGTCCTTGCGTTCGGTATCGTTCTGCTGTGTCATAAGCAACTCTCGCGTTTAAAAGTTATAGCGTACCCCGGCGTAACCAGAGCGGCCAGCAGTATTATATTGAGGGATCTCTTCGTAGTCTTCATCGAGCAGATTTTCGATTCGTCCGAAGACTTGCAAGCCATCCATAATCTCATAGCTCGCACTGAAGTCGACCACTTCATAGTCGTCGATATCGCCGTTGCTCTCGCCTGGCACATCGCGGCTGAGGCGGCCATGGAGTGCGAGCATAAGACGGCCATCTAATGGCGTCACCTCAATACCGATATTGCCCAGGTGCTTGGGAGCGCGCTGGCGCTGCTGATCATCAGGGTCTTTGGTGTCATTGTAGGTATAGTTGGCAGTAAACCGCCACAAATCCCCAATCGGTAGTTCTCCCACAAGTTCAACGCCCTTCGATGTCGAATCGCCATCGCCCTGCAGGTATCCAGAAAAGTCGACGTTGTCGAAGAAAATTTCATCCTCAATGGTCTGGTCGAAATAGGTTACCTCGGCAAGCCAGCCGCTCTCGCCATAGTAGACGCCCCCAACGTCGTAACCCTCACTCTTCTCTGCGGACAGCGTGGTTTCACTCGCCGGTGGGAACGCATTAGGTCCCGCATTGTAGGCTATTTCGAATAGGCTGGGAGCGCGAAAGCCCGTCCCGTAGGTGCTTTTCAATTTCAACTCGCCGTCGCCTGCGCCGATGAGATAGGCCGCACTTAAGCGGTAGGTGGTTTCGGAACCAAAATCATCGTTATCGTCGTAGCGAAGCCCTGCCGTCAGAAAGAGACTGTCATCAAAGCTACCAATATACTCGCCGTAGTATCCTGTCTGATCGCGGCTCTCATCATCGCCGCTACTGTCTATAGACTCTTTGCGCAGTTCTGCACCGTAAACAAACTGCAGATTGTCGCTGTGTTTGTAATTGCCCAGATAGTTCAAGTCTTCCAACTCGCCTTCAGCCTTGAAGCTCTCAATGCCAGAGGCCGTATTTCTCCGGTCTGTTTCATTGACGTTGTAGGACAGCGTGTTGCCAAATTGCTCGGTTGTATGGACCAGCGCGACACGATAAGACCTTTGCTCATAATCGCCTTCACAATCATCACTTCGCTCACC
>JBCDFM010000097.1:0-13272 GCA_039178015.1 Pseudomonadota bacterium
ACCCGGTATCGCTTGGCTCAATGCGACTTGTAGGCGGGGTGCCAGGACGGGCGTTAAATCCTTGTTGCTGACCCGCACGATCAGTTGAGCGTAATTGCTTTGCCGCTGCTCCGGCGTCACGGTGAACCAGAACCTGGGTGCCCCACCGCCCAAAGTGGTTGTGATCGACTCGAGAATGTTGGTTGGCTGCTGTGACTGCATCTCTATTGCGTAGGCGCTGATTTCCTCGCGGATTAGGGCCTCTGCCTGTTCCGCTACCTTGTCCGTGGCTGCAATGCTGGCATCATTTTTTAGCCAGATGTCGACGGTGGAAAGATACTCAACGTCTTCCGGGAAGAAGGCATTTTTAAGCTGTGTTTTTGACGCTACACCGGCTACCAACACAGCCAGCGAAGCGAGCAGAACCAGTTTGCGATGATCTATCATCCACCCAAGCAGCCGATAGTAGGTGCCGGTAAAGCCTTCGGAGCGCCGCTGTTCGAGGGTGCGCTCCTGACGCTTGCGTGGCCTTAGCAACAACTTGCCAAGGAAGGGGATGAACGTCATCGAGACAATGCGCGACGAGATGAGCGCACTGGCCATCACGATGGGCAGACTATACAGAAAGTCGCCCTGGTTACCGGTGAGCAACAGGAATGGCAGATAGGCGACAACGTTGGTGATGGTGGCGAACAGGATGGCCGTGGCCAGTAGGGTTGGACCCAGCCAAGCGGCGATCTGCGGTGTCCGACCCTTGCCCAACTCGCGTTTGATCGCATCACCGGCGACCACAGGGTCGTCGACCAGTAAGCCCAGTGCGATAATCAGCGCCGCGATTGAAACCTGCTGCAGGTCGATGCCCAGCACTGAGATAAAGCCGAAGGTCATGGCCAGCGTCACTGGAATCGAAATCATCAACAGTAGAGCCGACCGCCACTCCCAGAATCCGATAAGGGCGATGATCACAACCAGCGCCACAGCCTCATACAGTGCGGTCATAAACAAGTCGATATTTTCAGCGACCTGGGTGGGTTGATCTGAAACACGCTCAATTATCAGGTCGTCAGGCAGCGTCTGCCGCACCTGCGCCAGCGTCGTATCCACCGCGTCACCGAGTTGGGCGATCTGTTGGTTGGAGTGCATTTGCACCGCCAGATTAACGGCGCGCAAACGTTGCCACTGCCCTTGCTCATCTCTAGCGGTGTAGAAGGTCAAGAGCTGCGGGGGGCTTTGGTAGCCTCTGTGAATCTCCACGAGACTGCGTAAGTAGACAGGGGTGCCGTCGTCTGCCCTTGCAATAATAACACCACCAATATCAGCAGGTTCGGTGAAGGAGCCCGAAGGCAACAGCATCACGTTCATATCCTCGATCTGCATGACGCCCCCCGGTACGGTGGTATTGCGATCCGCAATCACCTCCCCGATACGCGACGGTTCCAGATCGTATGCGGCCAGCGTTTCTTGCGAATAGCTCAAATCAATTTGCTGATCGAGAACGCCTGATCGCAAGACGGTGGAAACCTCAGGAATGGTTTTGAGGTTGCCGGCGATGGTGCTGGAGTAGTCATCCAGCTGGCGATAGCTGTATTTATGCCCCACAACCTTGGTCAGCGCTGCCACCGTATCAGCGGTATTGCGCACCACGGTCGGGCGCCATGCATCCGGGTGAAATCGATCGGCGCCAAGACGCTGAAAGATAAAATCGTCAGTTGCCTGCAGGAGCTGCTTGTCGCTGGCGTTCGTGGCCATATCCACACCCACATAGCCATCGCCTTGAATGAATACAAAGTCACTGGCCAACTGACGATCAGTCAACCAGGACTCAAACAGGCGCAGAATCGGGTTCACCGCACCGGGATCCACGTCCAGCGGCGAGGCAACAACCATGGTCGCGCGGTCGGTGTCAGTCGCGGCCTCTTTGCGGGCGCTGTCAATCGCGGCGCTGATATCGTTGGCGCGCAACGCAATCTCGACGGCATTGGCTTTCGGGCTCGCCACAGCCAAGAGCACAGCGGCAGTGTTACCAAATTGTGTATTGATGGTGATGGGACCCGCGCCCGCAGGCAGCTTGTCCTCGATGGTCTGGAGATTGACGCCTATCTCGTTAAAGGCAATGTCTCTGTCTGTGCCCGGTGCCAGCTGCACCTGCACCAAAGAGACGTTGGGAAGCGACAGTGACTTGATGGAAAAGGAGCGATTGTTCGGATGATTCAGAAAGGGGTTTTCTGCAATATTCTGCTCAATCTGTCGCGTCACCAGCTCCTCAATTTCTACTGCGCCATGCCCGGGCCAGGGTGCAGAGACCAGCGCGATTCTGACGGGAATCTGAGGGTCTTTGCTCTTGGGCATCTGCTGATACCCCATGTAACCCCAAATGAGCACCATGATGAGCAGAGCGAAGCTTACATGCGGATTTTCCACGCAATAGCGCGCAATATTGGATTTGCTTTGCAGCTCTTTCAGCTTGTTATCATCTGCAGACACGGCGCGACCTTGTCAGGGCACAATCTTGACGAGCTGGTTGTTCGCCACCTGCGCGGTGCCGGTGACAATGACCTGATCACCAGAGCGGATATCGCCTGTCACGGTGACTCTGTTGCCCATGATCTGGCCGGCCTCCACCGTGCGCAGACTGGCTATCTCCTGGCCTTCGCTGTTTTTGGTGACAACAAATAGCGCAAACGCATCATTTGGCCCTTCCACCATCGCATTAACCGGGACGACGAGCACCTCTTGCGTAGCAACTGCCGATGTATCCAGCTCCAAAGATGCAATCATGCCCGGGCGCAGTGCGCCATCGGCATTGTCGACGCTGACGGACACCTCGAAGATGCGCGTGCGCTGATCGGCCGCCGGCGTAATCTCTGTCACCTTGCCATCGAAGGTGCGATCGGGAAGCGAGGCAGTTTCGATCCTGAGATCGCTGCCGAGTTGAACGTCACCCAAAACGGTGTCCGGTACGCCGAATACCACTTTTACCGTGCGGGTATTGGCAACCACGAATCCCACCGTGCCGTTTCGGACCAGCGTGCCGATTTCGATATTGCGCTGCTGCACGATGCCGTTCAGTGGCGCGATTAGCGCGGTTTGCTCCAGTTTCAGGTTGGCCTCATCCAGCTGAGCTCGAGCCGCCTTTACGGACGCATTTGCAGTAGCGTACTCCTGTTGGGCCGCATCGAAATCGGGCCCGGTGATGCTTTGGGTTTCATTGAGTGCCCGGGCGCGTTGATAGTCCTGGTCGGCTTTGCGCGCGGCCGCCAGCGCTTTGTCCAGATCGGCCTCTGCCTTCGTGAGTTGATCTCGATACTGTTCATCCTGCACGCGAGCCATGACGTCGCCCGTGGTGACCGCGTCGCCTGCCTGCAGCAGGCGCTCACGCGCTTCGACACCCGGGACCAATTTTATACTGTCGATGTAGCCGTCTGTTCGGAACGCCACATCGACCTGTGTTTGCGGTACCACTTGAGCCGAATAGCGCAACAACGCGTCGTCAGAAAGGGACTGAGCTGCTTCCACTCTAACCGGTGTGGCAATAGGGTGAGGTGGCGCCTGCTTGCTGCAGGCACTACCGAAGAGCGCCGCCGACAGGACCAGCAATGATGTAACAGTCTTAGATATCTCCAATGGCCCTCTCCAATTCAGCCTGTGCTCGCCAGACCGACAGTACGGCGCGATTGTAAGCATTGTTGGCCCTGTCGAGATCCGATTCTGCGTCCAGCACATTCTGTAGCAGTGTGGCCTGTTGTTTATATTGGTTCATGAGCACCCGCATTTTGTCTCGCGCGGCAGCTTGTGAAAGGCGGGCGACCTCAATGGCTTGCTCTGCTTCGGCGATGGAACGAAAGCTCCTGCGAACGTCAATGGCGACCCTATCCTTTAGGTTTCTGGCATTGTTTTCTGCGCTCTGGATGCGCGCATTTTTGCTCGCCAGTTCACTTTTTTTACGACCCCAGTCGAAAATTTCCCAGCGTGCTTGAAGCCCGACGTAGGCCTCGGTGTCGGGAATCAGCGCGGTGTCATATAGACGCGTATAGCGTAAGCTGAGGTCCACGTCCGGCAGGTATTCTGCTTGCTTAATGTCATAGCCTAACTCAGCGTCTTTGACTTTGAGTTCTGACTCGCGTACTTCCGGGCGCTGAGTCATTGCTGTCGCCACCGCAGCGTCCAACCCACCGGTAACAAACACTTCGGCGGGCAGCTCGCGCACTTGAAAGGGCGTATTGATATCGCGAGAAAGCAGCGTGTTCATGCGTTCTTTCTGGGTGTTGAGTCTATTCATCTGTGAAGCAGCTTCCAGCTCGCGACGGGCCAGGCGCGCCTGTGTTTCCAGCAACTCGTATTCGAAGGCGATGCGCTGTGAAACGTAGTTCGACACCAGTGCAACGAGAGAGGTGTAAAACACAATGGCTTCTCGCGTGCTTGCAAGAGTCGATTGCGTTTGCAAAATGTTGAAGTACTCTTCTTTGACCACTCGAGCGACGTCCTGCTGAGTCAGGCGAACGAACTCCGTTGCCATGTCCTCTCTGACTTCACCCTGTTCAATGCTTAAGCCCAGTCGATATTGTTGCGCCAGGGGTTGTGTAATCCCGGCCGATACCTGTTGCGTCGTGCCGCTGTTGCTTTTGATGGTAATGTCTTGTGCCGGCACCTCGCCGATAACGGGGTAGTCGCCCCATACGCCTTCCTGAAACACGTATTCTTGATCTTCCAGGTGATGCGACACCCTGCCGTCGATATCCAGACGCGGATAGCGTGTGGTGCGCAGTGCTTCTACGTCGTCCTGCGCAGCCTCGCGCTGCAGCTCGGCGTTTGTGACCGCCGTGTTATTTGCAAGCGCAATGGCCAAGGCTTCGTCAAGACCGAGAATCTCAGCGTGAGATGGGAGAGAAAGCAGCGTACAAATGAGCAGGGTAACGAACCTAAAACGATCCATCAAAGGCCTCCCTGTACTGGATGGTATTGTCATTATTGGCAGCGAGACAATAGCAAACTCGGTGCGCGCTTTACAGTGAATGATGGCATGACTGTGCCGGCTGCTGTTCTCGTTCCCAGTACGCGAACAGCAAAGGTGGCGCCCAACGGTTGCGACGCCATTCAAATACTGGCCTCGGTGTTCTTGGCAAAGGCTATTGCCAAGTCGGCGGCCGTTTTTCCAGAAATGCACTGAGCCCCTCGCGCCCTTCGGAGGAATCGCGCACCCGCGCGATCAGCTCAACGGTCTCCTCGATTAATGCATCGGAAATCTCCACGTTGGCCACTTTCGATGCAAGCTCTTTTGCCAGGCCAAGCGCTTGCGGCGCATTGGCAAGTAGGGATGCAGCGAGGCTGGCTACAGCAGAATCGAGCGTTTCTTCGGGCACAACGTCACTCAAGAAGCCAATCGCCCGTGCGGCCTCGCCCTGCACTGGCGTCGCGCTCAAAAACAGACGGCGGGCCGCCTTCTCGCCGATCGTCATCACCACGTAGGGGCTAATGGTCGCCGGTATCATACCCAACTTGACTTCGCTGAGCGCGAGCCTGGTGTTGGGGGTGCCGATAGCAAAATCACAACAGCTTACCAGTCCCACACCGCCGCCCATCGCTGCGCCCTGTACCCGAGCGATTGTG
This sequence comes from Pseudomonadota bacterium, assembly GCA_039178015.1. Classification (GTDB taxonomy): domain Bacteria; phylum Pseudomonadota; class Gammaproteobacteria; order Pseudomonadales; family Halieaceae; genus JARRPM01. The sequence goes on from JBCDFM010000097.1 coordinate 5,587, forward strand.
GGCCTGGCGGCTTCGTTTAGGGTTTTCATCAACAACGCGAGCTTGGCGCCATCGGCAAGATTGTCCGCGTAACTGTTTTCACCCATTCGCCGCATGTAGTTGATGTCGCCCCCGGCGGAGAAATTTTTTCCATTGGAAGCAATGACGATGACGCGCACTGCGGGATTACTCTGTGCATCTTGTAGGGCGGACGTCATCCTGGCGATTTGATGATCATCGAAGGCATTATGGACTTCCGGTCGATTCATGGTGAGCGTCAGCACGCCGTCGGCGGTGAGGGATTGTTCGAGTTCCTGAGGCATAGTGGGTCCAGTGATTAAACATCCTGTTGCGCGGGTGGGCTTTTGTGTTGGCCGTTAATTCCGCCTGATCGTGGCTCGCCACTGTACCGCAATAGCGGAATTTGGATAAGCTTATCGCCGGGAACCAATGACATTTTGCGGTGTCTTTGGGGCAAGAAATTCGCCAACTGTCAAGGGTGTGATTCCCTGCGAACTGGCGTAGATTGACCCCAAAGTATGTTTTTCAAGCAACTGGAATGCACGGGACAGCTCAACATGTTGATTCGGGGATCGCGCAAATACTTGAAAGCCATGGAAAAGGCCGAGTCTTATGAGGAGTGGAAGCAGGCTGCACTAGCTCATGACAAAGCCTCTGGCGCTGATCGCTGGCGCCGGCGAGATCAGTCGTCTCAGTTCGATAATATTTCCATTCGAATTCGACTCGATCGCCTGCGTGCGCTGCGGGCCAGACATGACTATCGTGGTTTGCTGTTTACCCTTAACGAAGGGATACACGGCAACATGGGCGGTATGGGGAAGCCCGATCTCTACGAGCGTGCAGCGTTCGGCACCAAATACTTAATCCACGATTATGTTGAAGAGATTGTTGATGCCTTGCAATTACTTGCAAGCCCCGCGGTCGACAATATCAGTCAGGAGGACAAGCTAGAGTTCTTCAGGCGGGCGCACCATTGTTTTGGTCGTTCCGCACTGTTGATGAGTGGGTCCGGCACCTTGCTTTACTTTCATATCGGTGTGGTTAGGGTGCTTTGGGAACATGGATTGCTGCCAAACATCATGTCTGGCTCCAGTGGCGGTGCGATCGTCGGGAGTCTGTTGTGCACGCATAGCGATCAAGAGCTAAAAACCGTGCTAGACCCTCAGTTTCTGCTTGATGAGGTGGAACGAGAGGGCAGCATTATCAGCGCTGTCGCCGGCTTGAAGCCTCGGCTTGTGAAAGTCGAGGAGATTCAGGAGATGATACAGCGCTTGATCCCGGACATGACATTTCAAGAAGCCTACGAGCACTCCGGTCGCATGCTGAATGTGTCGGTCGCACCGGCTGAAACCCACCAGACCTCACGTTTGTTGAATGCCACCACATCGCCCAATGTGCTCATTCACAAATCAATTATGGCCTCCGCCGCCGTGCCGGGCGTGTTTCCACCTGTGACCCTGGAAGCCAGAGACAAGTGGGGTGATCGACAGCCCTATCTTCCCTCGAGAAAGTGGGTCGATGGCGCGGTCAGCGATGACCTGCCGACGAAACGGCTGGCGCGGTTGTATGGTGTCAATCACTATGTTGTCAGCCAGGCGAATCCGGCTGTACTTCCGTTCGTAACCGATGGGCGTCGCCGTGGAGATGCGCTGGCGATTATTACCAATGCGGCGCGGCGCACCGCAAGAGAATGGTTGAATGCGGGAGCGGCGATTTTTCATCGACCGCTCAGCAAAGAAACCTCCGTCTCCAAAGTGGCAAACGTTGTTTTGTCTATGGTGAATCAAGACTACGTTGGCGACGTCAATATCATTCCCAAAGATCGGCTTTACAACCCGTTTAAGCTGCTCGCGCACCTGTCGGTGGAAGATATTGTCAAACTGGTTGAGTCAGGTGAGCGGGCGACCTGGCGCAAGATCGAAATGATTCGCGTACAGACTCACATCAGTCGCACTCTGGAGACGATTTTGCGTGATTTAGAGGCGGAACATCTGAAGCAAAGCCGGCCCGCCAAACCGAAGCGAAAAGCCGCTTAAAGCCCACGCTGGTGAACTATTCGACCGGCAGAGGGGTCTTTAGTGTAAGCAAATGTCAATTTTTCTAGTCGTCCGGGTCATTGTTTCGCCAAGACGCTGACGGCACAATCCGGCACCTGAAATATCACTGCCAAGACACGATCATTCACGGAGTAAACAATGAGCCATTCAGCTTATATCTACGACGCTGTGCGTACCCCTCGCAGTAAAGGCAAAGCCAGCGGCAGCCTGCATGAAGTCAAGCCCATCGATCTCGGCGCGGGACTACTGCGCGAGTTGCAATCGCGGCACGATCTGGACACCGCATACGTCGACGACGTCGTCATGGGATGTGTCACGCCCATTGGTGAACAGGGCTCCGACGTGGCGAAAATGATTGTACAAAATGCAGACTGGGACGAATCCGTACCGGGTGTGCAGCTGGATCGCTTTTGCGCTTCGGGGCTGGAAGCGGTAAACGCTGCCGCCCAAAAGGTCGCGTCGGGCTGGGAAGACCTCGTGGTCGCAGGTGGCGTGGAATGTATGTCTAGAGTCCCCATGGGCTCCAACGGTGGCGCCATGGGCATGGATGCAGGATTTGCACTGAAGACAGGATTTGTTCCGCAGGGAATTGGTGCCGATACGATCGCCACCTTAGAAGGCTGGGGCCGAGAAACGGTCGATGCTTACGCATTGGAGTCGCAAAAACGGGCGACCCAGGCGCGCGATAATGGTTTTTTTGATGGCTCGGTCGTACCGGTAAGGGATTGCAATGGACTCACTATTTTGGAGCGGGATGATTTCATCAAACCCGATACTACGATGGAGGGCCTTGCGGGCCTGAACGCGTCCTTCGAGATGATGGGTCAGTTTGGTTTTGACGATGTCATACTCGCCAAGTACACCACGCTGGATGCTATCGACCATGTTCACACGCCGGGTAATTCATCAGGCATTGTTGATGGGGCTAGCGCAGTACTCATTGGCAGCGAGAAGGCCGGAGATGACCTGGGTCTGACACCGCGCGCCCGCATTGTCGCTACCGCTGTTCTGGCAACTGATCCGACGATCATGCTGATTGGCCCTGGTCCGGCGGCGAAGAAGTGTCTCGATAAAGCGGGCCTGAGTGTCTCGGATATCGATTTGTGGGAAATCAATGAAGCCTTCGCCGCCGTGGCGCTGCGCTATATGAAAGACTTGGAAATTGATCACGAGATCACCAACGTCAATGGCGGTGCGATCGCGATGGGGCATCCCCTCGGTGCCACAGGTGCGATGCTGGTGAGCACGGTACTGGACGAATTAGAACGACGTCAACTCAAGCGCGGCATGTTGTCACTGTGTGTCGGTGGCGGCATGGGTATTTCCACGATCATAGAGCGTGTTTAGTGCTGCCGGTCTCGAATCCAGCAGCCACAACAGTTAAGAAAAGGTAGCGATTATGAGTGTATTTAAATACGACAAAGATGCAGACGGGATAGTAACGGTCATCATGGATCAGACCGGCCCGGTTAACGCCATGAATGCGGAATATCGCGAGGCCATGAGCGCCACAGTAGATCGCTTGGAGCAGGAAGATGGCATCACAGGCGTGATCTTCGCATCGGCGAAGAAGGTGTTTTTTGCAGGTGGCGATCTCAATGAGCTGCTCGGCGCAGAGAAAGGTAACGAGGCAGAGTTTTTAAGCATGTTACGGCAGACCAAGGCGGTTCTGCGTCGACTTGAGAAGCTGCCTGTTCCAGTCGTGGCAGCTATCAACGGTGCGGCACTGGGCGGAGGCTTTGAAATCTGCTTGTGCTGTAATCACCGTATCGCCTGGGACGACAAGTCTGTGCAATTAGGTCTTCCCGAGGTGAGTCTGGGACTGTTGCCAGGCGGTGGTGGCGTGGTCCGTATGGTCAATCTACTGGGTTTAGAAAAAGCGCTGCCCTATTTGTTGGAAGGTAAAAAGGTTGCGCCGAGCGCTGCTTTAGCAGAGGGCATGATTCATGAGGTGGTAAGCAGCGCTGACGAGTTAGTGCCGCGAGCAAAGGCTTGGATTTTGCAGCAGAAGGATACACCCGATGCGGCGGTGCAACCCTGGGACCAGAAGGGTTACAAAATACCTGGAGGTGATGCGAATTCACCCAAGTTAGCGCAGCTGTTGATTATGGCACCTGCCATGCTGCGGCAGAAGACTCGTGGTTTATTACCCGCGCCTGAAAAGATCCTGGACTGCGCAGTCGAAGCGGCTCGCCTGGATCTGGATACCGCGCTGGAAATCGAGTCTCGTGGGCTGACCTATTTGGCGGTGACTCCGCAAGCCAAAAACATGATTACCACGTTCTTTTTTGGCATGAATAAGGTCAACGGCGGTGCCAGTCGGCCTAAAAATGTCGATAAAAACCTGACCAAGAAAGTCGGTGTGCTGGGCGCTGGCATGATGGGGCAGGGTATCGCCTACGTATCTGCTATGGCGGGCATTGAGGTGGTATTGAAAGACGTCAGCCTGGACGCCGCAGAGAAAGGTAAAGCATATAGCGAAGGCCTGCTTGATAAGCGGGTGGCTAAAGGCCGTATGACTGAGGAGAAAAAAGCCGAGGTGCTGGCGCTGATTACGCCCAGCTCGGAAGATGCAGACTTGGACGGCTGCGATCTGATTATCGAAGCGGTATTCGAAAACCTGTCGCTCAAACACGACATTACACGTGCTACCGAAGCTCGCTTGGCTGAGGGCGGTGTATGGGGCTCAAACACATCGACGCTGCCTATCACGCAGCTGGCTGAGGCGTCGGAGCGTCCTGAGAATTTTATCGGCATTCATTTCTTCTCACCGGTAGACAAAATGCCGCTCGTTGAAATCATTTGTGGCAAGCAAACATCCGATGAAGCGCTGGCGAAAGCCTTCGACTACACCCGCCAGATTCGCAAGACACCTATTGTAGTGAACGACTCGCTTGGATTTTTCACCTCGCGAACATTTGCGACCTACCTCGATGAAGGTGTGAGGTTGCTCAGCGAGGGCGCTCACCCTGTCCAAATCGATGCAATGGGTAAGGCGATTGGCATGCCGGTTGGGCCGCTGGCTGTATATGACGAGGTCAGCCTGGAACTGAGCCGCAAAGCTCAGGAAACCTGGAAGGAAATGGGTGTGCTGGATAAATGGGGCGATGGCAGTGTCGCCCGCGGTGTGGTTGACACGATGATCGGAGAGTACGATCGCGGTGGTAGGCATCACGGTGGCGGTTTTTATGACTACGCCGATGACGGTTCTAAAAAGATTTGGCCGAAACTGCTTGAGCTGTACCACAATCCTGAAAGTGACGTCGATGAGCAGGATATGAAAGATCGGTTACTGTTTCGTCCGGTCATCGAATCGCTGAAATGCCTGGAATCCGGTGTGCTGCGTTCCGTGCCGGATGGCAATATCGGCTCTATCATGGGGATTGGTGCACCTGTTTGGACGGGCGGCTACCTGCAGTTTGTCAATACCTACGGCTTTCAACGCTTCGTGACCCGTTGCAGCGAGCTCGCGAAGCGCTACGGTGAACGTTTCGAAGCACCTCAGATCGCGATTCGACATGCTGAATCCGGCGAGTTATTGGAATAGCGAAACCGAAGACCCTAGGGATACTAACTGACAGTAACAGGGAGAGGTAGCTCATCGTGCGAGCGTTTACAGAAGAGCAGGAGATGTTTCGAGGCGCCTATCGCAAGTTTCTCGAGTCGGAAGTGCAACCACACATGCCGCGCTTTCGAGAGCAGGGCATAGTTGATCGGGAAATATTTCTGAAGGCTGGAGAGCAGGGCTTCTTAATGATCTGGCCTGATGAAAAATACGGCGGCCTGGGCGATAAGGATTTTCGCTACGAACAAATTATCATGGAAGAGACCTGCCGCGCGGGCTGTGGTGAATGGTTCAACACGCTGCACAGCCGTTTGGTGGGCCCGTACTTCGAGAACATCGGAAGCGAAGAACAAAAACAACGGTTTTTGCCTGGCTGCGTCAGCGGCAAAACCATTCTGGCCGTAGCTATGACTGAGCCCGACGCAGGTAGCGATTTATCCGGTATGCGCTCCACCGCGGTCGATAAGGGCGACCATTTTCTATTGAACGGTTCGAAAACCTATATCTCAAACGGCATCAATGCAGACATCGTCATAGTTGCCGCCAAGACCGATCCTGAAAACAACCCCTACTCGTTGGCGCTTTTGATTGTTGAACGCGGCATGGAGGGTTTCGAACGCGGTCGCAACCTTGACAAGATGGGTATGCATGCGCAGGACACCGCGGAGCTGTTTTTTAACAACGTTAAAGTCCCGAAGGAAAACGTGTTAGGCGATCCCAGCCAGGGTTTTATCTATCTGATGAATGGACTGGCGGAGGAACGGCTGATTTCGGGAGCGGGTTGCATAGCGAGCGCAAGGCAGGCCTTTAATCTCACGCGCCAGTTTGTGATGGATCGCAAGGTCTTCGGCAAGCCGCTATCTAAAATGCAGAACACTGAATTTAAAATGGCGGAGATGGATACAGAGATTGACATCATGCAGGTCTATGTTGATCACAGTGTTGCCCTGCATAACGAGGGCAAGCTCACCGCCAACATGGGCGCGAAAATCAAGCTGCAGGCGACCGAGATTGAGTGGCGCATGTTGGACCTGGGTGTGCAGCTCCATGGCGGTGCGGGGTATATGATGGAGTACCCGATCAGCTATATGTTCACCAGTTCGCGTATCAACCGCATTTTGGCCGGTAGCTCTGAGATCATGAAGTACATTATCGGACGCGATGTTTTTTCAGATGATTACGCAAGCATCCTTGATTAGGTGAGGCTGAAGCTGCGCTAGCGTTCGTCGACACGTCCGCGCAGTGTTTTTAGCTGCCCTCGCCGCGCCTTATCGTCCAACCGTTTACGCTTGGACTTCGCACTGGGTCTTGTTCTACGGCGGGGCTTTTGAGTGACGACAGCGGATACCAGCAACTGCCTTAAGCGCTCTAACGCGTCGGCGCGATTTTTATCCTGGCTGCGAAATCGCTGCGCTTTAATGATCACTATGCCTGCGTCCGTAACGCGTTGATCGCGCGCGTTCGACAGCAGAGTCTTTATGTCGTGCGGCAGGCTAGAGGCGTGTATGTCAAAGCGCAGATGAATCGCCGATGATACCTTGTTGACGTTTTGACCCCCCGGTCCTTGTGCGCGAATGGCCTGGAATTCGATCTCCGCCAGGGGAATGGTCAGGTCATCTGTGATGACAAGTTGAGTAACGCTATCACTCATGATGTCCGGGCTGCTTTGTCAGCCTCAAGCTCCTTTGCCGCAGGTTTCCAGCTATGGCGTGTCTTTGGAACGCCGGTTTTCTGTGCAGGCTTAAAAATCGACGAAGCGTATATGTTATCGCACATTGACGCCATAAAAGATCAACAAACAGAGGGTTGCAAAACTGGTACGCTATAGTGTGAGTTCCACTGCCCTTCAGGCAAGGAAATAGTGCTATGAAACGCTTATCCCAACTCAGTCGTTCGATTACGGGAAATGTCGCAGTAATCACCGGCGCTGCTAGTGGCATGGGCAAAGCGACTGCCCGGTTGTTCGCTGATGAAGGTGCGCGGCTGGCGGTTGTAGATATCGACGAAGCCGGATTGCAGACGCTTGCCGAGGAGCTGACCGCGGCTGGCGCTGATGTGTTACCC
>JBCDFM010000098.1:0-13265 GCA_039178015.1 Pseudomonadota bacterium
GCTAAACCGGCGCGTTCCATTTGATATTCAAGCGGAAACCGTGAGTGCTGAGTGGTATTCCTTTACTCCCGTTATTGTCTTACGTGATCTTCGCTTAACCCTCCCAGACCCAAATGCGAAGCCATTGCGCTTGAGCGAGGGCCGAATCGCGATCGATACAGCGGGATCACTACTGTCTCGATCACTCCAGATGACGCTGCTTCAACTCAAGGCATTAGAGTTATCTGCGGAGCTTGCAGCGGATGGCAGTTTCCAGGTAAGGGGCTTTGGCTCAGGTAATACAGAACTCGGGCGATGGCTCAAATCGTTTCTGCTCAATGTAGAACGTCTCGCGCTCACGGAGTTGCAGTTTACGCTGCACACGGCCGATAGCGGCGAACAAGAATACTCGCTGGATCTCTCACTGTCGCGCGAAGGCAGTCGTCGATTACTGAGTGCCTCGGTCAGTTCGGCAGAGGGGCTTGACATACAGGCGTTTGGAGAGGGTGTCGGTAACCCGTTTGAACCAGGCCTTTTTAACGGCCAACTTTATCTCGACCTGAATGCGCCCAATGTTGGGGTCCTTATGCCCTGGCTGGGTGAGCGTTCCCGCGGTGTTGTGATAGATGGCAGTGTCGATGCGTCTCTCTGGTCTGACTGGACGATGGGGGAGACACATCCGCTGATTAAGCTGCAAGCGGCGATGGATCAGGTATTGCTGGAACATCCAGGTAAAAGCTGGAAGCTGCCGTTAGACGAAATAGAGCTGACGGCACAGATAGCGATGGCTGCAGGCGCCACGGCGCTTGATCTACAGAATTTGACGGTCAGTGGAGAAGATACGAGTCTGCGCGTGCCGCGGCTAGCAATACAAACTCGCGGTGAGACGATGAAGTTAGCGGCTAAGGATATCGCGCTACAGCCTGTTGCCGCCATGGTAGAAGATGCAGGCCTGCTGTCGCCCGAGGCACAGGCACTATTGCAGTCGCTGCAACCTCGCGGCGTATTGACCTTGCTAAAGTTGGAGGTGATCGATTTCAGCGACCCTGCGGCGATGTGGGAGGTATCAGCCAACTTTCTGGATTTGGGGGTGGACAGTTGGAAGAACGCGCCCGGTGTCGAGGGTGCTACGGGCTACGCACATCTGTCGCCAGGTAGCGGCAGGGTTGTGATTGACAGTGACAACTTCAGCCTACAGTTTCCGAGTGTTTACGAAAATCCGCTAGAGTACGATGAAATATACGGCTCAGTTTTCGTCAACTGGCATGATAGCGAAGTGGTTGTATCCAGCGGTTTGATAGAAGCCTATGAGGGCGCAACTCGATTACCGGCGGTGTTTGGGCTGACTGTGCCGCTTCAAGCAAATGATGCCGGTGTTGAGATGGATTTACTGGTAGGCCTAGAGCAGGCAGAAGCAAGTCTTAGGCGCAAGTATATCCCCTATTTTCTCCAACAAGGTTTGAGAAAATGGCTTGATGGCAGCATTGTAAAGGGCCGCGTGGAGGAGGGTGGATTTGTCTGGCGCGGCAGTCTTAGAAAGGAAAACCTATCTCAATCAACCGTCCAGCTATTCCTGGACCTGGATGACACCGAACTTGACTATCTCCTTCAGTGGCCTGCGTTAGAGGGTTTGAGTGGTGTGCTTCTCATCGACGACACAGATGTCAGCGTTTGGGTTGAAAATGCCACAATACTGAACTCGGCAGTGCAAAGCCTTTCAGCTGAGCTTTGGCAAGGACCATCTAATGATTTTTGGCTGGCTATCGATGGCCGTGTAAGCGGTCCAGCAGCCGATGGCCTGGCAGTCGTGAATGACTCGCCGCTAAACGCATATAGCGGCGGGGCTTTCGTTGACACTAAAGCATCCGGCACCCTTGCAACTCGTATTAATCTGTTGATGAGTCTCTCGGACGAGGCCATAGTGCCCCAGGTCGAGGTAAACACGCGTTTCTCCGACGTAACCTTGGACCTGCAACCAGGTAATTTGCCGTTTGATAGCATCAATGGTGCATTGGATTATACGACCGTAGATGGTTTTCTATCGCAAGACCTGACAGCGCGCTTGTGGGGTGAGGATGTCGACGTCAATATTGGCCCCCAGGGCATTTCCGACGGCCCATCGACTGCGATCGCAAAGGACAGCGATAAGTTGTATGAATTGATTCAGCTGTCAACGTTTGTCGATATCGCTGATCTTACCGCCTGGTTGAAACTAGATGATTTCGATATCGGCCGCGGTCGGGCAGCAGTCGAGATGGAAGTACTGGCAGCGCCCGGTCTGCCTCCGGAGTTGGTTTTAAAATCAGACTTAAACGGTGTCAGCCTGAATCTTCCGCGGCCCTGGGGAAAGCCTGCGGGTGTGGATCAGCCTCTTAACATTCATTTGTTTCCTGACAATGATCAACTACTGATGGATATCGAACTCGATGGGCTGATGATCGGCCAGCTTCTATGGAAGCAGGGTAGCTTAAACGCGGGTTCTCTGGGGCTGGAGTCAGAACCTGCCGAACTCGTAGAAGGTCGAATAGCGGTGAACGGTCGAGCGGCCTATGCGAATGTAGACGAATGGCAAACTTTCTTAACGCCTCTCGGTGTGGGCTCTGATGCAAACATCGTATCGGTTGCAAGAACAGCGACGCAAGCGCAGGTGCCGTTACTGTCAATAGAAGGCTTATGGCTGGACGAGTTGATCATAGAGGGTTATTCGATAGGTTCAGCGCTGGTTTCACTGCAACAGAATGATCAGAGAAATTGGCATCTATCAGCAAACACAGATTGGTTACGAGGGAATCTAGAATATCGTGCCGACGGTATATCTGCATTGGACATCGAATTTATCAATCTAGAGGAGCTTGGGCGTTTTGGTGCAGTAGACCCCACACCACTGGATGAGTTGGCGTCGTCGCAGACTTTTGAGTTCCCGACGACGAGTGTCACGATAGGAGAGATTTATGAGGGTGAGACCCTTCTTGGAAACATAGCATTTGACTTATATGGCGAGGGCTCTGATGTTCATATCGACAATCTGAGCGGTGAGTTGCTGGCCATGCAAATACGCTCCAGTGATCCTGGTAGTCTTGTTTGGCATCGTGGCGAGAAAGGTTACACGCAGTTCGATGCACGTTTCGTTTTCAGCGATCTGGGTGACTCGCTGGCGCAACTGGGCTACGAACGGATCGTAGCAACCGAAAAAGGAGCTTTGCAGTTAAACCTAACATGGCCTGGAGGACCTCAGGACTTTTCTGTGGTGACAGGCGCCGGGTCTTTGATCGTCGATATCGGCGCGGGTAATTTCCCTGAGGTGTCAGGCGGTGCATCCGGAGCCTTGAGAGTCGTCAGTATTCTAAATCTGACCGAAATCGTTCAGCGATTGAGTCTAACCCATATGTTCGATTCCGGCGTGCCGTTTGATACGGTAAACGGCGAGATGTTTCTGCAAAATGGCAGAGTTGAAGTTCCAAAAATTAACATAGAGGGAGGCGGCAGTAGTTTTCAATTCACTGGAGCATCGGACATTGCCTCCAGGACGCTTAGTGGTGAGCTGGTTGTCACACTCCCGGTCGCTAGCAACTTGCCTTGGGTTGCTGCGTTGACAGCCGGTCTGCCGGTGGCTGCCGGGGTATACGTACTGAGCAAGGTGTTTGAAAGTCAGGTTAATCGGCTCTCCAGTGCGGTCTATGCCGCTAGCGGCACCTGGGATGATCCCAAGATAAGCTTTGACAGGGTCTTTGATGACACGGCGGTAACAGCGGTCCTGCCACGAGACTCAAGTGTTGGCGAAACGGCTCAAAGCCTGCCGAACTCATCGGTTGAGCACACTCCAGCTAGTCAGGGGAGTCAGCCAAGTCCCTGATGATCTGAAATAGCTTGCGACTCGCCGCAGGTGGTTTGCCTGTAGTGGTTTCTTTTGCGTGCTGCCGCAGCAGCTGACGCAATTGCTGCCGGTCAGCGCTGGGCCAGCGCTGCATGATGAGTTCCACACCTTCCGGCCCTGCCGCAAGCACGTCGTCCCTGAGTTTTTCGCTACGATGAAAACGAGCGGTCTCTTCGCGCTTTTTCTCATACATGTTATCGAGCGCAAAGCGAATCGGGTCGGCGTCGATATCTCTCATGAGTTTACCGATCAACTGCAGATGTCGACGCTTAGCGCTGTGGCTTCTCATCGTGCGAGCCTGAGTGATTGCTTCGAGCAAGCGCTCATCATCAATCGGGATGTTTGCAAGCTGTTTTTCGGTGAGTGCTACTAGCTGTTCTCCAAGAGTTTGCAAAGCGAGAGCCAGTCTTTTCTTAGCCGTCTTGCTTGGTGCTTGTCCGGATTCGGCTGATGTATTTTCCTCAGACATAGTTCCTGCTCACGCTTTAGTCTGTCGACAATCCGGTTCGCGGCCTGCGCTTATGCCGGGATCAACTTGCCGTGGAACCCCAAGGCCTTTGTTGGCTCCGCTCTGTGGTGGCGAAATTAGTTGGGCTGCTTTTGGCACTGCTTGCCTCACGTGCAGAATGAGAATAAATGCCTGCGGCGCGAGGGTCGTGAGGTGCTACATCATTCAGGCTCGCCAAAGCGGTCTGCCACAAGCTCCTGTATCGCTCTGAGGGCCGCCTCTTCATCTGTTCCACTGATCTCCAGATCGAGTACGCTGCCCTTGCCGGCGGCTAACATCATAACGGCCATAATGCTCTTGCCATCGACCATATTCCCTTCTTTACCGGCCTGAATTGTGCTGCCAAAGGCCGCCGCGCAGCTCACGAACTTCGCTGCGGCGCGGGCATGTAGCCCCAACTTGTTCACTATGGTCACCTGAGCATGAATCACCGGCTTACTGCAATTCCCTGTGTCTAATGTGGGTGTTTGAATATTGAGCTCGATAATTTTGGTACAAGCGGTCGGCCAAATATACTGAACGATGCTGTCCACCGGTGCAACCTAGCGCCACGGTCATATAGCTTCGATTGCTATCTTTATAGTGCGGTAGCCACGTGTCCAAATAGTGGCAGATGTCTTTAAAAAGCTGTTCTGCAACCGCTTCCGATTCCAAAAATGTCTGTACCTCCTGGTCAAGACCGCTCTTTAGCCGCAGCTCCTTGACCCAATGAGGATTTGGCAGCATGCGAACATCGAACACCAGATCGGCATCAGCGGGAATGCCGCGCTTGAACCCGAACGATTGAAACAGCAGAGACATACTATCAGTGTCATTTTTAAGGAGGCGCTGTTTGACCGCATCCCGCAATTCGTAAATTGTCATCGCCGTAGTATCGAGCACCAGCGACGCTTCGCTAGAGATCGGGCCCAACAGTGATCGTTCTCTATCTATAGCCTCCGCCAGGGGCATGGTGTCGCTGCTGAGCGGGTGTCGACGCCGCGTCTCACTGAAGCGTTTTATAAGCGTGGCGTCCTGTGCATCTAGAAACAACAGCTCATAATCAACACTGTTCGGCAGTGAACTAACAATATCGACAAAGTTGGCGAGATCTTGCCAGGCATTGCGAGCATCTATGCATACTGCTGTACCACGAAAGTGGCTGAAAGCGGTTCGGCCGGTTTCGCTGACCAATGCTGAAAGCAGAGATACGGGAAGGTTGTCAATGCAGTAGTAGCCCTCATCTTCCAGTTGATGCAGAGCGGTACTTTTGCCAGACCCGGAACGACCGCTAATGATAATGAGTCGTGTTGCTCGCTCTGACGAATCATTAGCCATGGTCTTTACCGACCGAAGTGAAAGTCAAACAATACATCAAGCGCTTTCCGTCGTGCCTAGTCTTGTGATGCGATCAAAGAGGCTGGTATTGTCTTTGGCGTTGCGCAGTGACTGAGTAAACCCGGGCTGGCTGAATAAGCGGGCCATCTCTGCCAGTATGTCGAGGTGCTGCTGGTCCGCTTGTTGAGGTACGAGCAATGCGAACACCAAATCAACCGGTTGATCGTCCGGGGAGTCGAAGTCTATGGGCTGCTCGAGTGTGATTAACGTACCCAAGGGTTCTGAGCATCCCTCCACTCGACAGTGCGGTATCGCGATGCCATCTCCGAGACCTGTGCTGCCCAGTTTTTCTCTTGCGTTAAGGTGGTAAACGATTTCCTCGTAAGCGAGTGTTGGTTGGTCTTCGCTGATGACTCTGGCAATGGTCTCAAACAATCGCTTTTTACTGATACCCGGCGCCTGGCAAAGCGTGCGCGCCGGATTCAAAATGTCGTTGAAAAAGCTCACATTCGTATCAGTTTTAGTGGCCTCTGGATTTTTCCTTATGCTTGATGAGTTGACGATCTAGTTTGTCTGCTAAGGAATCAATGGCAGCGTACATGTCTTCTGATTCTGAGGCAGCGAAAATGTCAGCGCCGGAAATATGAATGGTCGCTTCCGCCTTCTGCACGAGCTTTTCAACGATGAGTGTGACATCCGTATTGGTAATCTGGTCAAAATGCCGTTGCAGGCGCTCGAATTTATTCTCTACATAATCGCGTAATGGGTCGGTAACCTCTACATGGTGTCCGCTGACGTTCAGTTGCATATGCAGCTCCTTTTCTAGGTGTAAGACCGGATATACCGGCAGCAATAATGCCCGAGTTTTCCCAATCCTGTCAGAATTTTAGACCACTGTTGAGACCCACACGAGACATTTGTAGCAATAGATCCTATCTTGAAATTGTCCGACGAGCCCTAGATTAAGCGTTTACGCTCATTCGAAGGTGGGATAAGCAGCGACTCCCTGTACTTGGCGATAGTTCTGCGTGCAACCTGTACGCCCTGGTCGTGTAGCAGCTGCGTGATTTTGTTATCACTCAGCGGTTTACGAGGGTTCTCGGCTGCCACAAGCTTCTTGATCAGAGCCCGGATTGCTGTCGAGGAACATTCGCCGCCGGAAGATGTTGCTACGTGGCTGGAGAAGAAGTATTTCAGTTCAAACACGCCTCTGGGAGTATGCATATACTTTTGAGTAGTTACGCGCGAGATCGTCGATTCGTGCATTTCTACCAGTTCTGCGATTTCGCTCAGTACGAGTGGTTTCATTGCCTCTGGACCGTACTCAAGAAAGTTGCGCTGATGCTCAACAATCCTAGTAGCAACTTTCATTAAGGTTTCATTGCGACTATGAAGACTTTTTAAGAACCAGCGAGCTTCCTGTAGATTGTCCCGTAAAAAGGTATTGTCAGCGCTGTTGTCAGCTCGCTTGATCAGGCCTGCATAGTTGCTGTTGATGCGGATTTTGGGTGCGATGTCAGGGTTGAGCTCTACCACCCATCGCCCTTCTTTTTTGCTGACGAATACATCTGGCACCACGTATTCTGTTGTATCGCGACCGACTGATTGCCCAGGGTTGGGATCTAGTGACTGGATTAGCGCAAGTACTTCTTTGAGCTCCGATTCCTGCAGCCGGGTTCGTCGCAAAATCTGAGCGAAGTCGCCATTGCCCAGCTGGTTGAGATGTCTGGTCAATATGAGCTTTGCCTGATCCAGCCATGGCGTGGTCACAGGTAGTTGTTGCAATTGAACAAGCAGGCACTCTTGCAGATCACGCGTACACACTCCAGCAGGTTCGAACTGTTGCAGTAGATGTAGCACGGCAACAACCTCATCGAGATCGATCTCTGCGTCGCTTTCATTGGTTAGAGCGTCATGAATGTCCTCCAGGTCCTGCTGCAGACGACCGTTTTCATCTGTTGCGTCGATAATGGCAAGGGCAATGACGCGATCCAGGTCGGACAGACGCGTGAGATTTAGCTGCCAAAGAAGCTCTTCCCTCAGTGAGGCGTTGGCGGCGTTGCCATTGTCGAAGCTAGAATCCGCATCGTCAGCCGAGTAAGAGGGTGCAGAAGCGGCAGGGACGAGGTCCTCCCACTGGGTATCAACAGCCAGATCATCTGGCAGGTCGCCCTCCCACTGAGTATCGTCGGTTGGCTGTTCGGTCGCCGTACGTTCGAGGCTATCCATAGGGCCATCGCTTTTGCTGGCTTCTGCTGCCTCTGAAATGGCGGATTCAGATACACTGTCCTCGATACCCGGATCGGCAGCAGCGGCTTCGTCATCAGTTACCTCAAGCATGGGGTTGCTGTCTAACGCCTCTTGGATTTCTTGCTGAAGATCTAAAGTCGACAACTGCAACAGGCGAATGGCCTGCTGTAGTTGGGGGGTCATTGTCAGCTGTTGCCCCAGCTTTAGTTGCAAGGACTGCTTCATGTTTGCGTAAGACTTCCTTTAAGTCAGATCCGTATCAAGGGTGCTGCATTGCTACTGCTGCTGCAGTTTAGTATTGAGAGATATGGAGTTGCAACTACTTGGCGCGAAAATTGCTTGTAACACAATACCTGGACAATTGATGAAAACTGAGGTCGAGCTGTACGTGAACGCCGGGGCGAGAGGGCCGATCTGATACTCACATTTGGAAGTGGTCGCCAAGATAGACCTGTCTGACTTTTTGATTAGCCAGGACCTCGGAGGCTGATCCCGCCGCGATGATGTGACCCTCTCCGACTATATACGCTTTTTCACAGATATCCAGTGTGTCGCGCACATTATGATCGGTGATCAGCACACCAATGCCGCGATCCCGCAGATGGTTGATGATTTCCTTGATATCGCTAACGGAGATAGGATCTACACCTGCAAAAGGTTCATCCAGGAGAATGAACTCAGGATCGGTGGCCAGTGCTCTCGCTATTTCAACGCGGCGCCGTTCCCCGCCCGAGAGAGACTGGCCCAGGCTGTCACGCAGATGCTCGATATTGAATTCGTCCATCAGCTCATTTTGCCTGCCGATGCGCGTCGCTTTACTGAGGTCGCGACGTGTTTCGAGTATCGCCATGATATTTTCGCCCACCGTGAGTTTGCGAAACACCGATGCTTCCTGCGGTAGGTAGCCGACGCCTTTGCGTGCTCTTTGGTGCATGCTTAGCGCGGTGATATCAGTGCCGTCAATGCTGATCGTCCCTTTGTCTGCGCGGATAATGCCTATGATCATATAAAAACACGTGGTTTTGCCGGCACCGTTTGGACCGAGGAGGCCCACAACCTGTCCGCTTTCGATTTCCAATGAGACGTCCTGAACCACGTCGCGGCCAGCATAGCTTTTTGCCAGATTAATTGCTTTCAGTTGCGACATTGTTTGGATCTGCAGCCTGTTCAGAACCGCCTGATTGCTCAGCATCAGCCTCGAATTCCGCGAGCGGAACCAACGGCGATTCCATCTGAGTGGCTTCGGAAACAGCAGGGATAGTTGCGGCGCTTTCATCTTCGTCGCGCACTACATTTGGCGGGATGACAACTTCCACTCGACGGCCATCAGGTGATCTTTCGGAGTCCGCTTTCACCAGCTCTTCGGTGATGTAGTAATCAATCGAATCACCGGTGACTGAGCTGCCATCGTCACGCGTGATGTAGGCATTGTCTTTTAGATGAACACGGTCCTCAATCTTGAAATATTCGATTACCTGAGCTCTGGCACGCACCATGGGCTCATTGATCTGCGGGCGTTGCTTCATGCGCGCAGGGTTACCTACCGCAACGATTTTGTCGGCCTCTTGGGTCTCGTGATAAATCGTCAGCTCGTCGGCCACAATATCCAGGCTACCCTGAATCATGTGTACATTGCCGCTGTATACCGTAAAACCCTGTTTCTCATCTCGAATCGCGGTATCTGCGGTGATTCTAATGGGCTGGTCGCGATCACCGGGAAGCGCCTGCACGACAGTGGGCACCAAGAGTGAAGACATCGCCAGGAACCCCGCCAAGACCAAATGTACTAGCAAGCGCCGTAGTATCTGTGACTGCGCTGCTAGAATGGAATCAGACATATTCTTCTCCTGGGCAGCTAAACCCCGGTCAGTACGATGTGCCTCGGACAACGTACCCCGCTGGTATTGAGTTACCAGGACGGCCGTTCTCACAGTCTTTGACTCTCGTTGGTGAATGGCAGTTCGCTCACATACAGACCTTTTTTTACTAGGTGAGACCGGCGTGCAGCAAATGCATGATGTGAATCACACCAGCGACGGTGTTGTTATGATTGACGACCACGAGGGAGCTGATTTCATTTTCTTCCATAATCCGCATGGCCTCAGCCGCCAGCATTTCAGGTGTAACAGTTTTGGCGCTGCTACTCATGAGTTCACCCATCGGCGTCGCATTGATGTCCACTTTTGCCTTCAATGTCCTACGCAGATCGCCGTCGGTGAAAATGCCACATAGTTGCTGTTGTGCGTTCAATACAGTGGTCATCCCCAGTCCCTGGTTGCTGATTTCTAGCAGCGCCTCCGACAGGGGTGTTTCCGGCGAAACGGTGGGGATATCCTCCCCTGTGCGCATTAAATCCTCGACTTTTAGTAGGAGCTTCTTACCCAGCGTTCCACCTGGATGGGAGAATGCGAAGTCATCTGCCGTGAATCCTCGCGCCTCGAGCAAAGCGATTGCCAAGGCATCACCCATGACCAGTGCCGTAGTCGTGCTCGAGGTCGGTGCTAAATCCAGCGGACAGGCTTCTGTCTCCACGCCTGTGTTCAGGTGCACGTCCGAAGCCTGCGCGAGCGTGGAGTCCGAGTTGCCTGTCATGCTTATCAGTGACGTACCCATGCGTTTCAACAGGGGTAGTAGTGTAACAATCTCTGCTACCGAACCGCTGTTTGATAGTGCAATGACAGTATCCGCGCCAGTAATCATGCCCATATCGCCGTGGCTGGCCTCGCCCGGATGGACAAAGAACGCGGGTGTGCCCGTGCTGGCGAGGGTGGCGGCGATTTTTCGGGCGATGTGTCCCGATTTGCCCATACCAATCACGATGACCCGCCCCTCAGTTTGCAGCAGCAATTCGCACGCTCGATCGAAGTGAGAGTCGATCCTATTGAGCAGCGCTGCAACGGCCTCAGACTCCATTCTGACGGTGCGTTTGCCTGATGAGGAGAAATCCTTGACGGACATAGGTGTCCTAGAAACTTAGATACAGCAAATAATAGTACAGCGCATAGATTACGACTAACAACCACCCAACACTGCGGCCCAGATAAGCGTAGCCTGTTTCTGCCTTAGTGCGCTTGCCTCCTATGTAAATAGCTGCCGCCAGAATCACAGTCAACACCGCCATGATCGGGTAGTGTAGATCAATGACTTCAGAGGCCAGAGTCTGAGACTGTACGATACCCGGTATGGCCATTACGACCAATAAGTTAAAGAGATTGGAGCCAATGACATTGCCGATGGCGATTTCCGCGTGCCCGCGCCTGGCGCTGGACACCGTTGCAGCTAACTCGGGCAAGCTGGTACCAACGGCCATGACCGTTAGACCAATCAGCAACTCAGATACGCCCAGCGTTTGAGCGGCTTCGACAGCACCCCAGACAAGCACGTGTGAGCTGGTGATAAGCAGAAACAGTCCGGCTGCAAAGGTCAGCCAGGCGCGTGCAGGAGAAAGCGAGCGAATCTCTTCCTCGTCAGACTCCTGAGTCAGTTTTTCGTCCTTACTCTGAACGCTCAAGAGGTATGTCATCACGAGAACGAGCGCGATGACAAGCAGCCAGCCCTCCATGCCGGTCAACAAATCGTCAGCTAACATCACGCCGGCGATGGCAGTCACCACCAGCAGAATGACCAGCTCTTTTTTAACCGCTGACTGCAAAACGACAAATGGCGTAAGCAGCAAAGTAATACCCAACACCATGCCAATGTTGGCGATATTGGAGCCGATTGCATTTCCTATTGCCAGTTCGCCTGCACCTGCGAATGCGGCGGTGAGAGAAACCAGCACTTCAGGTGCGGATGTGCCAATTGATACAATAGTCATGCCGATGATAATGGGCGACATACCCATGTTTTTGGCGATCGCGGCCGCTCCGAGGATGAATAGATCGGCGCTCCAGATTAGAATGATAAAGCCGGCGAGGATGGCGACGGCGGCTAACAGCATAGCGGTGCATTTCCTGTTACAGTGTGCGCCGCGTTGGTTTGGGAACTACGCAGAGCGGGCAGTTGTCGAAATATCGTAGTTATTTTCGGCGGCGAATCACGGCTTAGGCCAGTCACCGCTGGATTATACATACCCGCATAGGACTGGGTAGTACAATTTAGCAATTGAGGAGAGTAAAAGTGGGTAGGGTGCATTCGACTTGGTTGTTGGGCCTATGTTTCATTGCCCTGAACAGTTGGGCACAGGAATCCGAGCAGGCGGCCCATGAAGTTGTAAACAAAACGACCCAGCAGGTCATGGCCGTGGTCGCTGAGGCAGATGCCTACGCGGACGAGGATCCTGAGCGTTATTATCAGCAGGTGCAGGAAATTCTTGACCCGGTTATCGATTTCCGGGGTTTTGCACGCAGCGTGATGGGTCCCTACGCCAGCAGCGCCAGATATCGCTCTCTCGACGAGGCCGGGCGCGAAAAGTTGCGTGGTCAATTGGACGATTTCACTGAAGTAATGCGAGTCGGGCTGGTGCGTACCTACAGCAAAGGACTGCTGGCCTATGGTGATTCTCGCATTGAGGTCTTTGCTGCTGCAGAAGAACATGCTGAGAGTGGACGGGCCGCCGTCAGACAGTTGGTCTACACCGGGCAACCAGATCCCTTCGTGCTGGTTTACTACATGGGGTTGTCGAAGACTGGTGAATGGCTTCTCAGAAACATCGTCATCGAGGGTGTCAACCTGGGCGAAATTTACCGCAGCCAATTTGAAGCGAGTGCCAGAGAGTATGACGGCGACCTTGATGCTGTCATTGGCAATTGGACGACGGTTGAAGTTGATACACAAGAGACGTAAGGGATGCAGCCGGGACGGGTCCGACTGCATCCATCAAAGTATCGCCTGCGTCACAAGTTTGAATCGACTCAGACTCTGTTCGCGTTAGCATCAAAATTCTCCTAAACTATCGCGCGTTTTTTAAGGCGCGCACATGATCCTTGGGAAGGGGTAATGTGCGTCAGTATTTCAGGAGATGATCGATGGATGCTGCGACCGTCAAGAATTTGCTGCAGGAGCACCTTGCGGACTGCGAGTTTTTCGTGGAGGGAGAGGGAAATCACTACACTATCACCGCGGTAGGGGATGTGTTTGAAGGACTGCGGCCTGTGCGAAAGCAACAGTTAGTGTATGGTGCCCTGAGCGAGTCTATCGCCAACGGCAGCGTCCATGCAGTGAACATCCGCACATATACTCCCGACGAGTGGCGGAACGAGTCACAAGCGTAAACGTACTCGATTAAGAGTCCTTATGAGTGAACAATTAACACTTGCGTTGACTAAGGGGCGTATCCTCAAGGAAACGCTACCATTGTTGGCTAGCATCGGTATCTCGCCTTTGGACGATATCGAC
>JBCDFM010000099.1:0-13131 GCA_039178015.1 Pseudomonadota bacterium
CTGTTTGATTGCATCGAATGCGGTGCCTGTTCCTGGGTGTGCCCAAGCCACATACCGTTGGTACAGTATTACCGCGCTTCCAAGGCAGAGATACTGCACGCTCGCGAAGAACACAAGAAGGCAGAGCAGTCTCGAGTGCGATTTGAAGCGAGACAGGCACGTCTGCAGCGCGAAGAAGCGGAGAAGTCCGCCAAGAGGGCAGCCCGCAAGCAGGCTGCCGAACAGCGGGCACGGGATGCATCCGCAACAAGCCAGGTTGTTGAAGATGATCCCGTGGCAGCGGCCATAAACCGCGCAAAAGCCAAAAAAGCGGCCCAGCAAACCATGGTTTCGGGCGATGTTAGCCAAAAGCAGCGTTTAGAAAACGATGTCGCGGCAATCACACAGCGTCTGGAAAAGGCAAATCAGAAACTCAGACAGGCGGAGGCGGAGCGCAGCGAACACCTTGAAGCACTGCGTGCCGGGGTCGAAAAAACGCGCACAAAGCTAGAGACGGCGCAACAGGCACTGGCAGCGTTGAACAGCGATGATTTCGATGAAACGGAAACGGCGCCATCTGCGGACGCCGCAGCGACTGCCATCGCCAAGGCTATGGCGGCTCGCACGGCCAAGCCCAAGCTCGACCCTGCTGAGCAAGCCAGGGAAAAACTACGCACCCTCGAGCAGCGCCTGCACAAAACGCGTGAGCGCTTAGCGCAGGGGCATAACGAGCATGCCGAAGAAAAAGTTATCTCGGCGTTAGAAGCGACGATTCTGCGTCTGCAGGACAAGATAGCGGAGACCAAGGCGGATATCTCCACGGCAGAGGCAGAATGATTTGGCGCTTTTGAGAGTCACATCACCCCACGCGCATGGGCCTTCTAGCACCCAGCAAGTCATGCAAAAAGTGCTGCTCGCCACAGTACCGGGTATTTTGGTCATGACCCACTTCTTCGGTTTTGGCACGATAGTCAACCTGCTGTGGGCCTGCATTGTCGCGCTGGGCTGCGAGGCGCTGGCGCTAAAGTTGCGTAAGCGACCGCTTGCACCTTATCTCAGTGATTACAGCGCTTTGGTCACGGCCACCCTACTCGCGATTTCGCTGCCGCCTTACTCACCCTGGTGGCTTATCGCGGTGGGTGTTGCCTGCTCGATTCTATTGGCAAAACACCTGTATGGCGGACTCGGCTATAACCCGTTTAATCCAGCCATGGTGGGCTATGTCATTTTGCTGATCTCGTTCCCAGTGCAGATGACAGCATGGGCACCGCCACGCGGACTGGAACAGGTACCGACCCTGTTTGACGCCGTCAAAGCCTGTTTCTGGCCCATCGCCTACGATGGCATCACTATGGCTACACCGCTTGAAATAGTGAAGCAAAACAACAGTCAGCTGATAGAGGATCTGTACAGGACGACACCGCAGTTCGGTGGTCTGGCCGGGGTGGGATGGGAGTGGGTAAACTTAGCGTTTCTTCTGGGCGGTGCATGGTTACTTCATCAAAAGGTGTTTACCTGGCATGCACCAGTGGCCATGTTGGTTGCGCTAGCCTTACTTGCCGCCATTTTCTATGACGGCGGCAGCTCAGCCAGCGGTGGTTCGCCTTTGTTCCATCTGTTAAGTGGCGCGACAATGTTCGGTGCCTTTTTTATCGTCACCGATCCCGTTACCTCTGCCGTATCCGTGCGCGGCAGACTGGTTTACGGTGCCATGATTGGAGTATTGCTGTATACCATACGCGTGCGGGGCAACTATCCTGACGCCGTCGCCTTTGCCGTACTTATAATGAATTTCGCCGCACCGTTCATTGACAACTACACGCGTCCTCGGACCTATGGTCATGCGGGCGATGGGGGTAAGAGCTGACATGCTAGGGAGGTCAATCACCCGCAATAGCACTTTGCTGGGCCTGTTCGCAATGTGCACCGCGCTGCTGATATCCGGTACCTTCTTACTCACGAAAGATCGAATAAGCGAACAACAACGACAGGCGGAACAAAAAGCCCTGCTTGATATAGTTCCACGAGACAGACACGATAATTTGATGTTGGACGACACGATTCTCGTTGGACCAGAGGCCGAGGGTTTAGGCCTGGCGGAGGGCAAGCGTATCTATTTGGCGCGTAAGAACGGCAAAACGGTAGCGGCGATCATTCCTGTGACCGCACCTGACGGATACACCGGTGATATCGATCTCATCGTAGGCGTCAACGCCGATGGCAGTATCGCCGGGGTACGCGCCCTAAGCCACAAAGAGACCCCTGGTCTGGGTGACAAGGTCGATGCTAACAAGTCCGACTGGATATACAGCTTTGTAGGTCGTTCACTTCAAAATCCTGAGGTGGCCGGTTGGGCTGTAAAGAAAGATAAAGGCGTATTTGACCAGTTCACCGGTGCGACGATCACACCCCGAGCCGTTGTCGCCGCGGTGTTCCGCGCATTACAGTATGCGAATGCTAACCAAAAGATACTGTTTGGAAACGATAACAAGCCAGCGGTCGCAGGAACCCATTGATGGCTGACGTGAGCTACAAAGACCTTTCTGTTAATGGGCTGTGGAAGAATAACCCAGCTATTGTGCAGTTACTCGGCCTCTGTCCCCTGCTGGCGGTCACGTCTACTGTCGTCAATGCTCTGGGGCTCGCATTGGCCACGGCGATGGTCCTGATATGTTCTAATCTATGCGTTTCCCTCATTCGCAACATCGTATCCGACGCGGTTCGTTTACCTGCTTTCGTTATGATCATCGCCTCTGCCGTCACCTGTATAGAGTTGCTGATGCAGGCCTATACCTATGAGCTATACGAGATACTTGGCATTTTTCTGCCATTAATCACAACAAACTGCGTCATTTTGGGCAGAGCTGATGCATTCGCCAGCCGCAATGCACTAGGACCGGCCGTATATGACGGCTTTATCATGGGTGTGGGTTTTGCCGTGGTATTAGTCTTACTCGGCGCAATAAGAGAGTTAGTCGGCACAGGGGCACTGTTTGCCAACATGGACTTACTGTTCGGGCCTGTGGCCGCTGATTGGAAGATAACGATTGCCGACAACTACCCCAATTTCCTGTTGGCAGTGCTGCCACCTGGCGCATTTATCTTCACTGGCCTGATCATCGCAGGGAAAAATATTGTCGACATTCATATCAAGCGACGGCGTGACGCCCAGAAGCTCAAGCCTGTGAAAGGTGCTAAACGGGTGCGCGTAACTGGCCATATTTCCTAGGCCTACCAATCTGTTGGGCTACTCTGAGGGCCCCGGATTCACGGGCAAAAGCGTATCGAGCAGCTCATCAACAGCCGCATCATCCATGCCGGCGTTTTCCAAAGCGCAGCTGTAGGTGATGTAGAGCATCATTTGGTCGAGTGCAACGTACCACTCACGAAGTGCAGCGTCCTCCTCCCGAAACTGCCTCGTCAGGCCTCTGAACTCGCCCAGGCTTGCGTCCTGCCACTGCGCTGTAGATCCAGATTCAGAATGCGCAACCTGAAACAGCTCCTGACTATCAAATACGCCAGCGGATTTTCGCAGCGTGGAAATCTCAATACAGCCAACCTCATCTCGATCGCCGATCAAGATGCTGTCTGCCTCTGCATCGGCCCACCACTCAGGTGGCAATACCATGGTCCACCACTCCGTTTCAAGAACGTTCACGCGTCACCTCTAAGCATCTTCGAGCACAGCCAACCTCAACTCAGCTGCAATGACATCAATATCGCATCTTCCCGACCCGAGACCATCGGATAGTAACCGGAGCGCTTTCCATCGACCTGAAAGCCCATATCGCGATACAAGTTAAGCGCCGGATAGTTGGAGGCTCTCACCTCCAGAAAACACCGGTTCGCACCCCTTATCCGTGCATCCATTAGAGCCTGTGACATCAATAAACGTCCAATTCCCTGCCGCTGCCACGATGGCTGCACCACCACTTTGTAGATAGAAACGTCCTCCCCAATCACGGCAGTGACCACAAAGCCCACCAGAATCTCCGCAAAGCTCGCTACAACAATACGCTCGGATCCCTCTTGCTCCCCGAGAACGTCGGCATATTGCCTTGCGCTCCATGGATGATTGCTTACCGATGCATCGAGTGCTGTCAGTGCGGTTAGGTCCCGCCTGGAGGCCTCACGCAGCGACGCGGCGCCTGCTTTGATCACACCTTGAGCAGGTGGGGTCTGAGATCACGCCAGGCCACCGGCTTCAGCATAGGGTCGCGCAACATGTCTGCAATGCCCACCGTGCGCAAGGCTCTCGTGTCGCCCAATTCCTCCCAGGTGACGCGTTTCTCGACGGAGGTACCGAGCACAACCAATCCATGACACTCCGACTGCTCCACGCGACGTCTCAGAAATCCGGTAACACTCGCTCTACCCGCCTCTTCTCCCTGATCAAGCTGGCGGTTACCGTGCATCGGCCAGTCGAATTGGGTAGCGCTCAGGCTTGTCTTGGCTCTTGCCTCCAGTAGTCCTAGCGCTAGACCAAGTGATTGCAACAGAGCATGATGTTCACGCAAGCGGTGAACATCTGTGAGCTCCTCAATCCACACCCATCCGCCTAACTCGATGACAAGCAAGCTGAATTCTTCCGTAGCGCTTTTATTGGGAGCGATATTGCGACGGCCACGAGACTCGCTCGAATCAAGTCCCTCTGGTGCAATACTTTGCCTGCCAACAGCCTGCAACGTCTCGCTCAATGATGTGATCGGTTCGATGCCCTGAGCTGCAGCCGAACCGCCAGCCAAAGCCAGGCGCTGTGTGACTGATGCACCGGGTGCCTGCCATCGGGAAACATAGGCGTCGATGCCCATGGCTTCAAGATACTGGGAGGATGTCAGTTCATTCATAGACAGAGCTGGATTCGCGGTTGGGTACAGTTTAGCAGCCATGGCGCAGGAGCTATAGCAAACGCCATCCATGCTCCTGAAAGAAAGTAAATCCGGAACGCACAAAATACTTCACATGTCGCAGACCCTTACGCGCAGCGTGGCCTCCATGGTGAACAATGTTGATCGCCGGGTTGAACACCAAGCGCCCCTCCCCACCCAGGCGAATAGATAAATCAAAATCTTCAAAGTAGAGAAAGTACCGATCGTTAAATCCACCGACAGACTGCAACGCCGAGCTGCGCACCAGCATGAAACAACCACTGGCTAACAAGACTTCCGCTTCCTCCGAGCCACTACAAACATCGCGCATTTCGTATCGATAGAGTGCTCTGCGAAAAATACGGCGGATAATCCTGGGAGCAAAGGGTCGAAGCATGAGGACGAAGAGCGAGGGATACCGTTTGCATAGGAACTCCTGTGCGCCATCGTCGCCGCTTACCCTGGGGCTCACCAGTACAATACTCTGGTCTTCCTGCAGGCTGCCCAATCCCAGCCTGAGCGCATGCTCATCCAACTCAGCGTCAGGGTTTAATACTAAGTGATAGTCACTGTCCAGCTCGTCGATCGCAACATTGTGCCCTGCGCCGAAGCCTCGATTGTCAGGTAAAGCTCGATAATGCACTCTGAAAAACGTATCGCCGGGTGCTACCTGCACGACCTCAGCTGCTTGCTCGCGAAAGTCAAAGCTGGAGGAGTTGTCGAGTACCTGTACCGAAACAGATCCCACGTGTCCCTGTTCGTGGGCAACTCGGCTAGCCTGATACAGACTTTCCAGCACGCGAGAAAACATCGCCAGAGCATTGTTGTGCAACACGATGGAGACCGATAGCCGCGTATGATTGCCTGGCTGCTCATCCATGGGGCGCATGGTAACAGGTGCGCGCGAAGGCAAAAACGTGTCGAGACCAAACGCCAGAGACTCAATACAGGAAATTTGACCATTATAACTTTAATGAATAAAAGCCCTCCGGGTCATTCACTAACATGGTGTCAGGCCATTGTTGGCAACACACTACTTTGGGCAGAAAATCACAATCGAGGCCTATCACCATGTATTCTTTCGAGTTTTTGACTTCATGCATGGTAACCTGTAAAAAGTCGAGTGAATGGTTGACTCTCCGATAGAACACTCCAAAATCGGTGTGCGACGGATCATAAATTAGACCTGCTTTTCAGCAGGCAACAGGGGACAAGAAATGATTACTGGGTTTGCCTCTTTAACAGGCCGCTTGTTGCTGGCTCTTACATTCGTATTTACTGTCACCGCCTGCGGAGGCGGTGGTGGTGGAGGAGGCAGCTTTGTCCCCGATCAGAATGAAGGGGAGGTATTTTTCCTCGACGTAACCCTGTTGGATGAAAATGGCAATCCTACTGATGCGATCGCCACCAGCGCACCCACCAACGTACAGGTTAGGGTGACCCGTAACGGACCCAACGGCAGAGCGGTCGCCAACGTTGTCGTCACGCTGCAAACCGACCTGGGTACCATTACACCGGCCAGCGGCAGCTCGCTCACAGATGCCAATGGCATAGCCGATTTCAGCATCGAGGTTGATCCCTCCACCGGCGGCGCCGGTACTCTACTCGCCGGTGCAGATAGCGAAACAGGCTCTTTCACTGGTGAGTTTAATTTTCAGGTAGGTGTGTCCGGTAGACGCTTGGGCTATATCGATGAGGGCGGTACCTTTATCGAGAATGAAATCGACATAGAGCCCGATGCACTGCTGGCCTCTCAGGCGATCGCGCAACTGTCATTGGTGGTGCTTGATGAAAATAATGAATTCGATTCGGAACCTCAGACCATCAGCATAGACAGCGGTTGCCTGTCGTCAGGACAGTCTACGCTAGAACCGCCCAGCCCTATTCTCATCGGAGACGGACGGCTGGTTGCCTCGTATATTGCGGGGGGCTGTGTTGGCAATGACCAGATTACAGCAAGCCTGGTTGGCTCGCCTGCACAGGCCTTTGGCACCGTTTCGATTGCCTCCGCGGCAGCGAATAGCCTCTCCTTTGTCAGCGCTGTACCCACGACTATCGTTCTTCGCGGTACGGGCGGCGGTGCTGATCGCTTTGAGTCCTCGACCGTTACTTTTATGGTGGTCGACCGAAACAACTCGCCCCTCAGTGGCGCTCAGGTGAGCTTTGATCTCACTACCAATGTGGGCGGGCTGTCCCTGTCACCGACCACTGCAATCAGCGACTCGGCGGGCATGGTCAGCACCAGCGTTGTCTCGGGCGACATACCCACTGTCGTGCGTGTGATCGCCTCCTCGGCATCGGGCGACACCAGCGGTCAGGAGGTCTCTACGGTCTCTGATATTTTAACGGTGAGCACCGGGCTTCCCGATCAGAACTCCATTAGTCTCGGTGTCGAAGACGGCGCTGGATTTATCGTTGAGGACGGCTTTACCGTCAATGGCGTCCAACGTACGCTGACTGTGAGCATGGCGGACACCTTCAACAATCCGGTACCGGATGGCACGGCAGCCGTGTTTACCACGGAATATGGCAGCATCGATCCCTCATGCCAGACTGGCTTGGCCAACGGTGAGCGCCTCACCGGAACACCCGCACCTGGAGAGTGCAGCGTATTATGGACGAGTGGCGCTCCTCGCGTTCCCACACTAACCGGTACGGCATTTTTACAGACTATTTTCAGCGCCGATTACAACTGCCCAAGCCTCAACGTCGGCTCCGGGCCCTGCCCAGACGATCTTGGTTTTACCCGAGGCGGCCGACTCACCATCCTGGTTACCGGAGTCGGCAACGAATCGTTTGTTGATCGCAATGGTAACGGCATCATGGACGAAAACGAGCAGTTCCTCTTTGAGAACCTCTCTGAAGCCTGGCGCGACGATAACGAAGATGGTCTCTACAACCCGGCGACAGCAGAGTGTCAAGGTGCGGGCTTCGATTCACCGCAGTGTATCGCCGGCCAGGAGGAAATCTTCACCGATTTCAACGACAACGGCCGGTTTGACCTCAATGATGATCCGCCTATCTTTAACGGCCTGCAGTGCCCTCCCGAAGGTGATGGCATTTGGTGCAGTCGTCAACTTATCAATGTGAGGTCATCTACAGTTTTGACGCTGTCGAATCCCTCAGAGTGGTATTTTTCAGTCTTCAGTGCGAGCGGCAGCTTCGTTGACCCGATCACTGGAAGCGTTCAGTTCAATGGAGGACCCTATACCATTTATATTTCAGACATCTTCAACAATCCACCTCCTGCCGGCTCAACCATATCGCTGTCAGCCGTAGCGCCCTGTGAAATCGTATCACCGACAGAAACGATAGAGGTCGGAATACTGGGCGGGCCGGGAGCACTAAGAGTGCCCAATATCAACACGGGGGGAACTGCCCTCGAGCCCAATGCGACAGGACTATTGGAGGTCACATTTACCGCCCCGGATGGGAACCCCGTCACCGAGGTTTACACCTGCGTTCCCAGCCCGTTTATACCGCCACCCGATCCCAACGATCCAGGCAATAGTTTGGGCACGGGCGGAACGGGTCCCTAAATCTGGCCGTCACTTAAAAAACCGCAGTCTCAGCTGCGGTTTTTTTTGCGGTCGTGAACAGCCATCAAGGTCAATACATCGCCCTAGATCCCGGCAGTATTGCTACCGGAAGGAAAAATCAGGTGGAGAACTAGACCCAGCTTACTTCGGTAGCGATCTGCATTGCTTAATTCTTAGTGGGCTAAAACCATGCATGTTAAGATCGCGCTTCGAGCTCCAATTAGATCTGTTTAATTCCTGCTGCGATCTGACGCTTAATTCTCATGATGCGATTGTTTCTTGCCTGCTTGGCACTTACAGCGATGGCGGCTCACGCCAGGGAGTGGGGTGCCGATGAGCTACAGGTCGAAATAGGTAGCGGTAAACTCGGTGC
This sequence comes from Pseudomonadota bacterium, assembly GCA_039178015.1. GTDB lineage: Bacteria > Pseudomonadota > Gammaproteobacteria > Pseudomonadales > Halieaceae > JARRPM01. The sequence continues at coordinate 8,760 of JBCDFM010000099.1, forward strand.
CAGTGGGTTAGTCCTGACACCCGACGCTAGCGGGCGCGCATACGTCACATTCAAAGGCCGTTATATAGACCTGAATAGTCACACCGAGTGGCGCATAGAAACCGATACTGAACGCCCTTGGGAAACATTCATCGTATGGCAAACGCGGCAGGGTGGGGACAGTTTATATCAATATAAAATACCGGGCCCGATGCGTTACAACCCGATAGTGGTGAGCACCCAAGGAGTTAAAAATTGGCAGGGCAACGCCAGGGAATTTGGCCTCGGATTTCGACTACCCGCGGGAAACCAACTCACCTTAAGAGGCGTTGCGCTTAAACCCCACAGCATCGTCAATGTCGTCGACAATTGGGTCTACGACTGGAGTTCACTGAAACCCTGGCAGGCCTATGATATCAACCTGTATACAGGCACACGTCGCTTCGGCGAGGGCCAACATCCCGTCACCGTGTTTGCCGCTGCTTCTATCCTCGCCCTTACCTTGCTTTTTTTGTGGTGGCTGCTCCATCGACCAAATGCAAGGTATGTTTTAGCTGGTGCCGGCGCTCTCGTGCTCACCGCCTGGATAGCATTAGATTTGTTTTGGCAAGTCCGTTTATGGAAACAGCTAGAGAACACACAGAAGACTCTAGGAGGTAAATCAACAGACGAAAGGATAAGGTCGTCGAAGGACGGCGCAATGTGGCAGTTCGCGGAGAGTGTTAAACCCTTTGTTTCCCCGATGGACTCACGGGTTTTCGTCGCAAGCGATGTCGACTCCAAGGGTCTTGTCGCAACTTACTACCTGACACCACTCAATACTTCATGGAACAGACGCGGCGCCCTGCTGCCCGATGCCAACCAATTTCGAGCAGGAGATTACATTGCCCTAATCAAACCTACAGCGTTCGTTTACCTGCCCGAAAAAAAACAGCTACGTGTCGCAGAGACAGTTCATCTACCCGTAGAGCAGGTTTTTTCGAGCCGTGAAGGTGCTCTATATAAGGTGCTTCCTTAAATGATGTGGGTGAATTTTAGTATTGCAGTACTGCTAACGTGCTTACCGATAGCGGTGATACTCGCTAGAACGATCGACCCCGGCACTCCCGGTCGCACGGCCTGTATCCTCGGATATAGTCTCTTGCTTGGCATAGTGGGCATCACTGCACTGATGCGCATTTTTAACCTGCTTAATATCCCATTGTCGTTTTGGGGTCTAGGGGGAGCTTGGGCTGCGATCAGCCTCCTCGCAACACTGATACCACGGGAGGCTAGGCCCACAAGAGACACCGCGGCCATGCCCAAGCTTGCCCCTAGCGTAACCGCTTTGCCAGGCAAACTGGGCATATTCATCACGGTCGTGTGCCTTGCGCTGATCGCATTGCGTTTGTACTCCCTCGGCCTGGAATCGCTGCTGCGACCTACCTTTGCTTGGGATAGCAAACAGCACTGGGGCCTTGTCGCCCGCGAAATCTTTGAGTTACGTGAAATAAGGCAATACATTGGTCGTATAGATTGGCTAGAGGGCGATTCTTCGAGCTACACCAATCTGCACCCTAGCTACCCACTTACGGTCCCACTAACTCAGGCGTGGTTCGCTTTAGCGCTTGGAGTCTGGGACGAGAGCGCCGCTGGTGCTCCCTGGCTGCTGTTCTACGTAGCCCTCGGTAGTATATTCTATGCTCAAAGCCGAATAGCGGGCGCGGGCATACCTCTGGCGACAGTCGGTACGTATATGCTGCTTTCGCTCCCCTACCTCAATATTCAAGTCGCACTACCGGGCTACGCTGATCTATTTCTAGCCTGCGTCTTTTTGGGCGCTGTCAGTTCATTGTACAACTGGGGCAATCACCAAGCGCGTTGGCAACTGGGACTGTGCGCGGCCTGCGCGGTGATTTGTGTCACGGTGAAACAAGAAGGTTTTTTCTGGTTACTCTCTATTCTGCCCGCTGTTCTGCTCATACGCATCGGCTGGCGCCGGAGCTTGCCTGTCTTTGCGTTCGCACTGGTTTTAGTACTTCTGCTACTGTTCTTTTTACCCCCGACTACCGTCATAGCGGGTCAGAGTTTGGAAGCCATAGACTTGCGATATCGACCTGCTGGTTGGCAACCGATCTATTTCAGCTTATTGGTGCACGACAACTGGCACCTCCTGGTCTATCTATTCTTGTTAGCCTTACCTACTCTTTTTGTGCTTAAAGATGATTTACCGCTACACGCCATTGGCTTGTGCCTGCTATGCGCATTTGGTCTTTACGTGATTTTATTTATCGCAACGGACAGGGTCAGTGGTGCGGTAACTTATACTGCGATTAATCGTGTTGGGTTACAGCTGATGCCGTCTGTAGCATTTTTCACGCTACAGGTGTTTAGCAGTCTTGCTAACCAGCGTGGGATGACACTTTCTTCTTCAAATAATTGATGTTCTTGCGTATTGTCTGCTCCCAGTCCGCCGTTATCTGCGGGAGCTTGAGCGTAGTTTCCAAGACTTCGACTGCCGTCTTGTAATCTTTCGCTTTAACTAACAAATTCGCATAGTTGTTACAGGACGCCAGCTGTCTGAATCCGCGTTGATACAGCTTGGCATATAGATTGCGAGCGGATTCAAAATCATTAAGGCGGTAATATGCCTCGGCCATGGATGACAGGTTTTCATCCGGATTGTGGTCAAGCGCGATGGCCTGACGAAATCGCTCAATAGCCCCACTGTAATCTTGCATATGATACATTCGCACTCGCCCTGCATACGACGCTAGCCTTCCGTTTGCGCCTTCTTTAAGTGCGTGTTCCATAATATCGAGGTAGCCTTTCTGTCGATTATTGCGGCTTTTATGCGGATTGCCGTCATAATCATGGTGTATAACGATATCGACCTTGTCATAGCGCACACCCGGTATATCTTCGTCGACAACCTCGTGTACTTTACCTACATAGCGAATATCCTCCCGACGTCTAAATAAGCGAGCGATGGGATTTCGAACATAACCCTGGTACGGCCAGCCTAGCGGATGTTCCTTTGCAAGACGTTGCCAACCGGGTTCCATGGGCTCATTGGAATAATTCAGCTGCTGCAGAAAATACACATCGCTGGGTGCATCTCGCATTGCCTTATATATTTGCTCGAAGTCATCTGGCAGCAGAATTTCGTCCGCGTCCAAAACAAGAACCCAATCGCCAGTAGCTTGTTCCAGCGAATAATTTCGAGCCGCGGCGAAATCGTCACACCAGTCAAATCTGCACACTCTGGTGGTGAACCGATTCGCAATAGAAATCGTGTCGTCTTTTGAGCCGGTATCGACAATCACAATTTCATCCACGTGGTCTCGCACAGCCTCCAGACATCGCGTCAGAAAGTAGGCCTCATCACGCACTATCATACAAAGCGAGAGCGTATCGCGTTCGGGTTGTGTATTCGTCACAGTATGGTGGCAGAAACTAGGTGGTTACTCTTACACTATAACCCATGATGCTTTTTCGTCACACCAGGTAGGGCTTGGCGACAGGCATCAAGAGCGTTACCAGGGTGAGGGCAAATCGAGTTGGATGAATCGCTAGGATTAAGCTTCTATTTAGCTGCAGACTCGGCTTTCAGGTGCTATTTCATCTTGATGATCGTCATTTTTTGCTGTTTGCTCGAGTGCTTTACATAATTCTTCACATTACCAATGAGGAGAATAGTCCTGGCACCTCGCCCATTCAATTCCAGGCACAAACAGATAAGTCGATATATGCGCGTGACAGCAGCGGTCAATGCCATCTATCGATCTTTTGAGATGAAAGCTTGCAAGCAGTCACGGCTATCCTATTCTGGATAGATAGAACAACCTCAAACTTTCGACTGCATGTCTAAACCTGAAAAACGGCTACGCACTTCGATCCGACTCACTGTGGTGGTTTTTTTTCTGCTCGCAACTAGTCTGACCGCAGCCATAGCAATTGGCTTGCAGTACTATTTCGGCCAGAAAATGGCGCGCGAAAATGCGCAAGCTCTCTATGGGTCCGCATCGGACAATATTGCAGCCCGATTAGCAGATGATGGCCAAGCCAACGCCAACATCATGACGCTTCTAGCTCAAAACCCTCTGCTGCTGGATGCAGCCGCCCAGGCAGAACACTTAAGCCTGTTCACGTCAGTGATGGAGCGCAATCCCATCTACTATGGCATCTATCTTGGTCGCGCTGATGGGACGTTCTATGAAGTCGTCAATCTCGACAATAGCGTATACGCCAGAGAAATGTATCGGGCGCTGCCTCAGGACCGATGGCTTGTTATTGAGGTGGCACGTCAGCAAGCAGGTTTAGAGCGCTCTTTTCGCTACCTCAGTTCAAATCTTACAGAGAGACTGATACGTACAGAGTTAACCGACTTTGATGCGCGCTCACGCCCGTGGTA
>JBCDFM010000100.1:0-13098 GCA_039178015.1 Pseudomonadota bacterium
AGAGATGGGCTGGGGCCCGTTTACAACGCAAGAACCTGCCTGGCCTGCCATGTAAACGGCGGCCGAGGACGTGTTCCGGATACCAGTGATGAACCTATCTTTGCCGCTATTGTGCGAGTCAGCGTCCCAGGTGAGGCAGATCCGGCGATTGGGTCCAAACCCGATGTAGTTTATGGCGAGCAATTCCAGGGCCAGTCAGTGGCGCTATCGCATCAGCTACGCGGCCGCATAGCGCCAAAAGATCCAGCGACCAATCCGGAAGCGCCGCCAGAAGCGAGAATCTTCATTGATTGGGACGAACACATCTTCACTTACGCCGACGGCGAAACCGTAACATTACGTTCGCCCAACACTCGCATTGATGAACTGGGATACGGGTCTTTGACTGACAACATGTTGCTGAGTTTACGGGCGGCGCCCGCAATAGCCGGTATGGGCTTGTTGGAGGCCATAGATCAGGCAGATATCAACGCACTGAGCGATGAGCATGATCGAGACGGTGACGGCATCAGTGGCAGGGTCAATCTGGTTTGGGATTTCGAACGTGAGAAGGTAGTCCCCGGTCGCTTCGGCTGGAAAGCCAATCGAGCAAACTTGCGTATCACTACGGCCGGCGCTTTTCAGGGCGACGTGGGCATTACGAATCCGGTGTTTCCCGATCAGCCCTGTACCGAGGAACAACCACGGTGCCAGCGCACACCTGGTGGCAACAACGCGCAGGGCTTTGAACTGCCCGAACACCTGTTAGAGCTCACCGTAGGATTTGTGCGCAATATCGGTGTTCCCGAAGGTCGCCCACCGACAAAGCAGGCTGTTCAAGGACAGTCAATCTTTCACGAGGCCGGTTGCGCAGCCTGCCATCATCCATCTTTCAAAACAGCGCCACAGTCATCAGATCTGGCCCATTTGGGTGAGCAGATTATCTGGCCGTATACGGATTTACTGCTGCACGATATGGGCGCCGAGCTAGCGGACGGGCGCCCCGACTATCGGGCAAACGGCCGCGAATGGCGCACGCCACCGCTGTGGGGCATCGGACTCAGTGCCAGAGTGAACGGTATCAATACACTGCTGCACGACGGTCGCGCTCGCTCAGTTGAGGAAGCTATCTTGTGGCATGGCGGCGAGGGCGAGGCTGCACGTACCGAATTTGTCACTCTGTCTAAAGAAGAGCGCCAAGCGCTGATTGCATTTGTGGAGTCGCTGTGAATACGAAAAGAACAGCGCCCAGCCAAACACTGACCAACAGCATGTTCGATGTACACAGCGCCGGACTACGACTGCGCCGCAGGCGGTTCCTGGCGCTCGGTGGTACCGCTTTGTTGGCAGGGGCGGGTGGCGGTGCGCTACTGTCAAACCGCGAACAAGTGACGCGTGAGCGATGGGTATCAGCCAGCGGCGCTACGACAGGCGATTATGCCCTGGGTTGGCTACAGGCGGATGGCGCGAAGCCCACTGCTTTAACAATTCCGTTTCGAGGGCATGCCGCGCTACAGCATCCAACTCGCCGTAATTCGGCGCTAATCATCTCACGCCGACCTGGCAGGCTAGGGATGGAAATCGATCTGGAGCGCGTTGACATTGTGGCGCGTTTCAACAGCGTATCAAGGCATCATTTTTATGGCCACGCCTGCGCCAGCGAGGATGGCAAATATGTATTGACGACCGAAGGCGATATTCGCTCAGGTCAGGGTAAGGTCGTTGTTCGAGATGCCAGCGATTATTCGCAGCTTGCGGTGTATCCCAGCAACGGCATTGGCCCGCATGATCTGCAAATGCTGCCCAAGAGTAACACTCTGGTGGTTGCCAACGGCGGTATTCTGACGCACCCACAGAGCGGCAGAAAAGCGCTCAACCTGGACACCATGCAGTCTAACCTGAGCTACCTTGACATCGCGAACGGAGCGGTAATGGCAGCGTTTCGAGCCGAACCCAAAACCAGTATCCGTCATTTAGACGTAACCCACGATGGCGTAGTTGTCTACGCGATGCAGTTTCAGCGTAAAGCCGTGGCTCACGATCGTCTCGTTGCGCTGGCAGGGGCACAGCATCCAGGTAAAGCATTGAGATCGTTCTCGAAGCCGGAGTACCTCCTAGACCGATTGAGAGACTATGTGGGCAGCGTGGCAGTATGTAGCGATACTCGAGTTGCCGGCTTTACCAGTCCACGTGGGAATCTCGCCGCGTTCTGGCATATCGACAGTGGCGAGTGCGTTGGCTATCACCAGATGCGTGACGTTTGTGGTATTGCGGTCAGCAAAGAACATAGCGCATTCATTTTGAGTAACTCCTTTGGCGAGATCCGCTTGCTGGATACCGCCACCGTAACAGAGCGACGTGATCAGCGGCTGCGCCTGGTGGAACGTCGTTGGGACAACCATCTATTGGTGACGAGAACCGGCTGACAACAGGCGTCACTGATGCCCTTCAGCGCATTGTCGAGAAATCCATGCGAATACATACAATCCTGTCATTCATCTTATGCGCACTGTGGGCTGTTACAGGCTGCGTTGATGGAGGAGCCGGAGGAGGCGGGGGCGGGGGCGGTGGAGTAGCGCCGGGACCCACACCGCCGCCCGTCAATCCAGTAGCAACTCTGGAAGCCGCACTCACGCAGGCGGTTGATAACGCCATACTGCCTGCCGTGCAGGGTTTCCTTCAGAACGCTTCACGGCTGGATGACAATGCCGAGTCTTTCTGTGCTGACCCGGATCTTGAGGGCTTGCGCACTTTGCAGGCCAACTGGCGATCCTTGTTTGAGCAATGGTACCGCCTGTCGCTTTACAATTTTGGTCCGCTGGACGACAACATCGTGTTCCCCGCATTTACCTTTATCGATTCGCTCCGTCTAAGAGGTACCGATTATTTGGAGACCGTACGCAGCGAAGTGTCAAGCGATCTTACAAGCACCAGAGCTCTGGACGACAGCTACTTTGCTAACAAAACCTTCCAGCGGGTCGGTCTACTGGCACTTGAATCCGTCATCTTCGAAACCAGCACACCGGAACATAACACGGACACTTCTCAGGTGTTGGCGGAATACACCTCACAGGCGCGCAAGTGCCAGATTTTGACGGGCTTAACGGCTCAGGTGCTGGGGCAGGCCCGCTACGTTGAACAGGGTTGGCTCACAGCGTTCACGGGATCAGAGCTATCTTACCGGACCTTATTTCTGGACGGTCAGGTTGACGAAGATGGCACAGAACCAATGAGTGCGTTACTGATTGCGGGCCAGGAGTATCTCGATTATGTGCAGGCGAGATCGGTCGTCCTCGTCGCAGGCCAAGTCTCCGGCCATATATGGGAAGCCGTCTCGGCATCAATAGATGAAGTCGAGCTGTTCCTGGAAGGTGAGGCGGATACCAGCGACAGCATTTTCGATGTTATGGCCGTCTCCGGCAATCAAAACGAGATCGCAGACGTGCGCGACAGCATAGCGCAAATTCGACAGGCGCTGGCAGACAGAGATCCGGATATGTTGGAGATCACAATGGGCTTCCTGGACGGTAACTACAAGCGAGAAATCCCCGACAGCCTGGATGTGGTGCTAGGTATCAATTTTTCAGACGGCGATTGAGAGGTCCTGTTATGGCGAACATCAGTTGGCGAATTAGCCCATCGGCAGAGCAACATCGAACGTCACCCATAGCCGTGGTGCTGTGGACATTTATTGCGCTGGTGCCCACATTGGGGTCAGGCCAGCCACAATTTGCCAGTGATAGGATCTACGAGGAGGTACTGGTCACGGGAGGAGCACAGGAGATTCGATCACTCACAGGCAGCGCGGCACTGCTGGATGAACGCCAAATACTTACCTTCGACAGCGTCGACGTGAACAATCTGCTGCGTCAGGTTCCGGGCGTCTATCTGCGCGTTGAGGACGGTTATGGACTGCGGCCCAATATCGGACTGCGTGGTGCGACTTCTGAGCGCAGTCAAAAAATTACGCTCATGGAGGACGGTGTACTCATCGCTCCGGCACCATACTCAGCGCCGGCTGCCTACTACATGCCAAATATTAATCGCATGAGCTCCGTAGAAGTTTTCAAGGGTCCCTCGGCAATCAAGTACGGGCCTCAGACCGTGGGCGGCGCTGTCAATATGGTGACACCAGCGATTCCAGAGAGCAGTCAGGGCAAGGCTGAGGCGGCCTATGGCACTGATAACTACCAGAAGTATCGCGTGTTTTATGGGGATACCGTGGGTCAATGGGGCTATTGGGTCGATGCGCTGCGTTTTGGCTCAGACGGTTTCAAGGATCTCGATACGGGAGGTGACACCGGTTTTCACCGTAACGATGTCAATACTAAAATTCAGTGGAGCAGTACCGAGGATTCCGATGTCCAGCAGACTGTTCAGCTCAAGCTGGGCTATGCTGATGAAAACTCCGACGAAACCTATCTGGGCTTAACGGACGCCGACTTTGATCGTGATCCCAACCGGCGGTATGTGTCGAGCGAACTGGATAACTTTAGATCAAAACACTATCAGGTTCACCTGTTCCACCTGATGCAGCTGAATGAAGCATGGCAGGTAAACACCCGCGCTTACTCAAATTACTTTGAACGCGACTGGTTTAAGTTTGATGGTTTTATCGGCAGCACGGCCCCTGCAGCCGCCGTCGTCTTGGCCAACCCAGAAACCTATCCGCGTGAGATCGAACTGCTTCGCGGCGAGGTCAATTCCAACGGCACTGAACGGGAAACTCTCGATGTCACCGATTTCATTCGAGACTACGGTTCATCAGGCATTGAAACGGGAATTAAACATTCTCGCAGCACGGGTGACATCGAGCACAGCATGGAACTGGGCATCCGCTATCACTACGATTTCGTGAGAAGAAAGCAAGATCAGCGAGGCTATCTGATGGAGGATGAGGCCCTTGTGCCGGACGACATAAGTCGCCCACTCACTCTCTCCAATAGTTGGAAAACGAACGCCATTGCAGTGTATGCAGCCGACCGAATTGACTATCAGAACTGGAGTTTCGATCTTGGCTTGCGCTACGAATACATAGATGGAGAGGCAGAGAATAGGCTCGACGGCACCGTCACTTCACGTGATCAAGATGTATGGTTGCCGGGCGTAGGTGTACTGTATCGCATCGGAGAATCCTGGGCCTTGTTGGCCGGAGTTAACAAAGGCTTCTCCCCAGTGAGTCCTGGTGCCGCAAGTACTGTTGATCCAGAAGAGAGTATCAACTATGAGTACGGCGCCCGCTATTCCGGTACTGATCTGTACGTCGAATTGATCGGTTTTTTCAGCGATTATCAAAATCTCTTGGGACGTTGCGGGGTCTCCGATCCCACCTGCGAGGTAGGTGAAGAGTTCAATGGCGGCGATGTGGAAATCGCGGGTTGGGAGTTTTCCAGCAACTATACCGCCACGCTTGCTAACGGCCTCACAATGCCGTTGAGCCTTGTGTATACCTATACAGAAACGGCGTTTCAGGACACCTTCATTTCCAACTTTCCGCTGTGGAACCCCGGATTCTTCCAGGGCGTGCAGCTACCGGTTTTACAGGGTGACGAATTGCCCTACACGCCTGACCATCAGGCGCGTGTGCAAGTGGGCCTGCAGGGCATCGCGTGGAGTACCAATCTTGCTATTCGCTACATCAGCGAGATGCGCGAGGTACCCGGCTCCGGTGGTTATCCCGATGGTGAATCGACTGAGGACTATACGATAGTCGATTTCGCGGCGTCCTATGAACTGTCCGAGCAACTTGCATTTCGGCTCGTCGTTGAAAACATTGCGGACGAGGAAGTGATCGTTTCCAGGCGGCCATTTGGTGCTCGTCCTAATCTGCCTCGTCAATTCAAATTCGGTGTCAGCTACCTTTGGTAGTGCAGCCTGCAGCAGAGTCGACGCAAGTCAGCAATCGGATGTGCTTGGATTGCAGTACGTTAGTCTGACGCCTGCAAAGTTTTCCAGCAGCGCAGGCCATACGACTGGCTAGCATTCACAATCGCTTTTTTGCCTATGCAGAGCCAGCGTCACGCGCTTGGGCCACGCCTTGCGGATACCCCGTCCTTGCAGGCGTTGAGCTAGAGGTGAATTGATTGTTTCGTCTTGATCATCCACTGGGTAGGGGTAGCGCGCTGTGGATAGACGACTCTGCGACATAGCGAATGTTTTGCTAGATACCGAAGCAGACTGTTGAAATAGACTTTCAAGCGAGATCCTTCAGTGCCTTGCTTCCCTTGGCCGTCAGGTTACACTTGTGCGGCATATTGTCGAGCAGATAGGTGATTTATGCCAAGCGCGGGACGTATTATCGGGCTGATTCTGGCTATCGCCATGTTCGTGTTCAGCGCGTGGATGTATTCACGCACGGGCGATTGGGTTGCCATTGTATTTGCTCTGGGTAGCGTGGGTTACACACTGTTTTTTTTCCACGGCCTTTCCGATAACAAACGACTCTAATCCCATCCCTTACCATTTGAGAGGATAACTATGCTCTATCGCGCCGCTGTCTCCATTGCCGGCTTGATTATTCTGGCAGTAGTGAGTGGCTGCGCCACCCTCACTGAACCTATCGATCCACCGAAAGTAACCATTGAGAACTTCGCCAGCTTGCCATCGGCCGGAGCGGGCCCGCAGTTTGAAATTACGCTGCGCATTCAAAATCCCAATGAGCAGACGTTGGATATTGCCGGAATCAGCTACGGCATTGAGCTGGCGGGAAGGGAGGTCATCAGCGGTGTCAGCAACGACGTGCCTGTGATTGAAGGTTACAGTGAGGGGCTGGTTACCCTCAGCGCCAGTCTGCAGCTTTTTCAGGTATTGAAACTTCTGGCGAGCCTGGGCCAGACAACTGCGGATGAACTCACCTACCGCTTTACCGCGAAAATTGACTTTAAAGGCCTGATTCCCACCCAGAGGGTGGAGGAAGAAGGACAAATTACCCTGAATTAAGCGAGTAGAATGCCACACCGCATGATTGGACAAGATCTCTATGCAAGACGATAGTCAATCGGATCTCGCTAAACTTGATGAACGTTTACAGCCGATTATACAGACGCTGGAACGCTTTCATTTGCTGGATAACTTCCATGAGCACCAGGCGACAGCCCCCACCGACCTGGAGAACCGTGTACTGCAGGCCAATCAGGATTCCGAGCTGGCCAGGCGCTTAGCCGACCTCGATGGCGCCGACATAGCCCAGCTGCTAGAAATGATGCCAGTCATGGTGCGTCATCGAATCTGGGGGAATCTTGAACCGGAATTGGCCGGTGATGCCTTATCAGAAGTTGTGGGTGACGTGGCCGAAGACCTGATCCAACACACGCCTGAGACGGATCTATTTAAGATACTCGGCACGATCATGCCCGACGAAATCAACGCACTGCGCGAGAACATTCCGGACGAGCTGTTGGAGCGATTCAAGGCTCGGATGCAGGAGCGTGAACGACGCCAGCTGGAAACAAGCTCCGAGTATGGCGAAGAATGCGTGGGCGGCTTGATGAAGCACGACTTCATTCTACTGTCAGCGGAGCTGAAGGTCGGTAGGGCGATTGCGCTGTTGCGTGAACAGGCTCCGCTGCCGGAACAAACCGACAAGATATTTGTGCGCGACGAATTCAGTCGTTACCTGGGCGCAGTGACGATGACCGCTCTAGTGCTTGCAGACGATGATCAGAGCCTGGCCGACATTATGAACACCGAGCTGATTACCTTTTTGCCCACCGAACCCAGTGATCAGGCGGGTCAGGCGTTTGAGCGCTATGACTTGATTTCAGTCCCAGTGGTTGATCATCGTCGACAGCTCATGGGTCGCTTGACTGTTGAAACGGTCATGGATTACATACGCGAGCGCGCAGAGGATCAAGCCCTGTCCTCTGCAGGTTTGAGTGAGGATACCGATTTATTTGCACCCACCTTTAAAGGTGCAAGAGATAGATGGCCCTGGCTTGCAATCAACCTGGTTACAGCCTTCGCCGCCACGCGCTTTATTGCATTGTTCGAGACCACTTTGGAGCAGCTGGTGTCACTGGCTGTGCTGATGCCAATTATTGCCAGCGTGGGCGGCAATACGGGCAACCAAACCATTGCACTGTTTATTCGCGGTCTGGCTTTGGAGCAAATCAACAGCAAAAATCGGCTGTTTCTGGTGCGCAAGGAACTCTACATCAGTTTGATCAATGGCCTACTCTGGGGCGCTCTGCTAGCCGTGGTGGCAGGCCTGGTGTACGCCGATGCCGCGCTTGGCATTGTGATGATGGCGGCAATGACCTTGAATTTGTTGGTTGCGGCCACAGTTGGCGCGGGCGTTCCGCTACTGGCGCATCGTCTGGGCCGCGACCCCGCGATGGGGTCGAGTGTTTTGCTGACGTTTACCACAGACAGCATGGGTTTCTTTATTTTTCTGGGTCTTGCCACGATTTTTTTATTGTGAAATCAGGCTGCGTGACCGTTCACTAGCTCAGAATAGAACGCCCGAATATCGCCAGTATCACCAGCGGGCACACCACGCGCACCCACCAAGGCCATATTTTCCAAAACAGACCACTTTCGATTTCCGGGTTGCCCTTTTTAAGCTCCTGCAACAAGCCGTTGCGATGCCACACCCAGCCCGCGTAAACACAAAATACAAACCCCAATAGTGGTTGACTGTAGCGCGTAGTCAGCGCGACAACAAAGCCGAACAGCGTGCTGAAATTAAACAGTATCAGCAGCGCAACCAGCGCGATCGCGCCACCGATTAAGTAAGCGGCATTGCGCCGTGGCACCGCGTGCTCTTCCACTACGTAGGCCACGGGTACCTCAAGCATGGATATGGAAGAGGTGAGCGCTGCCACACTCATCAGGAAAAAGAAAAAAATCGAGACGATGGTGCCAGCGACTCCTAAAGTATCAAACAGTGCCGGCAGTACGGTGAAAATCAGTGTATCTTCAGATAACAACTCGCCATTCGCGGCAAAGATTTCAACGCCACTATAAAGCGCTACATACATCGCCGGCAGCACAAGGAAGCCGGCCAGTACCGCTATACCGATGTCTACCAGCGTGACCATGCCACCAATCTGTGGCAAGTTCTGTCGATCGTCCAGGTAGGAGCCATAGACCAGCATGGTGCCCACACCCAGCGACAGTGAAAAGAAAGCAGAACCCATGGCGTTCAGAATAAGATCGGGAGACAGAGCGCGTTCGAAATCCGGTACCAGATAGACCCTGAGTCCTTCCGTCGCACCTTCCAGAGTCAGCACGTACAGGACCAGCACGACCATGGTAATCAGCAGCGCAGGCATCAATCGAGATGACCAACGCTCGATCCCGTTCTGCACGCCGCGAGATATAATGGCGACGGTCAGCAGTATAAATATGAGCATGGCGATGAGATTTCGCGTAAAGCCAAACGACATTAGCCACTGCGCTGCCCCGTCGGCGCCGACAAGAGTGAGACCGGAAGCGAGACAAAACGCCATCATCCAACCTGCAACGATAGCGTAAAAACTCAGTATAAGGCTGGCAATTATGAACCCTATGATGCCCGCCGTACCGCCGAGGAATCTCTGAGTGCCGGTGTTGGATACGCGTCGCAATGCCTGCACAGCGTTGGCATGGGCATGACGGCCGATGACCAGTTCGGCCATTAGAGCCGGATAGGCCAGGGTAAATGCAACAACGAGATACACCAGCAGAAACGCAGCGCCACCGTTGCTGGCAGCCTGGGTGGGGAAGCCCCAGATATTACCCAGCCCGACGGCACTACCGGCCGCCGCCATGACAAAACCAAACCGGGAGCTGAACTCTCCTCGTGCTGCCGCCATCGTCCACCCGATACCGTTTTTATTCTCAGTGCGAGTCTAGCACGAAGCCTGGCGAATGCTCATGGACGATTAGTTGAGACTGGCCTGGCAGGGTTGCAGCTTGTCTTTATCAGACTGACCAATACCAAACAGCTTCATGGTCAGATCAGGTATCAACATGATGGCTGCTGCGGTCGCATCCGCCACCGTTCCCACGGCTGATATATCGGCGTCGGGGTCAGACATCTTGCCCTTTAGGCGTACCTCGGACGGTACCTGTAGCAGGCGCGACTTCGATCGGGGTGTGATCCGGACGTCCATGCGCTGGCGAGGTAAGTCAAACTTTGCGCTACCGGTAGCCACCATTCTGGAAGATTCAATAAAGAGACTATCGCTCGTGGCTATGCCCTGGCGCAGATCAAACTTGGCCATAGTGCAATCGATGTAGGTAGAATCATCTGCAAGGGCACCGGAGTATATCCAGGCCAACAAGTCTGTCGCGAGCAAATCATAAGCCGCCCCTTCAATGACGGCCTCTTGCAGGGCAAAAGCCAAACTGCCATTGGCGTTGGCGATTAGCGCTTGGGTGCTGTCCCCGATCAGAGTGACTCCGCCGAGTAAAGTGAGTTCACCCGTGACATTGCTCTGCATGCCGAAGTCGCTCAGGATAGCCCCCAGAGGCATGGTCGTAGCCTGCCCCGCCAGACTGATGGCGGGCTGCTCAGGGTTGAGATCAACAACACCCCGCAGCTCAGTTTGGGCCTGGTTGTAGCGAGCGGTAAATTCCTCGAGGGTATAGCGATTATCCTCGCCGACGACGCGCAATTTAAGGCTGTCGATTGCGCTGTATTCGCCGCTGATACCGCCGATGGAAAAGTCTGCACTAACGGGAAAGGGCGGTGCATGCTGACGGAGCACGGCAAGGGCGGAAGCTGTGTCGCGCTCGCTATCCTGGTCCGGTACCTCGACAGGGGACTCATCAATTGCAGTCTGATCGTCTGCCGCCTCTCCCAGGCCAAAATCGTTCAGATACAAATGCGGTGTTGCAAAAGACAGGGCCAGAGACGAGGGCGTTGTGCCTGAACGTTGCAGTTGCCCCGTTACGCGCAGTTGGGTCTGGCCCATCGTTAGGTCAATCTCCGTGACAATGTCGTCTCGCTTGGAACTGACTTTGAGTTCACCGCTTGAGATTGCCAAAGGCCTGCCCATCATTGCTTGGAACAGCTCAGGGTCGTTTAGCTCGTAACGTGAATTCAGTCGAGGCTGCACAGCACCCAATATATCTGCAACACTTCCCGTTATTTCAAAGAACAGCCTCTCGCCAGGCTCAGAATTCACCAAGGCAATCCCCGGCAGATTCCATTCGCCGTTGTCCTTCTCCAAGGCGATCTTACCGTTGAGTGAGCCTAACTCTGGCAGGGTGTCTGCCTCGGGCAAGCCCATTGCGGCGAGTAACTTTAGCGGGACCTCGGTCAAGTCGATGTCGAGCGCGATATCGTCGAGGCTCGCCAGGTTACCCACGCGCCCTGTGGCGCTGACATTAAGATCATCCTCGCCGAGCCGGGCATTGATCTGGTTGAGCTCAAACACATCCTGAAGCTGATCCAGATTTCCTATGAGAGTGAAAGATCCCAGTGCTGGCAACGATTGACTGATGTAGGAGGAGAACACGTCGACCGTATCGGCATCGAGCCGAACAGAGCCACTGAGATCTGACAGACTGTAATTGTTCTCAGCCAGTACCCGTGCACTGAGCGGGCCAAGCTGTAGCTGCGAATCGCTCCTTACGGCGTTCACCCTGATATCGGACAGCGTTATCCTATTCAAGTCGCCCGTCAATTGCAGACTGGCTGCGAGTTCGTAGTCCTGTGGAAGAGACGGTAATTTCAGGGCTGTCATCAACGGCATCAGATCCGGCGCTGTCGCGTTAACGATAAGATCTACACCGCTCACGTCGTACACCTCGCCCTGGTCGGTTGTTGTGGGCCCAATGTAGGCAATCTCGCCGTCTATTGTCGCTCTCAGCCCATCCAGAGTGCCCATTTGCACTTGTATGTTTCTCAGTGACGCCCGGCTTGGGTTACCGATCAGTCTGGTGCTCGCCTGCCAGGGGCCAGGGTCATAGGGCAGTTCTCCTATCCATCGTTGTAATACGCCAAGCGACGGGCCTGTGAGCGTCAGATCTACCGCGCTGGTGTCATCCGCAAGCTCGGTGGGATCATCGTAGAGATTCAACCGCCCCGTCACGCTAACAACAAGCCCATCCTGGTTCGCGGTAGTCAGCGTGAGTGCCTCCGCCACGGGCTTATCGAGGGAACCACTCAACCGAATACTGCTTTGAGCTCGACCAAACTGACTCAAGTCTAAATCGAGCCAAGCGAGTAAGTAAGACAGCGTGTCAAGCTCTCCCGATCCGATTAAATCAATTTGGCTTTCACCGCTAAACTGATAGGTAAGGGTGCCCGCCGCTTCGAATTTATAGGCGGGTGAGTTATTCAGGTAAAAGATAGCATCGGACAGCTGGAAGCCTTTGCTATCGCCGAGCATATCGCCTTCGAGTTTCAAACGTCCCGCCAGATCAGTGCCGCCATCGAAACCCTTGAAGAAATCGCGAATATCCTTGTATTCTGCCTGCAGCTCCACGTTGTAATTAAAATCAGTCTCAGTGCCTGCCAGTGTTCCATTCAGCGCGATAGTACTGCCGCTGTCTGGCGCTACCACGGTTACCTTGCCCACGGCAGCAGAGGCACCCCAGCCGTCGTCTAGCGCGGCCAACTCTACAATCATACGTAGGGGTTCGCCTTCGTAACCGGCCGTGGCACTGAGAAAGTAGTTTTCCGCCTCGAGTCGATCACCCCGCAGGCCCATCAGCGGAAAAATCCATGTATTTTCGGAGGCAGTGATCAGATGAACGCTGTCAATGCGCAGTTCCTTCGGAAGCAAGCGCAAATAACTTAGCCATTGCACCGGCTTGGGGTTAGTTTCCTCTTCGCTGTCGGCGAGATAGATCAAAACCGAATTCGCACGAATGGATGCCGGTACAACTGCCTGCAGATCAAGAATGGACAGCAGAGCAGGGCCTTCTGTTCCGACCGGCAACAGGTGCACCTCACGAGCCGAGAGTGTTCCTGCGTACAGATCTACCTCAGCGTCGACCAGCTGCAAGGTTAAACCGGCAAAGGTTTCGGATGCCCAGGACGCCAGGGCGATAACATTGGTTTGAGAACGTAAAGCCACAAGCGCGGCAATCACACATGCCGCCAACACGAATAACACAGCGAACAAAATTCGACGCATTCGGTTGTACTACTGCTAATCAGACCGGTGCGAGTCTACCACGCAGGGG
>JBCDFM010000101.1:0-12909 GCA_039178015.1 Pseudomonadota bacterium
AATCGGTGTGTATCGCAAAGTGACAGTGGGTGACGACATTAAGCTGTTGGAAACGGAGTTAGCGGCCATGGCTGCCAGCGCCGACCTCGTCATCGTCAATGGCGGCCTGGGGCCAACGATTGATGATCTGACAGCCGAGGTGCTTGCTACAGTGGCGAATGTTGGTTTGGCAGAGCACCCAGAGGCCAAAGCCCATCTGCTTCAGTGGTGCGACAGACGGGGTTTGCAACCAAACGCCGCAAATATGAAGCAAGCGATGCTACCGGTAGGCTGTTCCATAGTCCCCAACCCTATCGGCAGCGCCGTCGGTTTTGAGTTGCAGGTAGGAGACTGTCGAGTAATCTGCACGCCCGGGGTGCCCAGTGAGTTAAACCGTATGCTGGATGGCATTGTCGCGGATTTGGCCACGCGCCTGCATCGACCCGTAGAGCGAAACATACTGAGGCTACAAACCTTCGGTCTCGGCGAGTCGAGCGCACAGCAATTCATCAGCGACGGTGTGCCGGACTGGCCACAGGAAGTCGAGCTGGGCTTCAGGGCGGGTGCTCCCCAGATGGAGGTCAAACTGACCGTTAGCTCCAACGCAGCGCTACCGGCCCGCCAGTACTGTCGAGATCAGCTCGAGCGACTGTTCGGAGATCATATTATTGGCGAGGGCGATACTCTGCTCGCAGGCAGGGTGCTGGAGCTACTGCGCGAGCAGAATGCCACGCTCACCACCGCAGAGTCCTGCACCGGAGGGTTGATCGCGTCAATGCTGACGCGAGTTCCGGGTTCTTCCTCCGGTTTTCACGCCGGTTTCGTCACCTACGCCAACGATATAAAGCGCGATGTCCTCGGCGTTGACCAGACCACCCTGGAGCGCGAGGGCGCCGTCAGTGAGGCTGTGGTCAAGCAAATGGCTCTGGGCGCAATGGCGCGCGCAAACGCGGATTACGCCATTGCGGTATCTGGCATAGCAGGGCCAGACGGCGGTACCGCGGATAAGCCGGTAGGCACCGTCTGGCTAGCCTGGGGTAGCCGCGATCAGCTCAAAACATGCCGATTGATCTGGCCTGTTGAAAGGACTCTGTTTCAAACTATGGTCGCGGCTGCGGGGCTAGACATGATCCGCCGAACACTACTGGGGATTACGTCTGAACCACGCTATTTCGACCAAAGAAGGGCTTGAAGCCTAATTCGGCAAGCAGGCTGCTAGTGACCTGTTATCGACGGTGATACCACCAAACCATCTTCCGGATCGTGATCTAGCCTTCTGGTAAACACAGGCTGCAGGAAAAAGACCTGATTCGACTCCAACATCGCCTCTAGCGCCGGCACGCCTTCGAACTGCGCTGTGGACAGCGCGCACGGGCCAGTCTCTCCACCGCACAAGTGATTGTCGAGGGCGTTCCATTCACGGAAGTAGAAATCATCCTTTGTTACTTCGGCAACGAAAGTCTGATCAAAAAAGATGTCGACGACGTCGATTTCACAGGTCTGCCCGGAATCACAGAAAAACGATCCATCTGTACTTGAAACCGTGCCTCCCTCCGGCACACGAACTTTGAGCTTACAGCCAGGCAAGACCACTGACATAACCGCAACCAAAGACAAACTGACCCAAAAAAAACGCAAATTAAGCATACGCTACGTCCCCCCCTATCGGGAGCAGTAACCCTACCTGAACTTTTTTGTTTGTTGTTGGGCACAATCTAACGGCAAACGTCAGATAGTCAAGTAGGTATTGATGGCGCCATGCCCTGGGCCGCTGTCCCCATGAGCTGTGTATCGGCGCAGGCGGGCGCGGTTTTCGCGCCTAAATCGCGGCAAAATCGACGGGCGCAGCGGGATCGAGCTCCTGCGGTTGCCGCGCTCAAGGCCTTTGCTGGCCTGGCACCAAGGCCACCCCTAGGGTTGCAGCTGTGAAATCTGCCAGTTCCCGTCAGTCTGTACCTGGTAAACAAAGCGGTCGTGCAGCCGGTGCTCTCTACCCTGCCAGAACTCTATTTTTTCTGGCATCACGCGATAGCCGCCCCAGAAATCAGGTACTGGTATCTCGCCCTTGCCGAACTTCTGTCGCAGCGCATTTGCCTGCTGCTCGAGCAGCGCTCGGGTCGCAATCGGCCGGCTCTGACGAGACGCCCAGGCGGCAATCTGACTTTCCCTGGGGCGCGTGACGAAATAGCTCGCGGACTCAGCCAGTGACATTTTCTCCACCGAACCACCAACAATGACTTGTCGATCCAGTTCGTTCCAGGGAAACAGCAGGGATACCCTTGGATGTTCAGCCATAGCCTGTGCCTTGTTGCTCGTGTAGTTCGTGTAAAAGACAAAGGCGCCATTACATAGGCCTTTGAGCAATACCGTGCGCTGCCAGGGCGTACCCGCCTTATCGATCGTGGCCAGCACCATGGCCGTCGGGTCTTTCAACCCCGCGGCGACTGCCTGCTTCAGCCAGACCTCGAACTGAGAGATTGGGCTTGCATCAAGAACCTCAAGACTAAGGCCACCAGCCGTATACTCGCGCCGGTACCCGTCATAGCCAGACCTCATAGACGCGACCTCACTGGGGTGGAAAATCGGCAAAAAGGGTGGTGGCGGCTGTGGCCCACGCTGCGGCAGCTGCATCCGAATCGGGGTTGGCATGCAGTTCAACATCGATATCTGTGCGCCAGACTGCCTGGTTACGAATAGGATCTACCATATCCACGATCAGGGTGCCTTTTGAATACCTGGCACCGCCGTCGACCGCCATATCGCAGCCCTCACAGTCATCTTCAGCGCGGGTCGCTGACACCAGATCACGGGGATTAAGTGTCCAGGTGATCAATAAATCGGCCTCACGGCTGGCGTTCGCGATCGAGAAGTCTTTGCGCTTCAATTCAGTGGCCAGCGCCTCGTCTATGCGCGCAATCTGCGCGTCACTGATCTCGATGGTAGCAGGATCGGTGCGACTGGACGGTTCAATATAGATCGATCGGACTCCGGCGAAGTCGAACTGATGGTCATACTGTGTGTGGTCTTTGTCTGCCGAACCGCTAGCGCATGCCGTAGTAGTACTTAGCAACAGCATTACCAGCCAGTGTGTTTTGCCTATCCTCATCGAGGGACTCCATTTTATCATCGCTGCGTTGAATCGCAGGCGCATTATATGCATTGGCAGCACTGCAAACAGCGCTAACTTCAGTCTTTGGTACTCGGATACACTGGTGCTCTTCTACCTACGGCGGGGATCTGAGGAAAAGGATAAAACTCTCGCCAATCCTCTCCAAACTCCTCTTCGAGTGTGCGACCCAGCGCTTGCGCATAGCATCGGTTCATCTCGACGTCGATCGCCGCCGGACTGAGGTCTGTCGCGACCAACGCCAGTGCCTCCATCATACCCTCGGTCCGCAGGAGCACCGATGGGGGAAGATGATCCCCACCGCCTAGGGCGGTAAACATATGACTCCAGCGCTGTATGAGCTCCTCTAATAGTATTCCCACGCTCACCTCCACATGCATGCCAGCGGCTACCGAGCTTTTCTGAGTATGATGCCCCCCATAAAACAGTTAAAGTCTCGTTTCACCCTGCAAGGAAAAATACCACGTGAATCATACCTATCGGTTAATCGCTGTGTTGTTCGCGCTCCCATTCATGCTTGCCCCGGTACAGACCTGGGCCCAGCCAGCGCCAACTGAACACGAGCCCATAATCGATTTTAAAGAGCGCTTTCTCCCGATCGTAGCGGAAAACGGTATGGTGGTGGGGCCAGAGCGACTGGCGGGTGAGATAGGGGTACGCATCCTGCAGCAGGGCGGAAACGTGGTGGATGCAGCTGTTGCTACCGGCTTCGCACTTGCTGTGACCTATCCGCGAGCAGGCAACCTCGGTGGCGGTGGCTTTATGCTGCTTCATCTCGCTGAGGAAAACAAAGATGTTTTCATCGACTACAGAGAGACCGCTCCAGCGGCAGCCAGTCGTGATATGTTCATTGGCGAAGACGGTAAGGAAGACTTTCAGCGAGAGTTTTTCAGCCTGCTATCCTCGGGCGTTCCGGGAACGGTAGCGGGCATGCTCTATGCGCTGGAAAACTACGGCACGATGACGCGTCAGCAAGTCTTGGCACCGGCGATTGAGTTAGCTGAAGCCGGTTTCCCGGTATCCTTTGCACTCAACTTCGAGATCGCCGCCCGCGCGGAGCGCCTGCGCGGCAATCCGGAGTCATCGCGCCTGTTTTTCAATAGCGATGGTAGCGAAATGGCTATTGGTGAGGTCTGGAAACAACCCGATCTGGCCTGGACGCTCAAGCAAATCGCGAAAGACGGGAACGATGCCTTTTACCGGGGCGCGATAGCGGACAAAATCGTTGCCCTGATGACAGAGGGCGGTGGCCTTATCAGCAAGCAGGATTTGGCCGACTACAGGGTGATAGAACGCGCACCAGTGCGCGGCAGCTTCAGGGAATTTGAAATTGTGTCCGCTCCACCACCCTCCTCTGGCGGCGTGCACATTGTGCAAATGCTCAACATGTTGGAACAGGATGACCTCGTATCCCTGGGCCACAACAGCGCAGCCTACTTGCACCTGCTATCGGAAATCATGCGCCTGGCATACGCCGATCGCAGCGAATATCTCGCCGACCCCGCCTTCGCCGATGTTCCGGTGGCCGAGCTGACCGATAAGAGCTATGCCCAGCGGCAGCGTAAATTGCTTGACGAACAGCGCGCAACCCCGTCAGACGAGGTGAGCCCCGGAAAAGTGCTGCTGCAGGAGAGCGAGGACACCACGCAGTACACGATCGCTGACGCACAGGGCAATATGGTCAGCAATACCTACACACTCAATGCCAGCTTTGGCTCAGGAATCTCGGTACCCGGTACCGGTTTTCTGCTCAACAACGAGATGGGCGACTTCTCCGCCCGGCCCGGACAGCCCAATATGTTTGGTTTAATGCAGGGCGAGCGCAATGCAATTGAGGGCGGCAAGCGGCCTCTGTCCTCAATGAGCCCGACCATCGTATTTCGCAATGGTAAACCCTGGCTTGCAACAGGCAGTCCAGGTGGCAGCCGGATTATCACCACCGTATTACAGACGCTGCTAAATGCGATGGCTTTCGACATGAACGTAGCAGCTGCAGGCATTAGCGCTCGCATCCATCATCAGTGGATGCCGGACAAGATACTCGCCGAGGAGGGGATAAGCCCCGACACGGTAAGACTACTCGAAGCCATGGGCCATGAAGTATCTATGGCAGGCCGAACAATAGGCCGCACTCAGTCGATCATGTTGAAAGAGGGGCGCTTGCTAGGGGCGACGGACACCCGCCGACCACAGGGTTGGGTCGCCAGCTACTAAAATCGGCAATAGGTGGTGACCATCACGAGACTCTGATTTTGGCCATTTGCCGGCTGATGGCAACCAACGCGCCGGCGCTATCCCAGAGTTCTCCGTCTTCCTCGACCACGCCGCCAGTGAGGTAGCGGGAGCGAAATCTTACCTGCAGTGGCCCAGGGGCTGGTGCCCGCCTAACCTGCACTGTGAGCTCTACCGTCGGCACCCAGCGCTGGGGGCCAAACACGGTGAAAATCGGGGGCCACACTGCATCGGCAAACAACAGCAGAGCCAGGGTGTCGGCGTCGCCTCCGTCTCGAAAGTGAACCCAACCCTGAAACTCACCGCTTCCATTGGGTTCGCGCCGAGCCCACAGTTCTGCCCCAGACGCTAGCCTGATTTCGACGCCTTCGCGATAAAACTCCACGCGCTCCTCAGCTCTCGCTGCACAGGCGCTCCAGGGTGGAATGTCGGGACGCGCAACGGACGACCAATCTGCGCCCGACGGCGCGCCAAGGTCAGAATAGGATGCGGTCACATGAGTTTTGAGTTCACCCGCTTGGCTCATCCTGACACAGGCCTGGGAGCTGCCGCGACCACGTCGCAACACCTCAACCTCACAGTCGATAGGTCCTGTTTCGGTGGGTGCCAAATAAAAGGCATTAGCCGACTGCGGATCGCTATGCGGTAGCGCCTCGCGGAGCACCCGCCCGGCCACGCTTAACACATAGCCGCCGTTAGGAACCGTTCCGATCCGCCAGCCCTCACGCAATTGTGCTCGCCAGCGATGCTCATCCAGCTGCTCTACCTGGGTATCCCGCGTAAATCGGCTCATCCAAAAATCATTTATTCAACGAAAAAGTCCGCGTATTCTGTCTGTGGGAGCACGTATTGTATATACTGAATGCCTTGTGTTGAGCGCCATGCAGATCCAGACGGTAAACACCGCATCTCCGAGACCACACCGGTGGATTAAATCCCTGGGACAAACCCTCGTCCTAGCGCTTTTGCCTGGCGCAGGTATTGCAGTCGCGCAGAATCTAGATGGACTGGGCGATCAATTTGCCAACAGGTCGGCCGAAAACGAGCGGGCCATGCGTGCCGCAATCAGCGAAATCGAATCCCAACAGGGGGCCTACGGAGCGCAGCTTACCGAGCAGATGCTCAGTCTGGGCTTGGTTCTGCAACAGCAGGGACGTCATACCGAAGCGCTGTCTACGTTCAAACGCGGCGTCCATCTGGCCCGGATCAACGAGGGGTTGTACACACCCGAGCAAATCCCACTGCTGGAAGGGGAAATAAAAAGCGCTATCGCCTTGGGCGATTATGATCTGGTGTACGAGCTGCAGGAATACCTATATCGCGTACAGGATCGCAGCATGCCCGCCGGTGTAGCCAGGGCCAAGGTATTGCTGCAGCAGGCGGATTGGCATTTTGATGCCTATCAAATGCGCGTTGGCCCAACGGGACCGGAACGACTCCTGAATATGTGGGATTTGTATCGCGGTGCCTGGGAGGATATTCGCAATATCGAGGGCAATACCTCACCGAATTTGTTGACTCCGCTATACGGTTTGCTGCGCACCCAATATCTGATATCACAGTACCACGCCTCTAGTGACGGGTCTTCCAGCACCGGCCATGCCGGATATAAGCACCCCAGCGTTAATCGCTTTTACGCACATCGTGCGCAAAACTTTGAGCTGGGCAGCAGTGTCATCCAGACCATCTACAATATTCAGCGAGAAAACTACGGCCCCTCCAGCGAGGAGGCCGCTGAAGCCCTGGTCAGTCTGGGGGATTGGCAGATGTGGTATGACAAGCGCGATGAGGCCACAGAGACCTATCGTTTCGCACTGGCGGAACTTGCGCAGCAAGATGCTGACCAACAAACAGGAGAGGAACTGCTCGAAAAGCCCGTCCCACTGCCGGATATGAACGGGTTGAGTGCGCTCCCGCCCCAGGTCAGCACAGATCGGGGCGATATATTGCTAGAATTTGGTATAAATAGTCGGGGGCGGGTCGTAGATCTCACCCGTCTGGATGACAACGATGAAATGGATGCCAGCGCAATACGGCTGATGCGGAACCTGCGCGCGACGAAATTCAGGCCACGATTCGAAAATGGCGATCCAGTCGAAACAGACAATCTGGTTAGGGCTTATGAGATCACTGCAAGTAAGTAGCCGTCACGTCGTCGCATTGGCAGGCATCAGCAGCGTCTGTCTGATACTCACAGGTTGTCCTAGCGCGAGTAACCCAACGCAGTCACCACCGACGCCACCGATGCCCTCTCCGACGGCCTCGACTCCGCCGATGCCCAGCGGCTCCAGCGGCGCGCCGAGCAGCTCGAGTTCCTCTAGCAGCAGTTCCTCTAGCAGCAGCTCCTCTGGCAGTAGCTCTTCGGGCAGCAGCTCGCCCAGCGGTAGCCCCTCTGATAGCACCGCATCGACAGGTTCCGAGAGCAGCAGCTCCGGATCCAGTGGCGATATCAGTGCCGGCAATGAAGATATGGGGGGCTTTCCCCAAGGAGAAGCGCCGGGGTCCGATGGCGGTCAGACCGCCGGCAGTCCGGATGGATCACCTGATGGCAGCCCAGACGGCAGCCCCGATGGCACGCTCACAGAGGGTGACCCCGGCTTTGGTGATATGGCCGGCGGGGGCATGGGCACACCTGACATGTCCGATGAACCCAGCTTCGAGGAGGTTATGGCTTCCATGGAAGATGCCATGGGTGAGCCTGGTGACCAGGCCGGCGAAGGAGGCCAGTCCCCGACAGGGGAAGGCAGCGCTGGTGATGGTACTCAGGGCGGCAGCCAGGGCACAGCTGGCGCATCCGGTGGCGGTCCTGCAGGCGGTGGATTCGGACTACCTGGAGGCGTCATCGGCACCGGTGGCACCGGGCCACTGACCCCTGCGGAACAGGTGGCGATACTCGATGCACGATTGGAACAGGGTACTGGCGAGTTCGACACCATGATTCTCGAGGAGCAGATGGAGCAGCGCGAAGCAGCGCGTCAGCGATCACGAGAAGGGAACTTCGAACCGGTCGAGTCCCAATCAGGCGGCGGCAGCGGCGGGGGCATGGCTGATGCTGGCTCCTATGGCGGTGGCAGCTACAGCGTTGGCGGAGGCATGGGTGGCGTAGGCGGGGGTGGCGAGGTACCGCAGGACGCAGCCAA
The DNA here is from genome assembly GCA_039178015.1 of Pseudomonadota bacterium. Classification (GTDB taxonomy): domain Bacteria; phylum Pseudomonadota; class Gammaproteobacteria; order Pseudomonadales; family Halieaceae; genus JARRPM01. The sequence continues at coordinate 8,479 of JBCDFM010000101.1, forward strand.
ATATCCACCGCCAGCCGATATTCCCAACGGCAATGACGACGATGTCGTTGCGCGCCAGCTGCGCGAGGCAGCGATGCGCGAACCCGATCCAGCGGTACGGGAGAAGCTCTGGGAAGAATATCGTAAGTACAAGGGGATTAGTGAATGATCGCTTTGCGCCCCTTGCTAACACTCGGCGTTCTACTGCTGGTCAGCGGCTGCGTCAGTCAGACCATCAAGAGCACCTCTGTACCGCGTATTGATACGGCCTCCGTCAATGTTGCAGAAGATCAATTGTTGGATGTTGGCATTACCATTTTCAATCCTGGCATCGACGACTATGAAGAAGGCGAACAAACCTATCCTGAAGTGCGCAAAGCGGAGGCACGCTTCATGCCTTTCCTGCTGGCAGAGGCCATGCAGGATAGCGGCGCATGGGGTGCTGTGCGGGTCGTACCGAATCCTGAGCACATCACCGATTTAATCGTCACGGGGAAAATTATTCATTCCGACGGTGAGGAATTGGAGCTACACATCCGTGCCGTGGACTCGCGTGGCCAGGTTTGGTTGGACAAAGACTACCGCGGCGTGGCCAGTGGCTACTCTTACAAGGCGACCACGCGCAACACCTACGACCCCTTTCAGGCGGTATACAACACGATTGCCAACGACCTCCTGCAACAACAGGAAGAGTTAAACCTTGAGGCTAGAGAAGACATTCGCCTTGTCACCGAGTTGCGCTTTGCGCGCAGCTTTTCACCTGAAGCCTTTGCCGATTATCTGGATAAATCTGGCAAGAACGAATACCTGGTGGTACGCCTACCCGCGGCAAATGACCCGATGCTCGAGCGCGTTGAAGCGATCCGCGAGCGAGACCAGCTGTTTATCGACACACTGCAGGAGTACTACCGCAACTTTGGCAGCGAGATGCACGATCCCTATCAAGAGTGGCGCAAGCAAAGCTATCAGGAGGCGGTTGCACTCCAGGAAATTCAGGCGGAGAGCACGCGCAGGTTGATTACCGGCGCCCTGGCGGTGGTGGCAGGCATTGCCGCTGCGACTACCGGCGATAGCTCAACCACTCAGGTAGCAGGTCAGGTGGCCGTACTGGGCGGTGGCTATCTGCTCAAGAGTGGGCTCGAAAAGCGTAACGAAGCCCAGATTCACGTACAGGCCCTGGAAGAACTGGGCATGTCGCTTGAAGCTGAAATCACGCCTCAGGTCATTGAGCTTCAGGATCGCACGGTCATGCTATCCGGCAACGTAGAAGACCAATACGCACAATGGCGCGAACTATTGGCAGATATTTATGCAGCTGAGGTCGGCGCTTTAGAGCCACTTCCTGATGGCACTAATGACATAGTTCAGCCCTGACACCGTCTCGACACCTACCAGGCCGCACCCCCGCATGTCATCCCACAATGAGAAGCTTCAGCCCACCCCGTTTGAGGTGGTCAAGCCCGCACCTGTGGAGTCCGCTGAGGCCAAAGGTGGTGCGGTTTCATCCCAGGGCACGCCGCGCTGGGTACTGCCCGCGCTCGGTGGTCTGCTGTTACTGGCCGTCCTGGTATTTTTCTGGTTACCAGATCGCGTGAACACCACGGAGCCGGTCGTTCCCGCTGAGCCGGTCGCCGCCAGCGAGACTGGCTCCAGTGCCAGGCAGCCGGCAGCAGCCGCGTCCGAAACGCCCGACACAACCCCCTGGTCGGATGCACAGCTGGCAAAACTGCGCAAAGAGGCCCAGGACGTACTGGCAGAGCTACTGGAGATACAGGAAACGCTTGAGGAAAAAGGTGTAGAAACCTGGGCGAAAGACGAATTCGATGCCGTGGCGGCAATTGCCACCCAGGGCGATGAATTGTATCGGAATCGAGAATACGAAGCCGCAAGGGAACAGTATGCGCAGGGCCTGACACAGCTACAGACACTGGAAGCTACAATACCAGCCGAACTGGCCATGCAGTTAGAGACTGCGGAAACCGCGCTTGAGGAGGGTGATCTGGCAGCGGCAAACGCCGCATTGGATGTTGTTGACATGATTGATCCCGGCAATAGCCAGGCCGCACAACTCCGCCAGCGGGTCGCCGTACTGCCGCAACTGCTTGAGCTGATGGAGGGCGCTGCAGCGGCAGAAGCGCAGGGCGATTTGCCCTCGGCAATATCGCAACTCGAAGAAGCGGTTGCCTTAGATCCATTACACCAACGCGGCGCGAACGAATTGGCCAGAGTGGTCGCGGCTTACAACGAGCAACGATTTAACGAAGCGATGAGCGAAGGCTATGCGGCTTTGGATGCGAATCAATTTGATGCCGCACGTAACGCTTTTCGACGAGCCGCCGGGATCCAACAGGGGTCGAGAGAAGCCGCGCTTGCACTTCAGGAGGTTGAGGCGTCCGCCACGGCCTACCGGCTGTCATCGCTACAGAACCGCGGCAGCAGTGACGAACAGGCCGAGCGCTGGCAGGAGGCTGTTGAAGCGTATGAGCAAGCCCAACAAATTGACCCCAACATCTTGTTTGCCAAAGAAGGTTTGGAGCGCAGCCGAGACCGCGCCCGCCTGGACAAACAGTTTCGCACAGCGATTGGTGACCCCTCGCGCCTGAGCGATGTGGCGGTTGCAAAAGCCACCGAGCAAATGCTGCAAATGGCGCGCAGTATCAGCCCTAAGGGACCGGTGCTTAGCGAGCAGATCGATGAGTTGGAATCTTTGCTGCAGCAGGCCAATACGCCCATCAACGTCACCATAAAGTCGGATATGGAGACCGACGTTACGGTTTATAAAGTGGCGAAGCTGGGAAAATTCGACCAGCGACAACTCGAGCTACGCCCAGGCACCTACACGGCGGTAGGCAGTCGGCTTGGATACCGAGATGTGCGCGTGGATTTTGAGGTGCAGCACGGTGTTGACAATCTTCCTGTGACAATTCGCTGCACGGAAACGATCTAGTGAATCAACCAGAGACTGATCGTCAGAATTCGGATTCGCCCGGCGCCATTGAACCGAGCGCATTTCAGCCGCTTGGAACGGAGCAAACGGTTGCCGCTGCTCCGCGCAATACCAAACGCAATGTTTTGATCGCTTTCGTCATCATCTTCTTGCTCTTGATGCTTTTCCTACTGAGCGCAAGATCAATCGAAATCATTGTGCAAAGTGAAAACCCAGCGGATATTTCTATCAACGGTCTGGCCTTGCCTTTCGGTGATCGCTATCTGCTAAGACCTGGCGACTACATCATCTCTGCCAGTGCTGAAGGTTACCATCCACTGGAATCACCGGTCACAGTGGGCGAGGGCAATAATCAAAGTATCGAACTCGTCTTGCGCCCCCTTCCAGGCAAGCTGACCATACAAAGCACACCGGTTGGCGCGAGGGTATTGATCGATGGCGAGGACATTGGCGCAACACCGCTAGAGGCTGTGTCTGTTGAGGCGGGCGAGCACACCCTGACGGTGCGTGCGGATCGGTATCTCGAGCTGGAACAGCCTCTGACCGTGACAGGACGCAATATTCCGCAACAGCTGATATTGGACCTTGAGCCCGGATGGGCTGACATTGAAATCGACAGCCAGCCACCTGGCGCGACTATTCTGGTCGACGGTGAAGAGGCTGGGACAACGCCCGCTACCGTTGAAGTGATGGCGGGAGAGGAACGCCAGCTCATCCTGCAACTGGATAACTTTGCCGATTGGCAGCAAGCACTTGATGTTGAGCCGGGTGTAGCGCAAACATTGGAGCTTATCAATTTGCAACCGGCTGCGGGCATGCTGGCACTGAGCAGCACACCCAGCAGCGCCAACGTGACACTGGATGGTGAGTTTCTCGGTCAGACTCCATTGGAGCTTGAACTGACGCCAGATAAGGCGCACCGGCTGGCCGTGTTCAAACCCGGCTACCGTCGTTACTCCAGCACGGTGCAGCTACCCGCGGGCGGCGTCGACAACCAGAGCATCACGCTGCAGGCTCAGCTTGGTGAAGTGCGTTTCAACGTGAGTCCCGCTGACGCCTTGGTTAAGGTGGACGGCAGACCGAGAGGGCGCGGCAGCCAAACTCTGTCGCTGCCTGCCTATGAGCAATCGGTCGAGATCAGTCTCGATGGCTACAACACTGTCCGCAAACGAGTCACGCCACGTCCTGGATTACAGCAGCTGGTCGAAGTTCAGCTGCTGACTGCCGCGGAGATTCGCCAGGCCAACATCAAGCCGGAAATCACTACCGCGCTGGGACAGACTTTGCTGTTGTTTACGCCCGAAGATGCTGGTTTGACGGACTTTACAATGGGCGCATCCAGGCGCGAGCCAGGTCGTCGTGCTAATGAGGTGCTGCATCCGGTGTCATTGCGACGGCCCTTCTACCTTCAGACTCACGAGGTCACCAACGCACAGTTTCGCCTGTACAGTAAAAACCACAACTCCGGGCAGATATCCGGACAAACCCTCAATCGCGAACACCAA
>JBCDFM010000102.1:0-12772 GCA_039178015.1 Pseudomonadota bacterium
CCAGCCGAATTGGGTACGCACTGGGTCAGACATTTCGCCGACGGCCGTGGCGTCCATGGCCTGTTGAAACTCCGGCACCATCTGGCCTGGCATGGTCCAGCCCAAATCACCACCTTCCTGAGCTGAGCCAATATCCTCGGAGTACTCTCGGGCTAGATCCCCAAATTCCTCTCCCTGTTCAACCCTGCTCCGCAAGCCAACTACGAGATCCTTTGCCTGGTCATCCGTCATAATTTCGGAAGGCTTTACCAGTATATGGCGCACTTGAGTTTGCGAGACCATTTGTTCCCCGCCGCGCAAGTCCTCCATATAGATCAGATGGAATCCGCTGGGACTGCGGATAGGCTCCGATGTCGCGCCCACGGACAGCTGTGGAGCGATATCGGCAAACAAAGAAGGCAGATCTTCTGCCTTGCGCCAGCCCAAATCGCCACCGCTGAATGGGTATGGCCCTGTGGAAGTGGCGCGAATGGCTGCCTCGAACTGTTCGCCGTTGCGGATGTTGGCCAGTACCTGCTCGGTGTAAGCTCGCGCCTCGGCTTCCTGTTCAGGTGCGGCATCAGGGGGTACAGCCAATAAGCCATGTAGCAGGTGATATTCCGACTGTGTTAGCTGTTTGCCGTCCTCCGTAGCCAGAAAATTGTCGATTTCTTTGGGAGTGATTTGGATTCGCTGGCTTACATTGCCACCCTGAACGCGCTGGATCACCATCTCTCGCCTGATCTGTTCTCTGAAGGCCGGATACGACTGCCCCTGCTCTTCCAGGGCAGCGATAAACTGCTCCTGATTAAGACCGTTCTGAGATGCGATGCGTTGCACAGCGCCATTGAGCTGAGAGTCGGATATGCGTACCCCTACTCGCATACCCATCTGCAGCTGGATGCTTTCCAGAATGAGCCGATCCAGCGTTTGTCGAATCAGAGTGTCTCTAGGAGGCACTTCCATACCCCGAGCAATAATTGACTGCTCCAGCGCATCCACGCGCTCACGCAGTTCGCTGGCCATGATGATGTCATCATCAACAATGGCCACAACCTGGTCTACCACTTCTGTCGCGGCGTGTAGCCCTGACGTAACGCCTAGCGTGAAAGTGAAAGTAATAGCGCGCAATAAGGCTTTAGTATTCACGTTCCTGATAACCTCTGATCATTTCTTCGAGCACAGTCGGTATGCGGCTACCAAAGCCGCCCATGCCTTTGAGGACGAATTGCAGTTGGGTGGTGTGTTCCTGCTCCAGGTCGGGATTGCTGAAGTCGGGAAAGAATGCGGTGCTCTCGTTATCATAATAACGCAGATGCATTAGACGTACGATCCAGCAGCAGTTTTCGTATTCTACGCCAAGCATTTGTTCCACCGCCGTGTCTTCAATGATGCTGTAGTTCACCGCACCAAACAGCCGCCAGTGAGTGTTCACGGGTAGAAAAGTTGAAGCAGTTACCTGTTCGGTTTCAACTAGCAGCAGATTGGTAGTTTGTGGACGGTTGTAGGCATAGCCTAAATTGAAAATGGCACCGTTATCGGTTGTGTAACCTGCCAGCACGTTACCCGAATCAACATTCGAATCGTGGGGGTCGTATACGATATCCCCACGGAACGAAAGTTGGTCGTCAGGTGTAAACCACACGTCGCCTGCGATCTGCGAACTGGACTCATCTAATGGTGGTGCCAACGGATTTAGTCTGACCTTGCGATCGCTGAAATAGATGATTTGACCGATGTTGGCGGACAGCAGCTGGCGACCGTCCTGCGCATCGATAAACTGGGAGCTCACACCCACCGACAAGCGGTTTGCATCGTCAATACGGTCGTAGCCGGAGAATCTTGTATCGCGAAACAGCTGATTGTAAGAGAAAGTCAGTTCGGCACTATCGAAATCGGGCTGATCATCCTGATTCTCAAATTCGGAGTACAGGTAATACAGTCTGGGCTCCAGTGTTTGTAACAAGGGAGTACCCGCGAAGCTGGTGTTGCGCTCGAAGTAGAGACCACCATCAAGGCTGGCCATGGGTGACCCTGCGCTGGGGCTGCTATCAGTAAAGAACTCAGCCTCACTGAGTTCATAACTCACATGACGGTATTTGGCAGTAGGCGTTAGGAATCCAAAGGCCCAGTTCATAGGGTAGGAAAGACCGCCTTCAGCGTAGACGCGCTCACCGGTTACCACATCTTCATCGGCACCAAAGTTGGAGTACTGTGCAAGCGCAATCGGCTGCAGCTCGAAGGGTGTGCCCGAGCTTCTGTATTGTGCGGTGAGCTGCGGTAACTTTTTGTAGACATCGTTAATGTCTTCGGCCAGGGATTGGTACTGCTCGACGTCGAGATTGACGAGAATGCTATCCCCTAGGTAGTCCAGCGAGGCGAGCTGGCGCAAACTGGTCCTGCGTTGTGCCGTCAGATTCGACGTTTCCAGGTCGCGCATGTAGTCAACGTCGCTGACCTTACTGTAGTCAATGAAGGAGCGCCAGCGCTGATCCACCAGACCGTTCTGACGTACCACAGCGAGCCAACGGTCGTCGCTGTCGTCGGGATCAATCTGATCCTTATACTTGTCATCGCTGAACATGTAAGCGCCACCGACGGTCCAATAGCCAAGATATTTGTTCAAGTAGCGCGCCTTTAACTCGTGGTTTAACCCTCTATCCTGGATATATCGGGGGGAGTACAGGAGGTCATAATTGGGTGCCAGATTGAAGTATATCGGGGTAGTGATATCTAGACCCCCTGTACTGTCGTTGCCAAAGTCAGGCCAGAGCAGACCCGTTCGACGCCTGTCGTCCAAAGGAAATTGGAGCCACGGCGTATAGAATACTGGCACGCCGCCCAGCTCCAGTTTGGCATCACGGGCCACACCCAGACCCTCATCCGTGTCCAGTTCGATTGTCTCGGCTAGAATCTCCCAATCGTTATCGCCGGGTGGGCAGTAGCTGAAATCCCCATCGCGCACATAGATCAGGCCTTGTGCATCGCGTTCCAGTTGATCAGCACTCCCCTTGAGGTGATCCGTATGGATAACGAATTTCCCATCGTCCAAGGTCGCTTCGCCGGTATCCGTATTGATTTCGGCTTTTGAGCCCTCCAGCAGCACGCCTGGCTCGCGCAACTCGACCTGACCCGTGAGCGTGGCTTGTCGAGTCGTCTCATTGAAAACGGCGGAGTCACCGCGGAATTGGCGATAGCCTTGTGTGATGCTAACCCCGCCGGTAAAGGTGACTGTATCCCCTTGCAGCTCTGTACTATTGGCCCATGCCTCAATATCTGCATCGTCGGGATTCGAATCACGATCCATGCCCGCCAGCGGGTCGATGTATCGACCACTACACAATTCACAGTCCAGATCGCGTAGCCCGGGTGGTACATCGTCAAGTGGTACCCAATCGAGAGCGAACAGCGAAACGGGCGGTTCCTGTCGCGGAGCGGGGTCTTGCGGTGCCTCGTCTGAGTCACCTGTGGGTAGGATTACCAAAGCGGCCGGGGCGGGTTCCTCTACCCCCACTGTCGTCGGATCGGACCGGGAGGTCTCCGTTGCGGCGGACACATTCTCACTGGTACGCTCAGCGCTTACAGTGGCGGCGGTCGCCGCTGCCGCCGGCTTGCTGGCGTCGGCGTTGGAATCACTTGCGGCGGTTTCCTGAACGCCTGCGCGAACACCTTGTGAAGAGCTGCTGCCGTCGATATAAACGCAATTCCAACCGTCACCGGTTTCATTGGCTGTGCAGCTCCTTCGCTTGCTATCCTTCGCTAAAACGGGGGCAGATATCGCGACAGTGGTTAAAAGGGCCAACGTTGGAAGGGTGAGTCGCCGGCGTCGAGCGTGTAGTCTGTCGAGATTCAGGGTCATTCACTTAAAGCGCGTATGCGAAGTAAAGGCGGATTCTAAAGCATCCCCCCGTCCTTGTCCGTCAAATTTCGAGTCTGGAGACCTCAGTGAGTTCCCGCACCACCAATCATGATCTGCTGCGATGGGCCCTGATGGCTCTGAATGCGCCCAGCAATACGAGTTTGCCCGCGCTGGATTCCGTGGCGGGTGATGCCAGTCCCCGCAGGTATTATCGAACAATCATCGAGGGGCAGCCCTGTATTTTGGTTGATGCGCCCCCCGCCACGGAAAATAATCAAGCCTTTCTCGCCGTCAGAGAGCTGATGGATGCGGCCGGATTAAGAGTACCAGCGCTATTTGCGGCGGATCTCAAACGCGGATTTTTGGCCTTGGAAGATCTCGGCGATCGTCTACTGTTAGATGAATTGAACACAGCCACGGTTGATGCGGCGTACAGTCTGGCCTTCGATACCTTGTTGAAGCTGGCCAGCATCGACACGTCGACCCTGGCGCTACCACATTATGATCGCCTGCTGCTCATTAGGGAACTTGAGCGATTCCCTGAATGGTTCGTACAATCGCTACTGGGGATGGATCTGAGCCATCAAGAAAAGGATTTGCTAAAGTCTGTCTTTGGCAGACTGGTAGATAGCGCCCTTGAGCAACCTCTGGTGGTTGTACATCGAGACTTTCACAGCCGAAATCTGATGCCGCAGGCAGGGAACGAGCTCGCTGTTATCGATTTTCAGGATGCCGTGGTTGGGCCAGTAACCTACGATTTGGTATCAATTTTACGCGACTGCTATATTCACTGGCCGCAGGAAAGAGTACGCGCCTGGGTAATGGCCTATCGCGAAAAGCTGTTACAGGCCAATGCATGCTGTCGCGATACGGACGAACAGTGCTTTCTGCGATGGTTTGACTTGATGGGGTTACAGCGTCATATCAAAGTATTGGGTACATTCGCTCGCCTGTACCTGCGTGACGGGAAAGCCACTTATCTTCAGGATCTGCCGCGAGTGATCTCCTACGTTACGGACGTGCTTGATCAGAATACCGATCGTGAGCCGACGCTGGCGAGCTTTCTTCACTGGATCGATAGCAAATTGATGCCGGCAATCGCTGTGCAGCCTTGGGCCAAGAATCAGTGAAAGCGATGATTCTCGCGGCGGGCGTCGGCAAGCGCATGCGGCCGCTCACAAACCAGACACCGAAGCCGCTATTGCGCGTGGGCGGCCGCCCGCTTATTGCGCACCACCTGGAGCATTTGTCCCAAGCGGGTTTCAGGGAAGTCGTTATTAATGTCTCGCACCTGGCGGAGCAAATCATTGAATTCTGTGGCGACGGCGGTAATTGGGACCTGCATATACGCCATTCGATTGAACCTGAGCCACTGGAGACGGCGGGAGGCATTCATCGAGCCTTACCGTTGCTAGGCACGGATCCCTTTCTGGTGATCAACGGCGACATCTGGACCGACTACCCGCTCATGCGGCTCAAGAACACGACATTGAAAGGAAAACTGACTGCGCACCTCATCCTGGTGGATAATCCGACACAGCATCCAAAAGGTGATTTCCTGCTCGATAAACAGGGGTTGATCAAGGAGCTGCCTGAGCAGGCGAGCGGGCTGACCTATGCTGGCATGGGTATTTATAGCCGTGCCTTTTTTGCCGGGGTAACGGCGGCAAAAATGCCCCTAAAGCCGCTTATGGATGAGGCCATCCGTCTCGGCAGTCTAGGAGGAGAATACTATGCTGGCAGCTGGCACGATGTTGGCACACCTGAGCGACTCAGAACCTTGGATCGTCAATTTTCGAGCTAGATACACTGGCTCCAAGGAGACCTTGCTTCCTCTGCGGAGGTAGAAACCGTTAAGATACGCGGGCCCAGGCAAAGGAAACCACGATGGCAGATTACCTGATCGCCCCCTCAATTCTATCGGCCAACTTCGCGCGCCTTGGCGAGGAGGTCGAAGACGTGCTTGCAGCCGGGGCAGACATAGTGCACTTCGATGTCATGGATAATCACTACGTTCCGAACCTGACAATCGGGCCTATGGTCTGCAAAGCACTGCGCAGCCACGGTATAACCGCTCCGATTGACGTGCATTTGATGGTAAGCCCGGTAGACCAGCTGATTGGTGATTTTGCTGCGGCGGGTGCAAGCTACATTACCTTTCACCCCGACGCCTCTATCCATGTCGATCGGTCTCTGCAGATGATTCGTGATGCGGGCTGTAAGTCGGGCCTGGTATTTAATCCTCATCAGAACCTGGACGCGCTGAAGTACGTATTGGACAAAATCGACATGATTTTACTGATGTCGGTTAATCCGGGTTTTGGTGGACAGTCTTTTATCCCCACAACGCTGCAGAAATTGCGTGAAGCCCGCGCCATCATCGATGAATCCGGCCTCGATATCCGGCTTGAGGTGGACGGAGGCATCACACCCGCTAATATCGCCGATGTGGCTGGCGCTGGCGCTGATACCTTTGTCGCGGGTTCCGCCATTTTTAACCAAAGCGACTATCGGGTAGTCATCGATAAAATGCGGTCGGCTCTGGCATCGGTCTGAACTATCGCGCTTTGGTCAATCTACAACGGTCACTACAGGAGAAGCGCTCTACTACCGAACCGTCTCGGGATGCGCACACTCGCCTGGCTCCAAGGCTCAGTTTCTGCGCGGGTATGCCCATCCCGCCCCTCGGGTTGGTGTTTCGCCGCACTGCTAAGACAAACGGCAAAGCGTGAGAATCTACAATGATAGCGGCATCGATGCTGCTGAGTGCTCGCGGAGCGCCTGAAACTCAATCCAATACGAGTATTCAGCAGCGCCGGGGCCGGAGACATAAGGCCCCTTTGCAGGACCGTGCAGCAGGATCGAGTCGCTTTGCAATCAGGCTTTAAAAACCTAAGGAAGCCCAGACCTGATCTCCTAAGGCTCCAGGGTGAGTTACCGGGTTTGTCGTGCAGAAATGTGATTAAGAATGCAGAGGACCTTGCTTGCGAAGCATGCGCCGGTATGTACAATAGCGGCTTCACTAATCCCGGAGAACGCTGTGCAAACAGCTGGGCGAAAAGGCATCGATTTGTGGTCGATGCGCGAGGTCACGTGCTGGCGATGGTAGCTGGCATGTCGCTGTGACCTAATTTCGCATTTTCTCACTCCGAGGATCCCCACAATGAAAGCGCAAGAGTTCGCCGCCCTGGCGACCCAGTACAACCGTATACCGGTGAGCACCGAGGTGCTAGCTGACCTAGAAACGCCCATCAGTAGCTATCGCAAACTGGCGCAAGGCCCATATTCTTATTTCCTGGAATCCGTGCATGGTGGTGAGAAATGGGGTCGGTATTCGATCATTGGATTGCCCTGTAAAACCGTGTTGAAGGTGTTTGGCTATGAGGCGCAGGTTTGGATAGATGGGGAAGTCGTTGAGCGACACCAGGTGACAGACCCGCTGGAGTTTGCCGAAGCATTTCGAGCGCGGTATCGCACTGCGCCGCAGCCGGATCTACCTGTATTTCATGGCGGTATGGTCGGTTATTTTGCCTATGATACCGTGCGCTACGTCGAGCAACGCCTGGCAGATTGTGCGCCGCCCGATGGCTTAGGCACACCAGATATTTTGCTTATGGTATCGGAGGAAGTGCTGGTATTCGACAATCTTGCGGGTACGATCAGGCTGGTTGTGAACGCAGATCCGCATGGTGACGATGCTCAACAGCGAGCGGAGCAACGGTTGGCTGAACTCGTCCAAAAGCTACGACAGCCTATGCAGCCACTACCCGATGTGATGCTGGAGGCGGCCGGCAGTGAGGAGCTTGAACAACAGGCAGATTCTGATTTCACCCAGCCGCAGTACGAGGCCGCAGTTTCCAAAGTGAAAGAGTATATTTTGGCTGGGGATGTGATGCAGGTTGTACCGTCGCGTCGCATGAGTCTGCCGTTCAAGGCTCCGCCGCTAAACCTGTATCGCGCACTACGTAATCTCAATCCTTCACCTTATATGTATTTTCTCGACTTGTGTGATTTCCAGATTGTCGGCTCCTCGCCCGAAATTTTGGCCAGAGTTCAGAGCGGGTTGGTCACTGTAAGACCTATAGCCGGTACGCGTCGACGCGGTCATTCCGAGGCAGAAGACCTGGCGCTGGAGAAAGAGCTGCTCGACGATCCAAAAGAAATTGCAGAGCATTTAATGCTAATTGATCTGGGTCGGAACGATGTGGGACGAATAGCGGACGTGGGCTCTGTTGTGGTCTCAGATAGAATGGTTGTGGAAAGATACTCGCACGTCATGCATATCGTCTCTAATGTGACCGGACAACTGAAAGTGGGAAATAGTGCCATTGATGTCCTCAAGGCGACGCTGCCCGCAGGCACGCTTAGCGGCGCATCGAAAGTAAGAGCAATGGAGATTATTGATGAGTTGGAGCCAGTAAGGCGTGGTATCTACGGCGGTGCTGTTGGCTATATTTCCTGGGCGGGTGATATGGATACTGCAATCGCGATCCGCACCGCCGTAATAAAAGATGACAGGCTTTATGTTCAAGCAGGCGGTGGCATTGTGGCGGATTCCGTACCCAGCCTGGAGTGGAAAGAGACGCAGAACAAAGCCCGAGCGGTGTTTAGAGCTGCTGCTATGGCGATGGGGCGGGAGCAAGCATCGTGCTGTTAATGATCGATAACTACGATTCTTTCACCTACAACGTGGTGCAATATCTAGGCGAATTGGGAGCCGAAGTTGCGGTTATACGCAACGATGAGCTTAGCCTAGATGATATCGAGGCGATGGCACCTTCTCACCTTGTGGTTTCACCCGGGCCGTGCACCCCTAATGAAGCGGGCGTTTCAATGGCGGCAATCAACGCGTTCGCAGGGCACGTGCCCATTTTAGGGATCTGTCTCGGCCATCAAAGCATTGGGCAGGTGTTCGGTGGTAAAGTTGTGCGCGCGCGCGAGGTGATGCATGGAAAAACCTCGCCGATTGCTCATTGCGGTAAAGGTGTATTCCGGGGGTTGAGCAATCCCTTCGAGGCAACGCGCTACCATTCCCTGATAGTGGAGCGCGGGAGTCTACCCGACTGTCTGGAGGTGACTGCCTGGACCGAGAATGCGGTGGGTGAAGTCGATGAGATAATGGGGTTACGCCACAAGGAATTGCCGATTCAAGGCGTACAATTTCACCCTGAATCAATATTGACTGCGCATGGGCATGATCTGTTAAAGAATTTTTTGGAGCAATCAGCATGAACATACAAGAGGGTCTGGCTAGGGTCGTCAATGGCGAAAGTCTGGATCAGTCAGCAATGGCAGACGTGATGCGTCAGCTGATGTCGGGTGATGCCACGGATGCGCAGATCGGAGGTTTTTTGGTCGGTTTGCGTATGAAGGGCGAAACCATCGAAGAAATCGCGGGCGCGGCGCAGGTGATGCGAGATCTTGCCACTAGGGTAGAGGTATCGGGCGAACACCTGGTCGATGTGGTCGGTACCGGCGGCGATGGTGCAAACCTTTTCAACGTATCAACTGCGGCGAGCTTCGTAGCTGCAGCAGGCGGTGCGCGAGTTGCAAAGCATGGTAATCGGGGCGTGTCTAGCAGCTCAGGCGCTTCGGAGCTTTTAGAACATCTGGGGGTGCCACTGGATCTCGACCCGGAGCAGGTCGCTAGATCAATTAACGAGGTTGGCATGGGCTTTATGTTCGCGCCAGCCCATCATAGCGCTATGCGGCATGCGATTGGACCGCGTCGCGAGCTTAGCATGCGGACTGTTTTCAACGTGCTGGGGCCAATGACGAACCCCGCTCATGTTGCCAGGCAGGTCATAGGCGTGTATTCACCGGACCTCTGTGAGCCCATGGCGAAAGCGCTAAAAGTATTGGGACTCGAACACGTTATGGTTGTGCACTCTGACGATGGCCTAGATGAAATATCTATTGCCGCTGGGACGAAAGTCTCTGAATTGCGTGATGGGAGTGTTAGCAGCTATCACATTACACCCGAGGAATTCCTTTTGGAACGGGATAGCCTTGAAGGGCTAGCGGTATCTGGAGCTGCCGGCTCAGCTGAGATTATTCGCGGCGCACTGGCTGGTCGAGACGATCCTGTTATGCGAAAAGCTGCATCGATGCTTGCCTTGAACGGTGGCGCAGCGCTATACGTAAGTGGCGTGGCCGTGACACTAGCGGACGGTGTGGAACTGGCGCAGGATGTGCTGGCTAGTGGTCAAGCAGCGGAAAAGCTGCAGGAGTTTGTTGCCTTTACGCAAATGATGCGGGGACAGGTGGAATAGATCAATGACGGGCCAGACCGCAACCATTTTGCGCAAGATACTGAGTCGAAAGGCCGAAGAGGTAGCTGAACGGCGGACCAAAACATCGGTTAGCGAACTGGAGCGTCGCCTCGCTGAACAGGCTCCTGCTCGCGGCTTTGTTTCAACGTTAAAAAAACGGGTCAAACGCGCTGAACCAGCCGTTATCGCTGAGATCAAAAAGGCGTCACCCAGCAAAGGCGTTATTAGAAAAGACTTTCAGCCGGCGCAAATTGCCAAGAGCTATGAGACTGGCGGCGCAAGCTGCCTATCTGTGCTGACTGACGTGGACTTTTTCCAGGGAGCAGACGCCTATCTGCAGGAAGCGAGAGAGGCCTGCAGCCTACCGGTCATTCGCAAAGATTTCACAATCGATCCCTACCAGGTGGTGGAGGCTCGAGCTATGGGCGCGGATGCTATTTTGTTGATCGTCGCGGCATTGGAAGATGAACAGATGCGGGAGCTTGCTCAAGCGGCAGGGGAATATGGCCTAGATTTTTTGATTGAAGTGCATGATCGGGCAGAGTTGGATCGGGCCCTGGAGCTTGGTAGCAAGTTGATTGGTATCAACAACCGCGATTTGCATACCTTTGATACCCGTCTGGAAACAACACTGGCACTGCTACCCTATGTGCCAGAGGAGTCCATCGTGATAACAGAAAGCGGCATTCACACCGCCGAAGACGTGGCTCTGATGCGTAACCACAAGGTATTTGGCTTTTTGGTAGGCGAGGCGTTCATGCGTGCGCCGGAGCCCGGCGACAAACTTCGCGAGTTGTTCTTCAGCTAGTCAGATCGCAGGACCGTCAGCGGGTACCGTAGACAACCATGGTTTTCCCTGAGACTGAAACCAGCCCGTCTTCTTCTAATGTCTTGAGCACGCGGCCAGCCATCTCTCTGGAGCAACCCACTATTTTACCCAACTCCTGCCTGGTGATTTTAATCTGCATGCCGTCTGGATGAGTCATGGCATCCGGCTCCTTGCAAAGATCCAGCAGGGTGTGCGCTATGCGCCCAGAGACGTCGACGAAAGCGAGGTCGGTGAGCTTGCGCGTTGTTGTGCGCAGTCGCGTACTTATCTGGCGCGATATTGCATATAGGATATCCGGGAACTGACCTCGAATCTGATGAAAGCGCTCGTAGGATATCTCCGCTACTTCACATTGCGTTTTGGCCATAACCTGTGCGCTGCGCACCTGACCGGCTTCTTCAAACAAACCCATCTCTCCAACGAAATCGCCCGGATTAAGGTATGCCACTACCATCATATGACCAGGGTCGGTTTCATCTTCAACCATGACAGAGACTGAACCCTCGAGAATCAGGTAGAGAGAGTTACTCAGTTCGCCCTGTTTTAAGACATTGCTTTTGGCTTTGTAATCCTTTCTCTGGCAGTGACGCAAAAAGCTTTCCACGTTGGGAAGGGCTCTGAGTATCTGAGGTTTGACCAAGGTTTTGCTCCATGTTTGGCTAGGTGAACACGGCTGAGTGTAGCCCACTACGTGATTGAGTAAAACAAACTGAGAGTGTACATAATGCGCTATCTGCGGTTACCAGACTGCATGCTCGGGGTGCATTTCCCTGTGGTAAGCTGCGCCGCACAGTTCTACAGGAGTCTGCAGATAATGAAAACAACGGTGAAGTGGTCTGACGGTGCCATGTTTGTGGGAGAAACAGGTAGCGGCCACAGCATAGTGATGGATGGACCTGAGGATCTTGGTGGCAGAAACATGGGCCCTCGCCCGATGGAGATGTTGCTGCTGGGAACCGGTGGCTGTGCCAGCTATGACGTTCTCAGTATGTTGAAAAAGGCGCGCCAGCAGGTAGTGGACTGTCGAGTGGAAATACAGGCAGAGCGAGCCGATGCTGTACCCGCCGTATTTACCCGCATCGGGATGCATTTTGTGGTCACTGGCATTGGTATCAAAGAAAGCCAGGTCAGGCGCGCCGTATCGTTGTCAGCCGAAAAATATTGTTCCGCATCCATTATGCTCAGCGAGGGTGGTGTTGATATCAGTCACAGCTTCGAAATTATTGAGTTCGACCCCGCGCTCTGATGACAGTGCGCTCGGCGCATGTTGAAAGGTGAGCGATGCGAGTGCGACAACCCGGCACCGTATCGGTGCTAGAGTGGTTCTCCTGTGGTGACTGCTGCAGGTTGCAAGTAACGCGCTCCGCCAGGTTTAGTAGTGGGCGATGTGCCACCGGCCCCGGTGCTGCTGATTACTCGTGTTCGCTTCGAACTTCAGACGCTCTCAGAGGACTCAGCAGCACAGATGCCTCTACCGTGGCGGCACGTACGCTTTCTAGGTTGTCTCAACAGTGCAACGAGGTGAGTGTCCGCGTCCCGGCTCAGTTCCAACCGAGATCGATACTTCTGTAGTGACTGCGTTTATGTTTAGGGAGACTGCTCTTTTGACCTGGCAAATATGCTGTAAACCGCCATTCGAGAGATGAACCAGGATACTGCTGATAACTGCGCTAGCGCGCAGAACAGCTACCTGGCTCTGGCTATAGCTCGCCAGCCAATATCGCGGCGCAGGCTCATATCTTCCCAATGCACACGGTCCGCCACTGCGTAGCAGCGTCGCTGGGCGTTTTCGATATCTGTACCCAGGGCGGCGACACAGAGGACACGGCCACC
>JBCDFM010000103.1:0-12760 GCA_039178015.1 Pseudomonadota bacterium
CGTCTAGCGCAACAGATAGTCGGCTGGAATCTGACTGAGGAGGGTAAACCATGACGTCACCGCAGTTACGCGATGGTGACATCGCTGTCCTACTCGGCGGCTCTTCAGCGGAGCGAGAGGTGTCTTTGCAGAGTGGGCAGACAGTGATTGATGCGCTTGTAGAACGAGGCCACTCCGTTCGCGCTATCGATCCCTCGGATCCAGACTGGATATCGCAACTAGAGGACGTGAATTTCGCGTTTATTGCTCTGCACGGTCCCGGAGGCGAAGACGGCAGCATGCAGGGAGCGCTACAAACACTAGGCATTCCATTCTCAGGCTCGCGCGTGCTGGGGTCCGCAATGGCCATGGATAAGGCGCGTAGCAAGCAGCTATGGAATGGTTTGGGTATCTCCACTGCCGGGTTTGTTCACCTGGACTCCTCGACGGACTGGCAAGCTGTAATAGATCGCTTGGGCAAGGTTTTTGTAAAACCCACCAGTGAGGGCTCTAGCATCGGCATGCGCTCGGCCGCAACAGCCGACGAGCTACAAGATGCCTTTCATGCGGCAAGCGCATATGGGAACGTTTTTGCTGAGCAGTTTATCGATGGTCCGGAATACACAGTCGCCATACTTGGCACGGATGCTCTGCCTGCGATCAGGCTGGAAACCGACAACGAGTTCTACGATTACGAGGCAAAGTATCTATCGGATGACACGCGTTACATCTGCCCCTGTGGATTAAGCGAAGATGACGAACGCGAGATGGCTGAGTTGTCCGTGAGGGCATTTCGATCGCTTGGTTGCGCGGTCTGGGGTCGTGTCGATTTGATGCGCGATAGAAGCGGGACTTTTTATGTTCTTGAAGCCAATACCATCCCCGGCATGACCTCACACAGCCTGGTGCCTATGGCCGCGAAGGCTGCGGGCATGGATATCAACACACTGGTGGAAAGCATCGTACAACTTAGTTTGGAGGGCTGGGCGCTATGAGCCGAAAATCAAGAAACGCGCTGACGCAAGACACGAAGGCTAAGCGTTTGCCCTTTTCAAAGGCCGCCGCAAGAAAAACGTCGAAGGGCGCAACGCGCACTCAGAGTAGTGCTAGACCCAGCAGTATTCCCTCACCCTGGTTGAGTCGACTGCTTATAGCCACCGGCTCTGTGGTAGTACTCGCGGCCGCATTCAAAGCCTATGTCTCTCTGCAGGCCATTCCAGTCCAGCATATCGTGGTTAAGGGAGAGCTTGAAAACACACGCAATGAAATGATCCAGGACATGGTGCAACCCGCATTGGTTGGCGGCTTTTTATATTCCGACTTACAGCGTATCAGGACACAACTCGAGGCGCTGCCGTGGATCTATCGCGCGACCGTACAACGACGCTGGCCGGATGCACTTGAGATTCACGTCATTGAACAACTGCCTATAGCTCGCTGGGGAAACAGCGATTTCCTCAATCATGAGGGCGACGTGTTTCGCTCTGGTGACAATCAACAGTGGCAAGATCTGCCAAATCTGCAGGGACCTGCTGGCAGTGCTAAAGCGCTAGTTTCGGGCTACAAGCGCATCGCCGATATTCTCAAGCCACTGCAAATGAAAGTTGCCAGCCTAAAGATCGATGAGAGAGGGCAAATTGATGTGGTCATGAACAATGGCATGCAGCTAAAGCTGGGGAACGAGGACTTCTTGGAGCGAATGCATCGCTTTTTAGCGGTTTATCGAAGCGATCTATCGAATAGGGCCGCAGATATAGAACGTATCGATTTGCGATATGAAACCGGTGTAGCAGTGGCGTTTAAACAGGAACCGCCTCAGGTGGCGGGGTTATAGGCGAACGAAGGTCAGGGGAGACACTGCCATGGGCAGCGTGCAGGACAAAAAAATGATTGTTGGCCTGGATATTGGAACGTCCAAAGTGGTTGCCATAGTCGGTGAGATTGGTGGGGACGGTGATATAGAGGTGGTAGGGATTGGCTCGCATCCATCCAAGGGAATGAAAAAGGGCGTTGTCGTCAATATCGAATCGACGGTGCAGTCTATCCAACGCGCGGTCGAAGAGGCAGAACTCATGGCGGGCTGTCAGATTCACTCGGTTTATGTTGGCATTGCCGGTAGCCATATCAGAAGCCTTAATTCCCATGGCATCGTTGCCATCAAGGATAAAGAGGTTTATGCACTGGACCTCGAGCGTGTAATCGACGCCGCGCAAGCTGTTGCTATACCTGCTGATCAAAAAGTGCTCCATATCCTGCCGCAGGAGTATGTGATTGATAATCAGGAAGGCATAAAGGAGCCTCTCGGCATGTCGGGTGTGCGCCTTGAGGCAAAGGTCCATCTCGTTACATGCGCCGTGAATGCGGCCCAAAACATCGAGAAATGTATCCGCCGCTGCGGCCTGGAGGTGGAGGAGATCATTCTTGAGCAGCTTGCCTCTAGCTATTCGGTCCTAACGGATGACGAACGCGAACTCGGCGTGTGTCTCGTTGATATCGGTGGTGGTACGACCGATATAGCAATCTTCACTGACGGCTCTATCCGCCATACAGGTGTTATACCGATAGCGGGAGATCAGGTCACCAATGATATTGCAATGGCCTTGCGCACGCCTACGCAACACGCTGAAGAAATCAAAATCCGGTATGCCTGCGCGTTGACTCAACTGGCCGGTGCGGACGAGACAATCAAAGTCCCCAGCGTCGGGGATAGACCGCCGCGCGATCTTTCCAGGCAGGCTCTGGCGGAGGTGGTAGAGCCACGTTATGACGAACTGTTTACGCTGGTTCAGGCGGAGTTGCGTCGATCTGGGTTCGAGGACCTGGTCCCGGCCGGGGTCGTATTGAGCGGTGGCACTTCCAAGATGGAAGGTGTCGTTGAACTCGCGGAAGAGATATTCCATATGCCAGTTAGAGTGGGTTACCCACAATCCGTTGAGGGGCTGAACGATATCGTCCGCAACCCAATATACGCCACCAGCGTCGGTTTATTGTTGTACGGCGCTGAACACTATCAGGACTCGGCGGTGGGGACATCGAGTCATATCAGTGCCGCCGAGGGTGTCGTCAATCGCGTGAAAGCGTGGATACAAAGCAATTTTTAGATGTTGATTTGAGTCATCACGTCAGCAACAAAACGTCGCGCGCCGGTGCGGCAATATACTACTAAGGGGAGCAAGACCATGTTTGAACTGATCGAGAACATACCATCAAATGCCGTGATCAAGGTCATCGGTGTGGGTGGCGGAGGCGGCAATGCGGTTAAGCATATGATCGCTAATAACGTCGAAGGTGTAGATTTTATCTGCGCCAATACCGATGCTCAGGCACTGTCGGATATTCAATCCAAAACAGTACTGCAGCTGGGTGGCGACATTACTAAAGGTCTTGGTGCTGGGGCTAACCCTGAGATTGGCCGGGCAGCGGCTATGGAAGACAGGGAGCGCATCGCAGAAGCGCTGCAGGGTGCGGATATGGTCTTTATCACAGCTGGTATGGGCGGTGGAACCGGCACCGGTGGTGCGCCGGTGGTGGCTGAGATTGCCAAAGAGTTGGGTATTTTGACCGTCGCCGTTGTTACCCGTCCCTTCCCCTTCGAGGGCAAGAAACGCCTGCAAATAGCAATGGAGGGTGTGGCCGAATTGCAGCAACACGTGGATTCGCTTATCACGATTCCCAATGAAAAATTGCTTGAGGTGCTGGGAAAAAATACCAGCCTGCTGGATGCATTTAAGGAGGCAAATGATGTATTGTTAGGCGCGGTCCAGGGTATTGCCGACCTGATTATCAGGCCCGGCATGATTAACGTGGACTTTGCCGATGTTCGAACAGTCATGTCAGAAATGGGTATGGCGATGATGGGCACCGGGAATTCAGAGGGAGAGAATCGCGCGCGCGACGCGGCGGAAAGAGCAATAAATAGCCCGCTGCTGGATGACGTTAACCTGGCGGGAGCGCGCGGGATATTGGTCAATATTACGGCTGGACTTGATCTCTCATTAGGAGAGTTTTCCGAGGTGGGTGACACCATTGAGGAGTTTGCCTCAGAGGATGCTACCGTGGTCGTTGGCACGGTAATAGATCCTGAGATGGGGCAGGACCTCCGAGTGACGGTCGTTGCAACCGGTCTGGGCGGTGAAGTAGCCAAAGCACCTTTACAGGTGGTCGATACCGCTCCCAAAGCGGCTCCCGTTGAAGTGGACAATGAGCCTGACTACGCTCAGTTTGAGCGCCCAACCGCGATGCGTAAGTCACGCCGTGCAGGCGCAGGACAGGCGGCAGCTGTTGAGTCAGGTGGCGAAGAATACTTTGATATTCCGGCATTTTTGCGTCGCCAGGCCGATTAGCTGATAAAGCTGTCGCTCGCCCGGCACCTGATAGCCAGGGTACAACTGGGTGGGACAATCACATGCGACAGCGGACTCTGAGAGGCTCTATTGAGGCGACGGGTGTAAGCCTACACTGCGGCGAAAAGGTCTGTATGACGCTGCATCCTGCGCCCGTCGATACAGGCATTATCTTTCGTCGCCTGGATCTGGACCCGGTGCTGGAACTCCCCGCCAGCACTGGCTTCGTCGGCGATACCACCCTGTCAACTACCCTGATTTCAGGCAGTGCGCGAGTCGCAACTGTTGAACATCTGCTAGCTGCGATGGCGGGTATGGGAATCGATAATGCCTACGTTGATTTGAGCGCTGCGGAAGTTCCAATTATGGATGGTAGTGCTGCACCCTTTGTTTATCTGATTCAGACCGCAGGTGTAGTCGATCAGCATGCGCCCAAGAAGTTCGTTCGCATCAAGCGCAAGATTACGGTAGAGGATGGTGATAAATACGCCAGCCTGTTGCCTTATGACGGTTTCCGGATTTCCTTCAGTATCGATTTCGACCATCCAGTATTTCGAGAACGAACAGCTCACGCTGAGTTTGAGTTCTCAACCGCTGAGTTCGTGAGCAAGTTTAGTCGGGCACGAACATTCGGCTTTATCCATGAGATAGAACAGCTACGCTCTAGAGGTCTGGCACAAGGCGGTAGTGTCGATAACGCTATCGTGCTGGACGACTATCGCATCCTGAACCGGGATGGATTGCGCTTTGAAGACGAATTTGTGCGACATAAAGTCCTGGACGCCATTGGCGATTTATATTTGTTGGGCCATAGCCTTTTGGGAGAGTTTCGCGCACACAAATCGGGACATGCGCTTAACAATGCTGTGATAAGCGCTCTCGTGAACCACCCCGAAGCGTGGGAGGTGGTAACCTACCCCGAGCAAAGCTCAGCGCCTATTTGCTATGCCGTGACGCCGACGACTGCAGGCTCTACCCTGGGATAGTGCGAATAAGCCATGTCCCGGAGATGCCCGCTAGTTCGTGGATTTTTACCGGTAATTGTGGCATAGTCGCCGACCTGATCGTCGCTGACCGCCCCTTTTAATGAAAGTTATTCTTATTAGCGGTAGGCACGGAAGCTCCCGCACTGTAGAACTGGGGCGCTGGTCACGTGCTTTGCTTTCCCTTTGTTGCCTGGGTTTACCGATAGGTATGCTCGCTGTGGGGTATATCACCGGTCAAAATAGCGAGACCAGCCTCTCGCGTGGGGCAGCGTTGGACACGATCCAGGAAGGATTGTCCCAACAGTCTTTGGGACTTGAGTCATTGCAGGAGGAGGCTGAACGCAAGCTCCAAGCAATGACGATTACACTGGCGGAACTGCAGGCGCGAATGACGCGTCTGGATGCCCTCGGGGAGCACCTTACCGCCATGGCCGAGCTGGGCAATGGTGAGTTTGATTTCAGCCAATCTCCCGCCATGGGGGGGCCACTTTCCTTTGAGTACCGGATCGACTCAAGCTCAATTAACCTGATTGGTGAGCTGGCCGATTTTGAGGCACAACTCAGTCAGCGTGAACGCCAACTGGGAATTTTGGAAAACCTGTTTCAGGATCGTAAACTGGAAGAGGCCACCTGGCTGTCTGGTCAACCGGTTGAAAAAGGCTGGGTATCCTCCCCTTACGGTATGAGAGCTGATCCGTTTTCGGGCTTACCGTCCATGCACAAGGGTATTGATTTTGCAGGCAAGGCTGGTAGCAACATTCTCGCCGTGGCCGCGGGGGTTGTCAGCTGGGCTGGTTATGAGTCCAGCTACGGTAATATGGTTGAAATAACGCACGGCGATGGTTTTGTCACCCGTTACTCGCATAATCAGGAAAACCTGGTGGCACCCGGTGACCTGGTCAAAAAAGGCCAACCAATAGCACTGTTGGGTTCCACAGGCAGATCTACCGGTGCGCACGTCCATTACGAAGTCTACAAGCACGGCCGTTCGGTCGATCCTTCCAGTTACGTCCACCGCACGCGGCGTTAAGCGTCCTTCTCTTTCTTATAAATGACGTCGGGGTGAGTATCTCGACCATGTATTTATGCAACGTTCCTATGCCAGAGAAATGAAAGACAATGATTAGCAATAGCCTCAAAAAACTGTTCGGGACCCGCAATGACCGGGAGCTCAAACGCATGGGCAAAACGGTCAAGCAAATCAATGCACTGGCCGAAGAGATTAAAGCTCTCGATAACGCGGCCCTCGCGGCCAAATCCGCCGAATTTAAACAGCGTATAGACGATGGCGAGGCAATCGAAAAAATCCTGCCAGAGGCATTCGCTGTCGCCCGCGAGGCGGGCGAGCGAGTCCTGGGCATGCGCCATTTTGATGTACAACTTATTGGCGGAATGGCGTTGTTCGAAGGAAAAATTGCCGAGATGCGAACAGGCGAGGGTAAGACTCTGGTGGCGACACTGCCGGCCTACCTCAATGCTCTGGCCGGTAACGATGTGCATATTATTACAGTGAATGATTATCTCGCCAGCCGTGATGCCAAATGGATGCAGCCTCTGTATGAGTTTCTCGGTGTAACCGTGGGTGTGATTAGGTCAGGCCAAAGTCCACAGGAAAAACGCACCGCCTACGATGCGGATATCGTGTACGGCACAAACAATGAATTTGGTTTTGATTACTTGCGCGACAATATGGCGTTTACCCTGCAAGATCGGATGCAAGGTGAGTTGAGCTTTGCCATCGTTGACGAAGTTGATTCTATTTTGATCGACGAAGCGCGAACACCATTGATTATCTCTGGTGCGTCTGAGGATAGCTCAGAGCTATACAAACGAATCAACCGCCTGGTGCCAAAGCTGCGTCCTGACGAAGAGGCGCAGGAAGGGCACTACACGATCGATGAAAAACAGCGGCAGGTCGAGCTCACGGAGCAGGGCCACGAATACATCGAAGAGCTGATGATTAATGAAAAGCTGCTCGAAGAGGGGGACAGCCTCTATGCAGCTACCAATCTAAATTTGCTGCATCACGTGTATTCGGGTTTACGTGCGCACGTCATGTTTCACAAAGATGTTGAATACATTGTGCAGGACGGTCAGGTGGTACTCATCGATGAGCATACGGGACGAACCATGCCCGGTCGTCGATTATCTGAGGGCCTGCATCAGGCAATAGAAGCGAAAGAGGGGGTCGCGATTCAGAGCGAAAGCCAGACGCTGGCTTCAACCACATTCCAGAACTATTTCCGACTCTACAAACGTTTGTCAGGTATGACGGGTACCGCCGACACTGAGGCCTTCGAGTTTCGACAAATCTATGGCCTGGAGGTATTGGTGATACCGACCAATGTGCCACAGCAGCGAGATGACTTGAACGATTTGGTGTACCTAACGACTGAAGAAAAGTTTGATGCCATCGTCGCGGATGTCAAAGACTCTATGGACAATGGTGCGCCGGTATTGGTGGGGACAGCGTCGGTTGAAACATCAGAAGAGCTTTCCGCACGATTTCGAAAATCGAAGATTGAGCACAAAGTGTTGAACGCCAAATATCATGCACAAGAGGCTGAGATCATCGCACAGGCCGGCCGACCGGGTGTGGTTACCATTGCGACCAATATGGCGGGGCGGGGCACTGACATTGTGCTGGGTGGCAATCTCGAAGCCGAAATAAATTCCGCCGGTGAGATCGACGAGGCGCGGCGCAAAAAGCTCGAGAGCGATTGGGAGTCCAGGCATGAGAAAGTGATTGAGGCAGGTGGGCTGCACATACTGGGTACTGAACGACATGAATCACGTCGCATAGACAATCAACTGCGGGGGCGTGCCGGTCGTCAGGGCGACCCAGGTGTCTCGCGCTTTTATCTCTCGCTGGAAGATAATTTGATGCGTATTTTCGCCTCCGATCGAGTCAAAGGCTTTATGCAGGCCTTGGGTATGGAGAAAGGCGAAGCGATCGAACATAAGATGGTGACCAATGCGATCGAGAAGGCGCAGAAGAAAGTAGAGGGGCGCAATTTCGATATTCGTAAGAACCTTCTGGAATTTGATGATGTAGCCAATGATCAGCGACAAATCATCTATCAACAGCGCAATGATCTACTGGGTGAGCTCGACGTATCGGAGACCATTACCGCGATTCGCAGCGATGTCGTGAACGAAGCCATCGACAGCTATATCCCGCCAATGAGTGTGGAAGAGCAATGGGACGTGCCGGGTCTGGAAAAACAGCTGGAAGCAGAGTTTGCAGTGAGCTTGCCCGTAAGCCAATGGCTCGAAGAAGACAAACAGCTGCATGAAGAAGTTCTGCGCGAAAGGATATGCGCCGAAGTGCAATCCGCCTACGATGCTAAATGTGAAGCAGTAGGGTCGGGTATGCGCAACATCGAAAAGCAGATTATGTTACAGGTGCTGGATACACTCTGGAAAGAACATCTGTCCACCATGGACCATCTGCGTCAGGGTATTCATTTGCGCGCTTATGCGCAGAAAAATCCCAAACAAGAATACAAGCGAGAGTCTTTTGCGCTGTTTGAGGAGTTGCTGAGCAATCTCAAGCTGGAAGTGGTGAAGTTTCTAAGCCATGTTCAGATCCAGCGACAAGACGAGGCGCAGCAGATCGAACAACAGCGGCGAGAGGCAGCTGAACGAGAAAAGCTGGCTTTTCAACACGCGCAGGCCACCGGAATGGCGCCGGCACCCGATACCGCAGAGGAGGCCGAGGCACAGGTACCGCCTCCAACGCCGCGAACTTTCACGCGTGAGCAACCAAAGGTGGGGCGCAATGAGCCCTGCCCTTGTGGGAGCGGAAAAAAATACAAACAGTGCTGTGGCAAACTGTAACAAGGGCATGTGATCTTGGCTGTTACAGACAATGCGCTGACACCATTACTGCCGGTGCGTGGTGTACGACTTGCAGCCGTTGCGGCCGGTATTAAGCAGGCGCAACGAGCTGATCTTGTACTGATGGAGCTAGCTGAAACAGCTGCGACGGCAGCCGTTTTCACGCGTAATGCCTTTTGCGCCGCGCCAGTTTCTTTGGCAAAAGACCACCTTCAAAAAGACGACACGCAGGTCCGCTACTTGTTGATCAATGCGGGGAACGCGAACGCTGGTACGGGAGCCGGCGGACTGGAAGACGCACGTAGAACGACACAAGCGGTGGCAGAGATCGCAAGCTGTAGAGCAGAATCAGTGCTGCCATTCTCAACGGGTGTTATCGGTGAAGCCCTGCCAGTCGATAAGATTGAAGCGGCCTTGCCCGAGGCGTTCGACGCGCTGGATGCTGAGGCCTGGCAGGATGCAGCAGCTGGAATCATGACCACGGATACTCGTCCCAAAGGGTGCTCCAGAACCTTTGTTGTTGATGGCGAGGAGTATGTCATCACCGGCATAGCAAAGGGGGCGGGTATGGTGAAGCCGAACATGGCCACCATGCTGGCCTATATAGCAACCGATATGGCCGTGGAAGAAAGTCTGCTTCAACATATTCTGAGCGAAGCTGTGGAAAAGTCTTTCAATCGAATTACCGTCGATGGCGATACGTCGACTAACGATGCCTGTGTGCTCATCGCCACCGGTATGGCTGACGCGGACCCGCTCACTGCGGAACAAACCGGGCGCAGGCAACAGTTCCAACATGTGGTGGAGGAGATCTGTATCCACCTCGCACAGTCACTGGTGCGAGACGGAGAGGGTGCCAGTAAATTTGTAACGGTCGCTGTCAATGGGGGGCTTGAAAATCTGGAGTGCCTGGACGTCGCATATACGATCGCCCACTCACCTTTGGTTAAAACTGCTTTGTTTGCAAGTGACCCCAACTGGGGCCGATTGCTGGCGGCGATCGGCCGTTCAGGCATACGCGATTTGGATGTGGACCTTATCGATCTTTACCTCAATGATGTATTGATCGCAGCCAAGGGTGCGCGTGCACCGCAATATAGCGAAGACCAGGGTATAGCAGCTATGGCGCCGGAAGAGATTACGATAAGAGTAGAGCTTAACCGGGGTCCGTACTCAGCCACTGTCTGGACAACGGATTTATCCTACAACTATGTCAAGATTAACGCAGAATATCGCACTTGATATGCCGTCCATACATGTTGCTGTAGGTGTGATTCTCGACAATGAAGACAAAGTGCTGATTACGCGTCGGGCGGCCGATAGCCATCAAGGCGGATTATGGGAATTTCCAGGTGGTAAAGTGGAACCGGGGGAGTCTCTGCGGCAGGCTTTGAGCAGAGAATTATGGGAAGAGTTGGGTATTGCGGTGGAGCGCACCGAGCCATTGATAGATATTCATCATGATTATGGTGACAAGCGAGTGCGTCTCGAGGTGCACCTAGTGCGGCATTTTTCGGGCGAGGCGCGAGGGCTGGAGGGTCAACCGCTTGCCTGGGTATCGCAGGCACAGCTCGACGGGTACCGATTCCCAGATGCAAATGGTCCGATAGTTGATGCTTTGAGAGAATGGCTGCGACGCTAGACTGAGCACTAGCCAGTTGCTGCGGATTTTAGTAAAAATCGCTGATGCAGATCTTCTACCGCCGTATCAAGGGTGTCTAAAGAACCCGAATTATCGATGATGACGTCCGCCGCCTCAAGGCGCTGTTGCCGGGGCATTTGTGCAGCCATGATGCGTCGAATCTGCTCCTCACTGTTGGTGTCACGCCTTGCAGCGCGCTCAACCTGCAAGGCTTCGGGGACGTCAACAACAACGACGGTATCGACCATGCCGCGCTGACTGGTCTCAAGCAATAAGGGTGAGCTGAGAATACTATAGGCCGAACTCGCACCCTTGAGCTGCTCTGCGATAGAAGAACCGATCAGCGGATGCGTCAACTGCTCGAGCCAAATTCTCTCTGATTCACTTGAAAACACGCGCTTGCGAAGCGCGGCGCGATCTAAGGTTCCCTGTTCCGTAATCACATTCTCACCGAAATGCTCTGCGATTGCGATCAAAGCACTACTTCCCGGCTCTACTACCTGACGTGCCACGACATCTGCGTCCACGACAACGATGCCGCGCTCAGCGAATCGATCGGTGACGGCGGACTTGCCGCTACCTATACCCCCGGTGACGCCAACAATCAGCTTGGTCATGCGATACCCGATATAGCGAGATATCGCCGGGTAATGTCATCACCCCAGATCAATGCGATCCAGCCGGCAGCAGCCAGATAGGGTCCAAACGGCATGGGCACTTCTTTGCCCTGGCGCCTGAGCAGAATCAGACCAATGCCGCATACCGCGCCCACCAGCGATGAGAGCAAAATGATCAAGGGCAGCGATTGCCAGCCAAGCCAGGCACCCATGGCAGCCAGCAGCTTAAAGTCACCGTAACCCATACCTTCTTTTCCAGTCAGCAGCTTAAATAACCAGTAGACAGACCACAGCAAAAGGTAGCCGCCAATTGCTCCCATTACTGCGTCGGGTAAAGGTACAAAGGTAGCGTGAATATTAAGCGCTAAACCTAGCCAGAGTAGGGGAAGCGTGATGTTGTCAGGCAAGAGCGTGTGATCGATATCGATCATTGTGAGCACGATCAGGGCCCAGGTAAATAGTACTGCCCCTAAAAGCGCAGCGGACAGCGGAAAAACAAATGCTAGAGAGAGCGTTAATAAACCGGTAGCGAGTTCAATACTCGGGTAGCGCAGTGATATTTTTGCCTGACAATAAGCGCATTTTCCGCCAAGAAGCAAATAGCTGAGGATCGGGATATTGTGCCATGGCTTGATGGCGTTGCCACAGTGAGGGCAGTGCGAGTTTGGTGTAGACAAGGTCAGTGGTTGTTTTTCTTCTTGCGGCGGTTGCTCGAGCAATTCACAACAGTCTCTTCGCCACTGGGCTTCCATCATCAGTGGCAGACGATAAATGACCACGTTAAAGAAGCTGCCGACTAGCAGACCCAGTATGAAAAGAGACAGGGGAAGAAGCCACGTAAGTTCGTGGAAGACCTCCAGCATGTAGCTTCTTTCCCGTTGAACGTTCCCCTAGATCACCGAACCCAGCATGAAGATAGGTAGGTACATTGCGATCATGAGCCCACCAACAAGAATACCCAGAATAGCCATGATCATTGGCTCCATGAGGGAGCTCAAGCTATCAACGGCGTTATCCACCGCTTCCTCATAGTGGGTAGCGACTTTGTCCAGCATATCATCGAGTGCGCCAGACTCTTCACCAATCGACATCATTTGCAGCAACATGGTCGGAAACAGGCCAGTGGCTTTGGTTGAGGCGTACAGCGTAGAACCCGTGGTGACATCATCCTTTATTTGGCGAATCGCCTTTGCATATACCGAGTTGCCCGCAGCACCGGCTGTCGATTCCAGGGCGTCGACCAGCGGTACGCCGGCTGCGAAGGTGGTGGATAACGTTCGAGAGAAACGCGCGATAACCGCGTCATGTACGATCGTGCCAAAGATAGGCATGCGTAAGAACATTTTGTCCAGA
>JBCDFM010000104.1:0-12742 GCA_039178015.1 Pseudomonadota bacterium
ACTTTCGCAGCGGGTAACACCCCGCCATGGGACGGTTTTGCGCCCTGCGAAATTTTGATCTCAATCATCTTCACCTGATCGAGTGTGGCACGCTCGGTAAATGCGGCGGAATCAAAATCGCCGTCGGGCGTGCGACAGCCAAAATAGCCTGTGCCGATTTGCCAGACGATATCACCCCCTTGTTGATGATAAGGACTGAATCCGCCCTCGCCTGTATTGTGATAAAAGCCGCCGAGCTTGGCACCCTTGTTTAGCGCCATGATGGCATTGGCGCTCAAGGAACCAAAGCTCATCGCCGAGCAGTTCAGGCGCGAGGCGCTGTAGGGCTTCGTGCACTGCTCACCGCCAATGGTGACGCGCTTAGTCTCTTCGCGCACCTCGGTCGTTATCATCGAGTGTGCAGCACCAAGCCAGCCGGTTTCGGTAATATCGTGTTCAGTGCCGAAGGGTTGCGTATCATCCAGACCTTTGGCGCGCCGATAGACCAGGTCGCGCTCCTCCCGGTTGAAAGGCAGTTCCTCCGTATCACTGGCAATGAAGTACTGGCGAATCTCGGGGCGAATATATTCCAGGCCGTAGCGTATGTAGGCGGCCACAGGATACAGACGATTTAGAACATGGGGGCTAAACCATAAGTCATACATACCTATCACTGCATAGATTCCCAGTAGTGCAGCGATAAAATAAGCTGGAAACCAATGCACAACGGCCAAATATAGACTGATTGGAAATACCACCAGGGTGATAATCCAATATGTTCTTTGCATGGCGGTCATTCTTGGACGGCCCTTACGATTGAAGTGAATACAATGGAATGACTGGACACCATGCAGCTTAGTAAAACATGCTCTTAAACTGATCGCGCCATTCTTTCCAGACTCGGTGGTCACCCTTCAAGCCAAGAATACCTTCTTTTACCTTGGACACACCGAAGCCCCAAACCTCTCCGACTTCAACATGAGGTGGCATGGCAAGTTCACCGGAGCTGACGATTGCGTCGATGATAAAGGGTTTGTCTGAAGCCATGGCCTGAGCGATGGCTGGCTCTATCTCATCAGCATGCTCTACCCTAACCCCCTCGCCACCGCAGGCTCGGGCATAGGCGGCAAAATCCGGGTTTGTCAGGCCCGTGGCATCGAGGCTTTTGACTAAACCAGCAACCTGCATCTCCATCGCGACAAAACCCAGTTCGCTGTTATTGAAGACGACGACTTTAATCGGCCAGTTGTAACGGACAGCGGTCACGAAATCATTCATCGACATGCCAAAACCGCCGTCACCGCATAGGGCCCATATCTGTCGGTTTGGATACAAAGCAGCGGCACCCAGCGCAGTTGGCAATCCGGGCCCCAATGAGCCGTGATTAAATCCGCCCACCATGCGCCGATCTCCAGTCATACTCATATTACGCGCCGTCCAGATGGTGCACTCTCCGACATCCACTGCAAACAGGGCATCATCAGCTGCGGCGTCGCTGATGGCCTTCGCTATTAGCTGCGGATGCAGGGGTTCGTCTGTACGCGACAGACTCGCCTCCTTTTCCTGATGCGCTAGCCATTTATCTCGCATTCCAATTAGGTGATCCCGAAACTTTTCGGACTTTGCCTCATCCCCAAGCAGAGGAAGCAACCCACGTACCGTTTCGCCAACGTCACCGATCAAACCTAGGGTAACCGGTGCTCTGCGCCCGATATGATCAACGCGGGTATCGACCTGAATGATCGGCCGGCTATCGGGCAAGAACTCGCTGTAGGGAAAGTCAGTGCCAAGCATCAGTAACACATCACAATCATTAACCGCATGGTAGCCGGCCGGATTGCCAATATTGCCCGTCATGCCCACTACCGGTCCATCGCAGTACTCAAATATATCCTTCGCGCGCAAGGTGTTACCTACGGGCGCACCTAACTTATTTGCAAGCGCTAGAACATCGGCCTTGGCCTCTCTACACCCGATGCCACAGTAAACTGTCACACGCTCGCCACTTGCAAGAATTTCCGCCGCTTGTTGCAGTTGCTCAACCGGTGGTGCGAAGGCGGGTATACGGTGCACGAGCGGATGGGTAAAGTGCTCGCCGATGATATCTTTCGGGAATACGTCTGAAGCCACCTCGATGCGCACGACAACACGCTCCGTCAGTGCTTTCTGCACAGCGATCTCTACCATACGCGGAACCTGAGCCGGCGTTTCAATCACAGCCTGATAAGCGCAGACATCGTCAAATACTTTAGTTAAGTCCATTTCTTTGTGAAAATCACTGCCGCGCTGAGCCGTGGGCACTTGACCGGTGATAGCCACTACTGCCCCACCCTCTTTTTGGGCGTTATAAAGCCCGTTAATGAGGTG
The DNA here is from genome assembly GCA_039178015.1 of Pseudomonadota bacterium. Lineage (GTDB taxonomy): Bacteria > Pseudomonadota > Gammaproteobacteria > Pseudomonadales > Halieaceae > JARRPM01. Next base: position 2,347 of record JBCDFM010000104.1, read on the forward strand.
CAGCGCCCCGGGTCCTGCGGTTCCCGCGCAAACACCGACGGCACCGGTAAGCTCAGATTGTGCCGCGGCAGCGTAGGCAGCGTGCTCTTCATGGCGTACGGTTATCCAGTTGAAACGCGGATCCTTAATTGTCTGCAATACGAATGGATTTATGACATCGCCGACCATCCCAAAGATGTCTCTCGCGCCGGCTTCCGCCAGAACATCCAGTATCGCTTCAGAAATGCTGCGTGCCATATGCGTGACCCTTGTCTGGCCCTTGTGCGTAACGAGAAGAGAATTCTTTGACCCTGTACATTATAGGCTCATCATTAGAAAACCGGTAAGTGCGGCATAATTCGGCGAGAGTGTTGGCACCGCGGCTTCACGCACTTCGTCTAGCAGACGTACATAACCCCGGTAAAACTGCCAGGAAGGCATGGGCTTATACTGTAGATCAGAAACCTCAAGAAACTGAATAATGCCCTTAGCTGTAGTCGGCTTCACAAACGCCTCCTTATTTGGGGCAAAGTAGAAGGGTACTACTGAAATCACGGCCCATTTTGCCAGACGATGGTGGGCCAACATTCCCAGCATCTCCTCGAAGCCCTGTTTCTTGCGTCGTCCATACAGGCGCTTCTCTACCGCGTCACTTAATACCTGGCGTTCAGCTGAATTGAGCGCGCTGACAAAATCTCGAAACCGGGGTTTCTCAAAACGCGAAACCATGGATGAACGACTAACGATTTTTACCAGAGCGTCCACAATGCGTTCCGGGCGGCTGAAATTTTCCCGCGCGAGGCTGTCCTGAGTGAATTCGGTTAACTTTTCTATGTTGTGCTTTTTTTTGATCGTATCCAGCTCTGGGTCGGCGAACCCGCCGGGGTAACGTTGTAGAAAACTGGCCTCGGCTTGACGAAGCTTATCGTGGTTCATGACTGTCTCCTGCGCCGCCCGTTGAGTCGCCACAGAGGCGAGATTACGGAGAGACAAATGGTGTGTGCATGCGTTCGACTCGTCAAGCTGCGAGATCAGCATCAACCTGGACGGCGCTGCTAGATATAAAGATAAGTGGCGTTCGAGATAGCACTACTCGGACGCACTGACTCGCTGGAGCCCCCAGCGTTTTCTCGTGCCCTACGTGTCCAACTGATTGTCATTTCGTATCAGGTCTTACATATGTCGCCGCGGGCCATGCGACTGGCGTTTTCCGCCATCCTGGTTGTTCCTCTACTCCGATATCTTACACCTGAGAGGACTACGATCATGAACATTACGTTGAATGGCAAGAGTGAGGTCAGGGTCCGCGAGGCAATGCGGCGCAGAGCTGAATTGCTGCGGATGAGAACAGCACAAATGCCGCGTAACTATCGCGAAGAACTCGAAAGGGTGAATAGGATCATTGCCGCTGCCGTGTCTCATGCAGTCCACACGGGATCCAGCGGACGATGATTCATCCAGGCAACGCCATGTGTCGTACACACCCAGGGGCGTTGCAAGGCCCAACCAAGATACGGTTTAGCCGATGCTTTTGCGAGACAGGACCGACTTGGTGGGACGCCGTCTATCAGTTAGAATGGGGTCAAGGTGCGAATAGATCGATATCTAGGCGCAATAAAACCTTAACATTCAATGGTTTAGCCTGGAACTTTTCGGTCAATTATCAGTCGGAGAGTCAGGTCCATTAACGTGCGAGGTCACACGGAGAAAACGATGCAAGATAAAAGTGTCTACAACATGAACAATGCTGCTATTGAGTCGGCAATCAGTACCAATAAAGTACTGAAAAATACCTATATGCTGTTGGGACTTACCCTGCTATTCAGCGCAGTCACTGCGGGTATTTCCATGGCTGTAGGGCTCGGTCAGGGCGCTGCATTGGTGCTCCTGTTAGTGGGTTTCGGACTGCTGTTTGTCGTCAATAGAACGGCTGACACCAGCAAAGGCCTGCTGGCCATATTTGCGTTTGCGGGCGTCATGGGCGCTTCGCTAGGGCCGATGTTGGCATTTTATCTGGCTATGCCAGGCGGTCCTGCACTGGTCATGCAAGCGCTGGCCGGAACCGCTATTGTGTTTTTCGGGTTGTCTGCGTACGCACTCACCACCCGAAAGGACTTTTCGTTTATGGGCGGATTCCTGATGGTGGGATTGATCGTAGCGGTTGTCGCCATGATCGCAAACATCTTCTTAGCAATACCCGCGCTGTCGCTCACGATTTCCGCGGCAGTAGTCATGATTATGTCAGGTTTAATCCTGTTCGACACAAGCCGAATCGTGAACGGTGGTGAAACAAACTATATCCGCGCCACGATCGCCTTGTACCTGAGCATTTACAATCTGTTCGTGCACCTGCTGAGTCTGCTGACTGCCTTTGGCGGCGACGATTAATCGACTGCGACGCAGCAACAAACGGTATCCAACCCCGGCTACGGCCGGGGTTTTTCGTTGTTGAGTTAGGTCATTAATGCTCTTCGCCCTGCTTGTAACGTCTACGCCATTTTCGGGTCAAGGTGCCGCCACGGCTGCCCGCTTTGCGCATACTCTTATCGAGCAGGGACACGAATTGTCGAGTGTCTTTTTCTTGGATGCGGGTGTTGAAAATGGCGCAGCCAACGCCGTATGCCCTCAGGATGAAAGCGATATTCTTGGGCTTTGGATTGAGCTTGCCGAACAACACCAGGTAGAACTGACACTGTGCATCGCTTCCGCGCTACGTCACGGCATGTTGGACGAGGCGGAAGCCGAGCGATATGAGCGCGCCGCAACCGTTCATCCAGCCTTTAGTATCGGCGGGCTTGGACAACTGGTGGACGCAAATGCCAAAGCCGATCGGGTTATCACTTTTGGGGGCCAAGGTTGAGCGAAAGAGACGCCACACGCACACTGATCTTGATCCGTCGCTCCCCGTACGGAAGTAGTCTGGCTCGTGCCGCCATCGAGACAGGACTTGCCCTGGCCGCCTTCGATCAACCGTGTAATTTACTTTTTGTAGGCGATGGGGTACTCCAGCTTTTGCCCGGTCAGGACCCTGGACCGGTAGGCTTGCGCAATCTTGGCAAGCTACTGCAGTCTCTCCCGCTTTACGATATCGAGCATGTCTATGTCGACAACGCTTCGGCTCAGCGGTACGGTGTCGCCGAAGATGATCTACCTTTGCAGGTCGATATGCTCAGCACCGCTGACGTGCAAAAACTGCTCTCAGAACATGATCAACTGCTCGGATTTTAACTGATGATATTGCATACGATCAGCGTATCGCCAGCCTCTGCCACGTTTTTGGATTGTCTTCGTCTTATTGATGCCGGTGATGGCCTCCTGTTACTCGAGGATGCCGTTTATGCCCTAAGAGATAGCACCCTACTGGATGCGATCAACGACACCGATGCCCAACTCTATGCGCTGGCGGACCATACCCTTGCGGCTGGACTGGGCGAGGTCGACTACGGTGAGGTGCGGATGATTGATATGCAGCAATTTGTCGCGCTAACTGTACAGTATCCGCGTCAGTTAGCCTGGTATTAATCACATGCTGCCACCCGAGGCGTTTGACAAAGAAGGATTTTTAAAGAGCCTGGACTCCTGGTCCCGGGATGTCGCGCGCCAGATTGCGGCCGCTGAACGGTTGGAATTAACCACTGAACATTGGGAACTGATCGACCTGCTCAGAGAGTACTATCGAGAATTCGACAGCTCGCCTTCAATGAGACCCCTGGTGAAGTACTGCCGGCTCAAGTTGGGTAGCGATAAAGGTAAGAGTATTTACCTGTTGCGTCTGTTTCCAGATTCACCTGCTAAGCTAGGTAGCAAAATCGCCGGTCTGCCAAAACCGGATAATTGCCTGTAGGGATAGCGTGTCAAATAGCCTAAAAAACCCGGACCAGGAGCATAAATTTGCGTCCTATGTGCGTATTCTCGGCAAGGGCAAAACCGGCAGTCGATCACTGACTCGGGAAGAAGCGAGGGCAGCGCTAGGCATGATCTTGCGCGGTGAAGCGCGCGATGTGCAGGTAGGCGCTTTTCTGATGCTGCTGAGGGTGAAGGAGGAAACCGGTGAGGAACTCGCTGGCTTTGTTGAGGCATGCCGCGAGCAAATGCTGCAGCCTGCAGATAGCGTAACTGCAGATCTGGACTGGTCGAGCTATGCGGGTAAGAAACATCAGCACCCCTGGTTTGTCTTATCGATTTTGCTGCTAGCTGGTACAGGCTATCGCATCTTTGTACACGGGGCTGACGGTCATACGCCGGGCCGTCTCTACACCGAACAAGCGCTTTTAGACCTCGGCCTTCCCGTGGCGCGTCACTGGCAGGATGTCGAGTTACAGCTTAATTCCGAAAATTTCAGCTATCTACCTTTGCGTCGCTTCTCTCCCGCACTCAATGACCTCATTCAATTGCGGCCTTTGCTGGGACTTCGCTCTCCCGTTAATACGTTGACGCGCATGCTGAACCCGCTACGCGCGCCGAGCAGTATCCAGAGTATTTTTCATCCGGCATATGCGGCTTTGCACCAGCAGGCCGACATGATTTTAGGTCAGCCAAAAGCAGCTGTGTTCAAAGGCGATAGCGGTGAGGTAGAGATTAAACCGCAGGCCGACACCCGCATAATGATGCTGCTTCATGGAAATCAGACACAGTCTACGCTGGCGCGCCAGATAGCGGGTCGCCCCAGCGCAGTAGATCAACCTGGCACAGCACCACTGCGCGCGCTCTGGCGTGGCGAGTCGGATGATGCCTTTGGCGCGCTGGCCGTGCAACAGACGACCGCCGTCGCCCTCTCTTTACTCGAGCCCGACCTGGCTTTATCTGACGCCGTTACTCGCGCGAAGACGCTTTGGCTGGAGCGGGATCTGGCGCGCCTGGACTAGTGCCACTTCCTGCGGTCAGACCAGAACAGTACGGGGCGTTATTGAACGCGAAGTGCGCCCGCGTTAAGGACCTGCTCGAGGCATACAGCCCTCCCACTCCGGAAGTTTTTGCCTCGGAGGCGCTTGCATTTCGAATGCGGGCCGAGTTCCGAATGTGGCATCGGGGCGATGGACTCGACTATGTTATGTTTGACCCTGACGACCCCAGAAACCCGATACCGGTGGAGTCGTTCCCCATCGCGTGCACGCCGATTCAGCAGAAGATGAGCCCTCTACGCGACAGGTTAACAAAGACCAAAATCCTGCGTAACAAGCTGTTCCAGGTCGAGTTTCTGTCTTCCCTGGCTGGGGATACGTTGATTACACTGATTTACCATCGGCCGCTTGGCAGTGAGTGGGAAAATGAAGCTCGAACACTGGCAGCGCAGCTGGGTGTCGCGATCGTGGGGCGAAGCCGCAAACAGAAAATTGTTGTGGGTAAGGATTTTGTAGAAGAGATACTACCGGTCACAGGGCGTAATTTCTTTTATCGCCAATACGAACAGAGCTTCACCCAGCCTAACGCCGGAATCAATATCAAGATGCTAGAGTGGGCCTGCGAACAGGCTTCGATTTGCTCTGGTGATTTACTGGAGCTTTATTGTGGTAACGCTAATTTTACGCTCCCTCTATCGCGGCACTTTGAGTATGTGGTGGCCACAGAAGTGGCAAAAACCTCGGTCCGCGCAGCTCGCGAAAATGTAGCGGCAAACGAGATCGAAAACGTTGAGATTGTTCGTCTGTCTGCCGAAGAGGTGGTGCAGGCGTTACGCCAGGAGCGCCCCTTTCGGCGCCTGGCAGCGCTGCCTAAGCCGCTTCATGAATACGAGCTTAATACACTGTTTGTCGATCCGCCCAGGGCTGGTTTGGATGATAAAACGGTGGCTATTGCTGCGGGTTTTAATACTGTTTTATATATCTCATGCAATCCGATGAGCTTGCAGGCTAACCTAGAGACACTGTGCGCTACCCATAACGTGGCCAGCTTTGCGTTATTCGATCAGTTTCCTTACACAGACCATATGGAATGTGGTGTGTTGTTGCAAAGAAAATGAGTACTATAGTGCTTCTACAGATCATAATTGCAACGGCAGGTGCTCGATGGCGATAGCAAAACTCGATGCAGCGGAGCTGGAGCTAGAGCTGACACAACTGCCCGGGTGGGTCATCGACCAACAGAAGCTGTACCGTTCAATAACCTTCGACAATTTTATCGATGCCTTTGGTTTTATGACCCGGGTAGCGCTTTTAGCAGAGTCTGCAGACCATCATCCTGAGTGGTTCAACGTTTACAATCGCGTCGAGATTTATCTCACCACCCATGACGCAGGCGGTATTTCCAGGCGTGATTTCGCGCTGGCTGAAAAAATCAATGCACTGCTGGCGCAGTAAACGCTAGTAGCGCACCCCAAACGCCAGCAATTTGCGGCCAATCACCTCATCTAAATTACCACTATCTGCGCTATTCACTTCGATATTGCGCAGCTCCAGAGATTCGTAGAGTTCTCGTCGGTGCAGCTGCGCGGACAACTCTTTCGCGGGGGTATTCTCCTCCCAGCAATCGATATAGATGCTGCCATTGGGAACGTAGAAATCAGCATGCACCAATTCCTCACAGGGCAGTGGTCGGCGATAAGCATGCGCAAGCTGTGCAAGGTAGAGCCAATCGCAGACCCGTGTCTGCAGTGGAGAGTCAAGCACGTGCCCATCTATCCCGATACAGCTAACCAATCCCGAATTAAACAGATCCGGCTCTTCGCCCTCCCTCGACTGCACTGGCTGACCTTGATCTGAATAGCGTGTGAGTTCACGGTGGATCACCGGGTTGTCTATGATTTCATGTGGCCAGGTAACATAGAAAGCGCCGCTGTTCTGAGACTCGTCTTGCTGCCCCCCCAGCGCTTGCCCTCGCGCGGTGAGCTCCCAGCCCATGATACTGTGGCGTTGCAGGCCCAGTTCGGCCAATGCACGATTCATTTGCCGCGTATCCAGCCTCGGGTAGTAGCGTCGCATAGACGCAGCGGTAATCCGCTGATTGGATTCAATAGCACTGAGCAGCGGATGCCGTACCAAACTGTCCGGCCAAACAACATAACGACCATAGCGCCGGCTATTCTGATACTCGCCGCCTTCAAACTCTCCTTTTGCGGTCAGCGTCCAACTGTCGCCACCACGGACAATCCAACCGTAGTCGCGCAACGTCGCAAATAACTGTTGAGCAGGAATACTCAGCCTACGCGCCAGCGCGGTCGTTGACAGCTTGTCCGCTTCTTCAGCCATGCACTAGCTCGCTGGCTCCAGCATTCGATAGCGTTGCTCCAATGCCGCGTAGACGTCTTCTGCGAAGCTGTCGGCGTTTTCATCAAGACCGCCGACAATTTCAGACAGATGTTCGTTGTCTTCGCGCCCGGCCCAGTTTTTGAGATAGCTACCTTCTTTATAGCCGTTGTCTTGCCGGAAGAAATTGAGGACGTTCTTCCCTACATAGGCTGTATACAGCGTGCTAAAGTCAAGACCAGAGGCGAGCATCAGGTTCCAGAAGTGCGAAGGTGAAAAGCTGCGGCGCTGCAGACAATCCAGTGCCAGTTGCTCCGTCGCTTCCCTGACATCCAGTTCGACAGGGGGATTGCTCTTCAGGTCGTCAATGATTTCGCCGGCGATTGTCTCGATCTGTTTATCGCCTACAAACAGTGCCGACAGTCCAAAGTGCCAGATATCGATAACCTCCAGACGCACCTGCTCCATATCTGGCGCTTGTTTTTTCCACCATTTATAGCCGTAATGATCAATCAGCTCCCCACACTCTACCCAAGCTGCCCGATACCACGCAAACCCCTGCTCAGTCCAGTTTTCGTGCACGCGCGTGTTCATCCTGTCCTGCATCTGCAACATATTGATTAAAGCTTGCTTCAAAATTGCCTCCTGGTGACTCCCGACTGCTTGCATTGGACGACCACATTCCCCAAGGCCATGATAAACAGGCCATGGCTGCTTTGACAGAGCGAGTGACGGGTCGAACTAATGACTTGAACTGTCAACAGGAGTGGTCTTAACTAAGTAACTTTCTGGTGAAACGTCGGTCATACATCCCGATTCCATTCGTCAAAACGAGGGTAGACAGATGAAGACAATCTTTAAACTGATTACAGCGAGTGTACTCCTGTTAGCGCTCCCTGCGACCAGCTTCGCACAGATGAGTGAGTTAAAAAACTCAACGCCCGAGCAGCGAGCTGAGATTCAGGATAAGTGGATGCAGGACAATCTCTCACTGGATGCTAAAACCACCGAAGCGGTCTCTGCGATCAATTTGAAATACGCAAATGAAACCCAAACCTTAATTGATTCGGATAGCCCTAACCTACAGAAGCTGAAGTCGTTTAGAAGTAGCGCGAAGGCAAAAGATTCAGAGCTTGAGGAGGTGCTGTCCGCGGAACAGTATAGTCAGTACGAGGCGAAAAAGTCAGAGCTGCAGGCTCAAATACGGCAACAGCTGCAAGAGCGAAGACAAGCGGCCGACTCTCAGTGATAGGCGCGCTAGACCAGCCCTTCAATGTTTAGTGAGTACGATTATACGGGCTATTTTTATGTGGAGTCGGGATATCAATTCAGATCGTATCTAGATGTCAAAAAAAGGCCGGGCTGGCTGCGTCGAAAGCTGCGCCGAATGAAACCGCGCTTCGGGTCCGGCCACCCGGATCTCATGGTCGTTATGATGAACCCGGGCGCTTCAAGCCCTCTTGAAGGAGGGGACGACGGTCGCGCCCCGCACCCCGCCTCCCCGGACCTAACTCAAAAGCAGATCGTAAAATTAATGGCGCAGTGCGGTCTAGACTATGCCCGCATTGTTAATCTGTCGGATTTGCGCTACCCCAACAGTATCGACTTTCTCTCTGAATTGAGGCCGGTGGATACAGCGGGTATTGCGCACTCCATTTTCGATCGGGCGCGCAGCGAGGAGTTTCAACAAGTGTTTACGCAAACTGTCCCGGTCGTACTTGCCTGGGGAGTCGATGAAAGACTCCGTCCACTGGCTCGCAGAGCCCTGGATCAGATAAGAAGCCCGAGGAGGCTGGGCCATAAGAAAGGTGGCAATGACTGGGCTTACTATCATGCCAGAGCACGAGGCAAAGATCCCCAGATCTGGGTGGATGAGATTGCCAGGCAATTATAGACTTCAAGAGCGTCGACCAACTGTTGGCACCGGACATACACTATAAAGGAATAATCCTATGCTAAAAGCACAGTATGAATCCCGTGGACCCGTCCCCGAAGATGTGATCGAAGCGGTAGCATGCGACAAGCCCGAGCTTAAGGAAGGTGAGGTGTTGATTGAACTACTCGCAGCGCCTATCAATCCTTCCGACGTATTGACCCTGACCGGGCAATACGGGATTCTCCCGCCACTGCCAGCCACGGGAGGTGGCGAGGGTGTGGGCAAAGTTGTCGAACATGGGCCTGGCGTAGATGGCCCCGCAATTGGGCAGACCGTTCTTCTTCCCCTTGGCATTGGGAGTTGGGCGACTCACATGGTGGCTGAGGCAAAGGTGCTGGTGCCTATGCCGGACGACATCGATCCAGTGCAGTTATCGATGATTACCATCAACCCGCCTACCGCATCATTACTGCTGAGCGAGTTTGTGGATCTCGAGGAAGGGGATTGGGTGATTCAAAACGCTGCTAATTCAGGCGTTGGTTCGTACCTTATAACCCTTGCGAAGCTGCGTGGCTTAAAAACGATCAATGTGGTGCGTCGAGACTCACTGATTGAGCCTTTGCTTCAGAGCGGCGCAGATGTAGTGCTCGTCGACGGTGAAGTTGAGGGCAAAACACTGGCACAGCGGGTGAGCGAGGCCACCGATAGCGCAGATATAAAACTTGGTATTGACGCAGTCGGAGGAGCCGCCACGAACCGTATCGGTGATGCCCTGTGTGAGGGCGCTACGCTGGTAAACTATGGTGCGCTCAGCGGTGAGCCCTGCATGCTGCACCCGGCGAACATCGTATTCAAAAATATCACGGTGCGCGGTTTCTGGCTGGTAATATGGTTCCAATCCGCCACACTCGAGCAGCAGCAAGCGCTGTACGGTAATCTCACTGCCCTGATGGCACAAGGTAAACTGTCTACGTCGATAGATTCAACGTTCCAGGTAAAAGACATCAAGCGGGCCGTCGCCATCGCCGCCGGCGGCGGCCGCAACGGCAAAGTCGTCATTGTGGGAGATTCCATCTAGCCATCGCTGCAGATGCTCTGAATGTTAGCGGCTTGTAGTCGCATAGATGGATGGAGGAGCGACTGCGCTTTATCTCCGATAGCGGTCCGCGCAGCAGGGGCTGCCTGTTTGCCGATGCCGACACTGGTTGGACTCAAGATTTTTGAATATTGTGACGAGACGCCAGCCATCAAGAGCGAAACATCATGAGCATGCCTATGATTCGCGACGCGATTAGTACAGATGCGGGTGTGATGGTTGATATCTACAACCATTATATTGAGCACACGATAGTCACGTTTG
>JBCDFM010000105.1:0-12723 GCA_039178015.1 Pseudomonadota bacterium
CGTCAAACGGCTTTCTTTGGATCGGCACACAGAGAGGCTTGTATCGTTTCGATGGCGTTCATATCACTCGTTATGGAGCCGACATTGAAGGCGATCGCTGGATTCCCGCTTCCTTCATCCAAAACGTCTCTGAGGGGAAGTTCGGGCAAATTCTTATTTCCACCTATGGTGGTGGGGTGCTTCGCCTCGACAAGGAACAGGATTCTTTTCAATTAATTACCGAGCCCGGCGACCCACACCTCGCGGAAACGACAGATTTGCATATTGATGAAAACAATATTGTTTGGATGGGAACGAGCTTCGGTTTGTACGCCTTTGACTTATCCACAACCGACTCACCCGGAGCGGACGTGGTACAGAATATTGATACGGGTCAAGTTCGTAGTATTGGAGCAATAGCCTCTCATAAATCAGGAAAGATTTATTTTGCTTCAGGGACAGAAGTGTATGAACTCAATCCACAATCGAAAACGCAGACGCTCATAACCCAGACAAACGAATCTGTCGACTCGAGCGATTGGATCACATCATTAGTTTTTGATGAAGATGGCCAGCTCTATATAGGCACTGCGGAAGGTTTGTTGGTATCAATGCAGCCGGGAACCTCGCCCAATCAAAGAACAGTTCTTTTCGACGGATCAAAATCGATATCGATCAGCGATCTCCTGGTACACAACAACACTCTTTGGGTTGGAACCAACCACGGCTTGTACTATTCGAGCCTCAATCGAGGTCCCTTCAAGTCTTTATTCGCCGAATCGTCCCGCTTGTCCAGCAGCGATATCACCACTCTCACAGCTGACAACGACCAGATTTGGGTGGGGACATTCTCAGGTCTAGATACGATATCTTATGGCCCGTTTGAGAGCTTCAATCAAGCCAACAGTAACGTATTCGATGACGTACAGGCATTCACCCAGGGCGCAAATCAGAACACCTGGATAGGTACCTATAACGGTTTGTTTCGATTTGATCCAAACCTGGATGTGCACATACCCTTTGAAGACTTGGATAGTGCCGGGGAACTCGCCGACCAACGCATCATGACGATGTCATCCACCGACTCAGAACTCTGGCTGGGGTTCGAGAGAAACGGTATCCAAATCATTGACCTGCAATCACTGGACACAATCCCACCACCAGCGAATATTTTCACTCGCATCGAAGTAACTAAAATCTTGCACACCAGTGCAGGCAGTGTCTGGATAGCATCGTTTAACGACGGGATATTCAAAGTACAGCAAGGCAGTGTGGAATCCTACTTTATTGACGGACGACTACCCGAGAAATCAGTGACGATAATCGTAGAAACAACGTCGGGCAACCTCATCGCGAGCACGGAACGAAAAATGTACTTGTATCGTTCAGACAGCGATGAATTCGAGCTACTGGATCATGAATTCCTGGTTCGCAATCGAAAAGTGAATCCTCTCATCCTATCGATCTCCCAAAATGCCAACGGAGACATATGGATCGGTACCAAAGAACACGGACTTTTCATTTGGCCCGTCGCAGATCGTCTCAATGGTATATTTACTATTCGCCAATCAAACCTGGTGTCAGACTCTAAGGATTTTACGATTTATGCGATCGAGTTCGATGAAAACGGACATGCTTGGTGTTCCACACAAGCAGGAATCATCAAGCTAGACGCAACCGGCATACTCCTGGCTCAATACAGCACTGCAGATGGTCTACAAGGCTCAGATTTCAACTTTGGCGCCTCTTTTCAGGATATAGCAGGGAGAATTTATTTCGGCGGCAGCCAGGGATACAACCGATTCGATCCAAGCGCGGTCGACGCAACAGATGTCTCACCAGATATGGCCTTGCTCGAGATTGATGTACCGGGCTCGGGAAAAATAGATGCCTTCGAAGCAAAAAACATTAGTCACATCCAACTTACCCACAAGGATTATTTCGTACAGTTCGTTTTTAGCGTGTTGGATTTTCTCGATCCAGACAAAAATATTTATCGCTACATGCTAGAAGGGTTCGATCCGGTTTGGATCGAAAACGGTAATAGCAATACGGCATCCTACACACGCATCCCTCCAGGTGATTACACGCTGCGAGTGCAGGGCGCTAATTCTGCAGGTGTTTGGAATCGACAGGGACTCTCTATCGGTGTTGAAATGCTACCCCCTCCCTGGCTGACCGCGTGGGCATATTCTGTCTATGCACTGGTGGGGCTCTTTGCGATATGGGTGGTAAAGCGGATCTACGACAGTTATGCCATCGAACGTCGCGCAACGGCCCTGGCGGTCGCCATGGTGGCCGCTGAGGAAAGAGCCGAAGACGAACTGGTAGAACAGGTCGAACTGCATGACGAACTGGTCAAATCTGTCTATCGGCATAATATTTCAACATTACAGATCATTGAGGAGCTACTGGATTCAAAAGGCCAGTCGTTTACAGATGATGACGCTAAACACCTCACTATGGTCAATATCGACCGAGTCGAAGCTTTGCGTGTTTTGGAGGAGTGCCTCTTCTATCAGCAGGATATACTGTCCGCAGACCTGAATCGCTACGCGCAAGCAATCGTCGACAAATTACTCAGTAGTTTTCCATTTGGCGCAGAAGCGATCACCACAATTAATGAGGTCGATCCGCAAATGCTCCCTTTTGAAATCGCCTCTCCTGTAGCAGTTATCATGTATGAACTGTTGGAGAATGTCGTGAAGCATGCCTTCGATGGACCCGGGCCGCATTATGTTCACATCAGGCTGCAACCACCTGATGTCGAAACACCGGATAGCCGTTTTCAGTTGACCATCGAGGACAATGGCTGCGGCTTGCCCCCCAGCCTCGATGTGCAGTCTGCGAGCAGCGCGGGTCTGGCGACAGTGAATGCCATGGTAGCGAGGTTATCTGGCGAGATCAGCGCTACCACCAGCCGTGGAAGCTTATTCATCGTGACTTTCCCCCCACTGCCCGATAACTAAAAGCAAGCGGTATCGCGTGTGACAGTGGCATGTGTCCGCACCCGTCTGTTACATTGTATTGGTTTGTTAACATGTCATTGCTGACAGCCTTCCACGGTACAAGACGTTTGCTGAAACCCAACCTAGAAAAGCGCTTGCATGTTTTCGGAAGTCCCTGCCGCCTTGTAATCTCGGCAGGAATGCAGAAGCCCGCGGATCTGCTTGCAATGTCAGAACGTGAGTTGAAGCGGCTGGAGTCAAAGTTTGGTTCGTTTTACCCGGGCAGTGTCGTGAGCAACATCAATCAAGCAGCCGGCACCGGTGCTTTCACCCCGCTCGATGTCGAAAGCAGAAGCCTCCTCACCTTTGTTTCTGCACTTTGGGCTCAAAGTAATCACCTGTTTGATCCAACCACCTGGGTTTTACGGGACTGCTATAGCCCCGAGGGACGCTTGCGCGCGACCGCAGAGCAGATCAAGGGCATGCTGCAGCTCGTTGGATGGCCCGCACTGGAAATCACACCTGAAGGCGCAAGACTGCCGAAGAAAGGCATGGTGATAAACCTGGATAGCTGCGTCAGGCCTTATGTCATCGATACGCTGCGGAAACGGCTTATTAAAGAGGAGGTGAATCACGCACTCATCGAAATGGACAGCGACGCCGCCAGTATTGGTAGACAATATGATGGTGCTAACTGGCTGGTCGGCATGCGTCATCCCCGTGGACCGCGCACTGGTATTGCGCGCTTCAAGCTTAATGACCAGGGTTTCGCCTTAAGAGGAGATTTCGAAAAACGGGTGAAACTAGCCGGAGAGAACTTTGGTCAGGTACTGAGCCCCGTGGATGCTCAGCCCTTGCCGGGATTGCTAGGCGTTGCCGTAGTGGCTAAAACCTGCCTCGAAGCCTGCAGCGCTGCCACCATTGCACGGCTAAAAACCGAAGAGGCGGGCTTACACTGGCTTGCGAAACTCGGGCTTCCGTGGATGGCGATTGATCGTAGCCTGCGTTGCCATGGGCCGCTAGCACCCGCGAACTAAACTGAACTCACTCTCCCTTAAATCGTGGCTCTCGTTTCTCTCGCTGCGCAGCAAGTCCTTCTTGAAAGTCGTCTGATGCCATACAACCATCTGCTATTTCCTTCAGCTTCCCTTCATCAACATTTCCAGTTAGCACCTGTGCAATAGTCTGTTTCATCGCTCTCACGGCAAGTGGTGCTAGCGTCGATACCTTTTTAGCAAGGTCATCGGTTGCTTCTACAAACCGACTGGGTAAAACCAGATGGTCCAAGAAGCCTGTTTCCAGCATGCCGCGTGTATCAAACTCCTCCGCTGACAGCAAAATTCGCCTCGCCACGCTTACACCGAGTGCCTCTACTAGGCGTTGCACGCCACTGGGCGGATAACAGAGGCCAATCGCTGCTGCGGGTACCCGCATACGTATACCCTCTACGCCCAATCGAAAATCGCAGCTCAGCGCCAGCTCGACACCGGCTCCGAATACATTGCCATTCAGAGCGCAGATGCTGGGAATAGGAAGCGTCGCCAGCTGGGTGGTTGTTTCACGAAAACAATCGTGGCCTATTTCTCCATCACCCAGCTCCTGCAAAGAAGCGCCAGCGCAGAAGGTACGTTCCCCTGAGCCGCTCAACACCAGAACGCGCACCTGCTTGTCCTGTCCAACTTCGCTCAGCCGGTCCTGGATGACCAGTAATTCGTCCCGTCCCAGCGCATTGTGCCGCGCGGGTATATTGAGTGTAAGGCGGCCGACATGACCTTCTCTGCTATATAGAATCGAATCCGACATGGGGTATTCTCCAGGCGACTGGCGCCAAAGTGTGGCACAGGCACGTTATCATCGCTACCCGCGGTATACTAACTCTCACGACCACGATACTCGTATTCCTTGAGGAGGTTCAGACATGCCACAGCGCTGCCGCTGGTGCGGTGACGATCCAATCTATGTCGCTTATCATGACTCTGAGTGGGGTGTACCAAGTTACGATGATCGACATCTTTTCGAAATGCTCATTCTGGAGGGCGCTCAGGCGGGTCTCTCCTGGATAACCGTATTGAGAAAACGTGAGGGTTATCGACAACTGTTCGACGGTTTCGATGCAGCGCGTATTGCGCGTTATACGGACGGCAAGCTCGAAAAAATACTCAAGGACGATAGCATCATCCGCAATCGACTGAAGGTCTTTGGGACGCGCAAGAACGCCCAAGCCTTTCTCAGAATTCAGGAAGAAGTGGGTAGCTTTTCCGACTATTTGTGGAAGTATGTTGATTTTGAGCCCATACAAAATCACTTTAAGCGCTCCGAAGATGTACCGGCCACCTCTGCGGTCTCGGACGCGTTAAGCAAAGATCTCAAAAAACGCGGCTTTACCTTCGTAGGCTCAACAATTATGTATGCGTTCATGCAGGCCACCGGGATGGTCAACGATCACACGACTGATTGTTTTCGCTACAAGCAGTGCCAACAGCTCAGCGCTTTAGCCTGAGACGTCGTCCACTCGTTCAGTTCTGTCCAGGCACGTCCTTGTCATCATCCAATGCAGCACCCGTATCCGCTTCGAGCCACGGCGTTTGGCGCCTCGCCTGGCCGACGATTATTTCCAATCTGCTGTTTGCCACAGTCGGTTTCATGCATATCAAGATTGTCACCGGATTGGGGACGAGCGCTGTAGCTGCTGTTACATCCGGGCACCGCGTGTTTTTTATGATTCAAGCCATTTTCATGGGCCTGTCGGTTGCCGCCACCGCGTTGATTGCAAGGAGTTGGGGGGCGGGGAATTCGCGCCAGGCCGAACTGGTCAATTGGACGGCTTTAGGCCTGTCGGCAACACTTGCCGCCATCATCAGCGTTCCCATTTTGCTCGCGCCCGGACCCATCGCGTCACTTTTTGGACTGGACGCGCAGACTACGCAATCAACGGTAGGTTTCATTTTTTGGCTGGGTGTATTCAATGTCTTTGCCGCCACAAACTTGATGTTGGCCAGCGCTCTACGCGCCACGGGGAACGTCGTCACGCCGCTTTGGTTTTTGTTCTTCAGTTCCTTTCTCAATATTCTTTTTGGTTATCTACTTGCCTACGGCGTAGGCCCTCTCCCCGCATTGGGCGTCTCGGGCGTATCCCTGGGCGGCAGCTCGGCCGGCGCACTGGTGACCGTCTGTTTTGTCTGTATGTGGTGGCGTGATCGTTTCAATCTCAAAGCGTTTAAGAAGCCTAGAATCGATACGGCTATAGCGCGCAAGCTGATCGCTGTCGGCTCGCCGGCGATGTTGGAACAAGGGCTGGTTCAGTTAGGTTTTCTCGTGTTCTTTGCCATCGTGGCTCGCTATGGCACAGAGGCCTACGCGGCCTACGGTATCGGTATCGTTCTGGTAACGTTTGCCATTGTAGTCGGATTCGGTTTTGGTATTGCGGCCGCGACGCTCGTCGGTCAGCAATTAGGTGCCGGACGACCTGATCTCGCCGTTGCAGCGGGGTGGCGCTCACTACGCTTGGGATTAGTTGCGATGTGCATCATGGCTGTCGTGCTGGTTTGGTTCGCCAAAGCCTTTGCTGAGTTCATGATCGATGATCCCAGGGTCGTCGAGCTTACGGTTGTATTTATTTATATGTTGGCAGTCTGTCTGCCGATGATGGCCTGCGACCTGACCCTGGCAGGTGCACTACGCGGCGCCGGCGATACCCGCTTCCCGCTGAAGTCGACGTTATGCGGAATGGTTTTCGGGCGTTTGATGCCCGCCTCATTATTTCTATTCTTCGATTTTTCGGTGTACTGGATCTTCGGTGTCATGATTTTGGATTACGGCACCAAGGCAACCATGCTAGTGAACCGCTATCGCTCCCACCATTGGCTCAATGTCAAAACTGCGCAAATGAAACAGCCTCAAGCAGTCTAACTATGGACAGCGACAAAAAAAATACTTAAAGTTCTAATCTTAGAATTGCTGGTACGTTGTACAGTCCCAGCTTCCTGCATTCGCCTTTCAGAATCAGAGAAACGGGTATGGCTGAGGATAAATTCGCGGCCGACACAACGTCGGTCTCACCGTTCAATCGCACTGTGCAACACGACGCCAAACGCCTTGCCATACTCTCGCAGGCAGCACGATTATTTAATTCAAAGGGTTCACGCGCGACCACGCTCAAGGATATCGCCGAAAATCTGGGCCTGACTAAAACCAGCCTCTACTACTACGTTAAAACCAAAGAAGAGCTGATCTATCAGTGCTACATGGCGGCCCTAGCAGTCCACCACAGCAATCTTGATGCCATCGAACAGCGGTTTAGGAGTCCTAAAGAAAGGCTCGGCGCGTACTTTCATACATTCTTCGAGAACTGGCTGGCGGCGTTTGAGGGGCGTGGCAGTCACATTGCAGCGCTACTAGAGATAGCCTCGCTCAAAGGCTCACACCGAGAGGCTGTTGAAGCGCAATACATCGCTTTGTTTAAACGGCTGCGTCAGCACCTCCGCGAGGGCATAGAAGATGGCTCATTCCGAGCAGTCGAAACCACTGCTGCCACACGAGCGATGCTAGGTTCCGTGGATTGGGCATTTTCCTGGCTTCACAAGATACCAAGCGATCAGGTGCGCGATACGGCTCGCAAGGCTGTCGACATTCTCGCTCGAGGCCTGCACGGTGGCAGCGATGAGTTTCATTCCGTACCGGCAGACGTCGTCGAATCCACTGCGCTTCCCATGCAGGGATTTGACCGAGACCAACAGAATCGTCTAAAGCAAGAGGCCTTTTATCGTACGGGTACCTGGTTGTTCAACAAGCAGGGCTTTGACGGCACGTCACTCGATGAAATCGCTGAGCAGCTTCAGGTTTCCAAAGGTGCGTTTTACTACCACATACGTAACAAAGAAGACCTGTTATTCAACTGCTATTCGCGCTCGCTGGACATTATGGAGAATATCCATCGCCAAGCCAGCAACAGCGATGCCAATGGCTTGCAAAAAATCGAGCAAACCTTCCGTCGTATCTTTTACTTTCAAAACTCCAATGAGGGTCCACTGATTCGATACAACTCAATCACTGCTTTACCTATGGAACGCAGAAAAGCCATTCTCGAACGGACCGATGTCAACAACGCCCGCTTCGGCGACTTTCTACGGGAGGGGATGGAGGATGGAAGCGTGCGCGAGATTGACGCCTTTATCGCACAGAATCTCATTGCAGGTGCGATCAACGCGTCCATGGAGTTGGCGCTGTGGCGCAGGATTGACAACCTCGATGATGCTGCTGGCGATTATTTCGATATCTTTTTGAACGGCCTGGTAACACGCGGCTGAAGCACGACCTCGCAATGGAGCATGACCATGTCTGATAAGCTGAGGAAGCTAATGCGCTACCTCGAAGTCGAAACCGTCGATAAATACCTGTTCATCGGAAATAGCCCGAAGCGCCCCTCGAGAGTTTTCGGGGGACAGGTGCTGGCGCAATCACTCAACGCGTCACTGCGCACAGTCCCTGAAGACAGAGCCGCACACTCAATGCACGGCTACTTTATGCGCCCAGGCGACCCCAGCAAACAAATCGTATATGAAGTCGATCCCATCCGAGACGGCAGGAGTTTCACGACGCGCAGAGTAGTTGCCAAACAGGATGGCCGTGCGATTTTTAGCACCGAAGTGTCCTTTCAAGTGTTAGAGGAAGGACTGTCACATCAATCATCCATGCCTGATGTACCGCCGCCTGAAGCGCTGAAGTCAGAACAAGAAGAGTGGGCCAAACTTGCCAAGCAGTTCGGCGCTCAGGCCTATTTCCCGCAAGAACTCCCGATAGAAAGGCGCCGCGTACTCCCTCGAGACAGGGTAAACCCTCAACCTCAGGAGCCCGTAGAGCATATGTGGTTTGAGATTCAGGGTGAACTAGGCGATAGGCTAAGCCTGCACCAGACTATGCTGGCCTTCGTCTCTGACTTCGGACTTCTGGGTACCGCACTCTATCCGCATCCTTTCAGCCCGATGAGCAAGCGCGTGCAAACTGCGAGCCTGGATCACGCGCTATGGTTTCACCGACCATTCAGGCTGGATGATTACGTTCTCTACAGCATGGACAGCCCAAACGCTGCCGCTGGCCGCGGTTTTAGCCGAGGGAGTTTTTATACACGCGACGGACTCCTGATAGCTTCGTCAGCGCAGGAAGCACTCATTCGACTGCGAGACGAAGAGCCAGACTAGTTCAGGCCGAATACAAGCAGTTCACGTCAGCGGGGTCTACACTGAAGTGCAGTCACACTGAATGATCTGTTTCGACAAACAGAGCCAGTTTCGATGACAGGTCAATACACACGCTGTTGGGCTACTCCAGGTGGCCAGAGTACCGATGACCGAAGCAATATCGAGCAGGGCATCAGGCCACGCTAGTTCACGAGCGTCTGCATCTGCTTCCCCAGCGCGACCAGGCTTAACGCTTCACTATCCAGGCGCAGATGCGTTATCGATCCGTTGTCAGGCCAGCAACACAGTGTTGCAGATTCGTTCTTGATCTGTCCTACCACGGCATTGATCACCAGGAAGTGCGTGAAAATAACCGCGCTTCGCGGCAGGGCTAAAAGAGACTCGAAGGCATGGTCGCGCCATTGGTGCAGTGCGTCGCTTTGATCTTGCCATTGCTGTTGCATGAACGCCCGCAGCCAACGCTGCCGTTCGGCCAGCGGTACCGGGGCTTGAATTTCTCGGAATGCCTCGTGCACCGTCACTTCTTGCTGTAGCTGATTGGCGAGGGGCTCGGCTGTTTCACGTGCGCGAAGCATTGGTGAGCTGATCAGCGCCACGGCATTCGTACCCAACACGGGCATCAAACTATCGGCTGCATGACGCGCCTGCTGTTGCCCCTTTTCTGAGAGGCCGGGATCTGGCGACTGCGCCCAGGTCGCGGCTGCCTCGCCGTGTCGCACGAGATAGATGTCCGTCATAACAGGCTCAACGGTAGGTGACCAAATCTTCGGTCGTTTTGGCACCAAGCAATTGAAGATAAGAGCGATCGTTGAAGTACGACAGCGAGATTTTGCTACCGCTATAAAACAGCTGTGTCACCGAGCAGTTAAACACCGGCTCATAAAACTGATAGGTCTGATACCCGGCCAAACCCAACACCTGGGCCACAATCGTCGCTATTGTTCCGCCGGAGGTGAATATGCCCGTCGTCTTACCACTTCCCTGGGTTGTCATCACTTCGCGCAGGGCAGCCCGTACAGCGCTCGAATAGTCTGTCCAGCTGCGGATGCCTGGTTCATCACATTCAGGCGACACCCAGTAATTGAACACCGCATCAATCACTTTTTGATAATCCTTGCTGGAGCTTAAACCCCGCTCCACAATGGCCGCCAGCCTGGCGTCGGTTTTCACGAGCTTTGGCAGTATTGCTTTTACCTGCTCGTCGTTATCGATTTCATTAAAGCGATCATCAATGATATGTTGCACGGTGCTCGGCTGCCCAAGCAGCGCCAGCCGCGCCGTCTCGCACTGGCGCGACAGATTGCCACTGTAAGCAGCATCCAGCACAACTCCGGTATCGCGTAAATACTCACCCAGCACAGTGGCCTGACGCTCACCTAGCGGGGAGAGTTTGTCGTAGTCATCTGCACCAAAAGACGCCTGTCCGTGGCGAAATAAATAAATGGTTGCCATTAGACCAGCTCCTGTGCCTCTGGCGCGACGGCATGTGCGCCCCGGTCAAAGCGCAGTTTGCGTCGATAAGGGAAGAAATCCTCTATATGACCTTCGCGTATACGCTGCTGCATGGTCTGCCAAAAGTCAGCCTCATAGAGATCGCTGTGTAGTTGATCGAACACCTTGCGCGCCCGTTGATTGCCTGAGAAAAATAGGCGGAATTCTTCGGGGAAAATATCGTTGGGGCCCACCGAGTACCAGGGCTGGCTCGACATTTCTTCCATCTCATTGCGCGGTGCGGGTATCACTCTAAAGTGACAATCTACCAAGGGCATGATCTCATCGTAGTCATAAAACACCACGCGGCCGTGTCGCGTCACACCGAAGTTCTTTAAGAGCATATCTCCGGGAAAAATATTGGCCGCAGCCAGCTGCTTGATTGCGTTGCCGTACTCATCCATCACATCCCGTAACTGTTCATCGGTTGCATCCTGCAGATAAAGATTGAGAGGGGTCATACGTCGCTCTACGTAAACGTGCTTGATCACCAGAGCCTTGCCATGTTCTTCCAGCATGGACGGTGCCGCTTTTTGCAGTTCTTCCATCACCTCATCAGAAAAGCGATCCCGTGCAAACGCAAGATTTGTAAACTCCTGGGTATCCGCCATTCGACCCGCCCGGTCTGCGCGCTTCACGAGACGGTACTTGGCTTTCACCTGTTCGCGCGTCATATCCTTAGGCGGTGTGAACCGGTCCTTAATTATTTTGAAGACAAAATCATAGGAAGGCATGGTAAACACAGTCATCACCATGCCCTTGATACCAGGCGCGATCATAAATTGATCAGACGTGCTCTTCATGTGCCGATAGGCACACCGATGGTAGTAGGTCTTGCCGTGCTTGTTGTAGCCCATTGAGCTATAGATTTCAGAGATAGGTTTAGCGGGCATCATTTGCTGTAGAAACAGTACATATTGAGACGGAATGCTGACATCGACCAGAAAGTAAGAGCGGGTAAAACTGAAGAGCACGCTGACTTTATCGGAACCGAACAAGACGGTGTCGACATAAACGGCACCCGCTTCATTATGAAGAATCGGCAACACGAATGGCATGGAGTCCGCGCCGCACACAATTCGACCGACAATATAGGCGCCCTTATTGCGATAGAAATGATGCTTGAGCACCTGAAACTCCACGTTCTCGCGCGCCAGGCTAAACCGCGGCGTCAAAAACTTATTTACCACGGAAATAATGTTGCGAATATCCCTGGCCTGGTGTTCATATGGGATAGAAAATGCGTAGTCATCCAGTAAACGCGCCAGCAGATCCTCCAGCGGTTCATCGAGTGGATAGCGGTTGAATACCCGACTCAGATTACCCGACGGCATATCGCCCTGAGGCGAAAAAACAAATACATATTCGTTGCGGATCTTGCGGTGTTTAAACACTGAACCGTAAATGGAGTTAAAGAATGTCTCCGCTATTTCGAAATTATCGTGCCCTTCGATCAGCGCTGCATAGGCTTCTCGCGCACTTTTCCAAAACTGTAGATCATGCAGCTGCTCTCCGGCGATCAACTCAACGAAGGTGCTGACCTTGGAGGTGTGTACTTTGTAGAGATCTATGCGTTCTGAGGAAGCGCGCTGGATGCCCTGCCAATCGGCGTTTTCAAACCAGGATTTGGCAGCGAGCGTGATATTTTGAAACTCGGCGAAGTATGACTCAAAACCATTGAGGATTGTTCTCGCGAAGCGCTGAGTTATCTCCACGGTTGTTCCCTGCCCCGCTTAGGCTTCCTGGCGTTGCGACAAACCAAAGCGAGCGCGCAGCTTGCGCATGCCGCCCAACCAGCGATCATAATCCGCCGCTTTACGCTGGCGATATTGCTCCACTTCTTTGTGCGGCAGTATAAGGAATTCCTCCGCGGCAAGACCGGTTACCACCTCTTCGGCCACCTGCTTTGGTGTTAGCACGCCGTCTACGCCAGCGGTACCTCCAGAGTCATCGCCGGCCGCACTAATCATGCGAGTCGCCACCGCCTGGGGACACAGCACAGAGACACCAATGCCATCATCCGCATGCGTGATAGCCAAGGCTTCGGCAAAGCCCACCGCAGCGTGCTTGGTCGTTGAATAGGCAGCGTCCCCAATTTGATTCAACAG